>CBINBY010000129.1:0-11720 GCA_966248995.1 uncultured Burkholderiales bacterium | reverse complement strand
GACTTCTTCTATGTCTGGCTCAAGCGGACTGTGGGCTATGTCTACCCCGAATTGTTCCGACAGCAGTTGACTAACAAGGAGAACGAGGCGGTTGCAAATCCGTCAAAGTTCAGAGGTGAAAGGGGGGCTAAGGCACTGGCGGGGCGCGACTACCAGCAGCGGATGGCCGCAATATTCACCGAGATGCGTCGCGTGCTGAAGCCCGACGGCGTCATGACCTTGATGTTTACGCATAAGGCCACGGGCGCATGGGACGCGTTGACTACCGGTTTGATCGACGCGGGCTTCGCGATTTCGGCATCCTGGCCGATCAACACCGAGGCCGAGAGCAGTATGCACATCAAGGACAAGTCGGCTGCAAATTCAACGATCTTCCTCGTATGCCGACCTCGCAATGACCAAGGCAGCGAAGTGCGCTACTGGGAGGATATTGAGCCGACGGTGCGCCAGGCAGTGCGAGCGAAGATCGCCCAATTCCAGCAGGGTGGCATCCGCGGTGTGGATCTGTACCTATCGTGCTTCGGGCCAGCCCTAGAAGCGTTTTCGCAGGCTTGGCCGCTCAAGCGCGGTTCACCTCGGCAAGACGTGGAGCAGACCCGCCGGCGTAAACGGCAAAGCGAGATGTTCGAGGAGGCGTACGACCCGTACGCAGTGACGCCGGAAGATGCGCTGGAAGTCGCCCGTCGCGAAGTGAAGGAGTGGCGACTTCATCAGTTGACCCATGTTCAGCGCAACGTGGAGCTGGACAATCTGACCAGCTGGTTCGTGCTGGCCTGGGATGCCTTCGAGGCGCCTGTCTTCCCCTACGACGAAGCCAACCGCCTGGCCAAGGTGTGCGGCGTTGACCTCGACCGCGACGTGGTCGGCAAGCTGGCCGAAAAGAAGACGTCAGACCTGGTGATGTGGGACAGCGTCACTCGCGCGGCCAAGGGCTCGCTCGGCCTGCCGGACGGGCGTGATTCGATGATGGACGCACTCCACCACCTGGCGCGTGCGGTACGCTCCACTTCGCTCGAGTCGGCCAACGAGCTTCTAGCCAAGCACAGCCTCGCCAACGAGCCCGGGTTCCTGGTGGCATTGGAGGCCGTGCTGGAGGTACTGCCCGTGGGCAAGGAGTGGAGTGGGCTCGATCTGCCCGACGCCGCGGCCGGTGCTGGTGCTGATTTCGACGCGCTTGAGAAGCTGCGGCGCCTGGCACTTTCGGAGAAGGTGGCCGAGCCCGAGCAGCTTAAGATGTGGCAAGACGAGGCTACCGCGGCATGAGTGTTCAAGCCGTTGTCGTCCGCCAGTGGGCTACAGAGCTTGCGGCTCGCGCCGCTGCGCGTGCTGTGCGCCAGTTGGCCAAGATGCCGGCCACGCTGTCCGGGGACTCTGGGCTGCGCACCGTGTGGGAGGAGTTCTGCGTCCAGGTCAAGGGCGAGCAGTCCGTCGACTGGGAACTCTTCGAGGACACGGTCAAAGAGTGCATCAGCGGAACGCTGCTCAGTTTGACGCACCTGCAACAGGTTGCGCTGTGGATGCAGTCCGACGCCGCCATCGACTGGCTGAGCGAGCATGAAGACGGCTCGGAGCTGCCGGGCGTTTTCGAGCCGGACGTGGTCGAGGTGGTGTACGCCGTGGTCTGGCAATTGGCCGATGAATCAAAGAACCCACGTGTGGCCCGATACCTGGCTCGTTCGGAGGGAGACGACGAATGCCTCTTCTGACCGACTACGACTGGCGGACCAAGTACGACCCCGATGATGGCTCTCTCATCGGGCAGTTCTATCTGACGGCACTGGCCTGCGCGCAACGCTACGACCGGACCACGGGCTACTTCAGCGCCATGGCCCTGGCGATCGCGGCCCGCGGCATCGAAGGTCTGGTGCTCAACGCGGGGCGTGTGCGCATGGTGGTCGGCTGCACGCTCGGCCAGCCTGAGGTGCAGGCCATTGAGCAGGGCCAGTCGCTGAAGGACACCGTCGCCGGCATGCTGCTGGCCATGCCGCTGGTGGGTAAGAGCCAGGGCGAGAAGGAAGCGCTCGAACTGCTGGCCTGGATGGTGGCGAAGGGATATCTGGAGATCAAGGTGGCGGTGCCGTGCGACGAGCACCGCAATGCGGTCACGTCCAGCGCGATCTTCCACGAGAAGGCCGGAGTCATCGAAGACAAGACCGGCAACAAGCTGGCCTTTGCCGGCAGCATCAATGAAACGGCCTATGGTTGGCAGCACAACTGGGAGAGCTTCCACGTCTTCTGCGATTGGGACGGTGGTGCCAAGCACGTCGAGGCCGAGGAACGCACATTCGCGCAGTTGTGGGCCGACAAAGCCAAGCGCGCGCGCGTGTTGGACGTGCCGACGGCCGTGCGAGAAGACCTGCTTCGCTTTCTGCCGGAAGGTGACCAGGAGCCTGAGCGCCTGAAGCGCGCCAGAAGCGAAGGTGTTCCGATCGATCCGCCGGCACCCGACGGCCCCAAACCGCCGGCCGCGCCGCCGCCGGCAAGCGCCGACGAGTTGCGAAAGCAGGTGTGGAACGTCATCTGGGGCGCGCCTCAGTTGACGGGTGGCGAGCGCATCGCCGAGGCCACCAGTGCCATCATCCCCTGGCCGCACCAGGTGCGAGCCTTTGAACGGATGGTGGGGCATTGGCCGCCGCGGCTGTTGATTGCCGACGAGGTGGGCCTGGGCAAGACCGTGGAGGCCGGCTTGCTGTTGCGCCACGCCTGGCTGTCTGGCCGCGCAAAGCGCATTCTGATTCTTGCGCCCAAGGCGGTGATGACGCAGTGGCAGAACGAGCTACGCGAGAAGTTCAACCTCAACTGGCCGCTGTACGACGGCAAGGTACTGAAGTGGTATCCGTCGCCGCTGATGCGCGGACGCACGGAGCGCGAGGTGTCTCGCGACGAGTGGCACCGCGAGCCCTTCGTGATCGCGTCCAGCCACCTGATGCGCCGGCGCGATCGGCAGCGCGAGTTGTTGGACGCTGCCGAGCCCTGGGACTTGATCGTGCTGGACGAGGCCCACCACGCGCGGCGCAAGAGCCCAGGTGCCACCAAGGAAGGCCCGCCTAACTTGCTGCTGCAACTAATGCAGAAGCTGAATGCCCGCACTCAGGCCCTGCTGTTGCTGACCGCCACACCCATGCAGGTGCACCCTGTCGAGGTGTGGGATCTGCTGTCGCTGTTGGCCATGCCGACGGCTTGGTCGCGGGGCGCCTTCCTGGAGTTCTTTCGCAAGTCGGGCGATGGCAACCCGTCGCCTGACGACTTCGAGATGCTGGCCAGGTTGTTCCGTGCAGCCGAGGATGCGTTTGGCCCCGTACCCTTGGACGTGGCGGTGCGCCGGACGGTGGGCAAGAGCAAGCTGAAGGCACAGAAGGTGCTGCGGGCGTTACGTGACACGGCCGCCACGCCCAGGCGTCAACTCTCGGCCGAGGAGCGGCGCAGCGCCGTCGCCATCATGCGAGCGCATACGCCCGTGGCGGGCCTGATCTCGCGGCACACCCGCGATCTGCTGCGCGAGTACCACCGCCGCGGGATGATCGACTCGCCCATCGCAACGCGCATGGTGGTCGACATATTCCTGGACATGACGTCGGCCGAGGCCGACGCCTACCACGCGCTTGAGGACTACATCTCGTCGACCTACAACAATGCGGCGCAGGACGAGCGCAGTGCGGTGGGCTTCGTGATGACGACCTACCGCAAGCGCCTGGCGTCCAGCTTCTATGCGCTGCGCCAGACATTGGAGGAGCGCCTGTCCTTGGTGACCGGCCAGGCAAGCCTGCCCTTCGACCAGCTGCGCACGAGCGAGGACGCGGAAGACGACGAAGACGATAGCGGCGACCAGGCCGATGACGACGCCGTCGCCGCCCAGAAGGCTGCGGCCCTGAACCTTGAAGAGAGTGGCGACATCGAGCAACTGCTCGCGCAGGTGCGCAGGCTGCCCGTCGACAGCAAGGCGAAGCGCCTGGTGGAAGTGCTGCGTGCACTGCAGGCTGGCAGCTTCCACGCGATGGACAACTCGCTGTTGCCCCCATACCCGCAGGCGATTGTCTTCACCCAATACACCGACACGTTGGACTACCTGCGTGACTATCTGAAGACAGAAGGCTTCTCCATCCTCTGCTACTCCGGCCGCGGCGGAGAGTGGCTGCTGCCGGATGGGCGGTGGAAGAACCTGTCGCGCGAGGAGACCAAGCGTCGCTTTCGCAGCGGCGATGCCCAGGTCTTGGTGTGCACCGATGCGGCTGCCGAGGGCCTGAACTTCCAGTTCTGTGGTGCGCTGGTCAACTTCGACACGCCATGGAACCCGATGCGGGTGGAGCAGCGCATCGGACGCGTCGACCGATTGGGGCAGCGCTTCGAGCGAATCGCTGTCGTCAACCTCATGTACGAGGGAACGGTCGAGACCGACGTGTACCGTGCCCTGCGCGCACGGATCAACCTCTTCACGGCCGTGGTCGGCCGCCTGCAGCCGATCTTGTCGTCCATGCCGCAGCGCATCGCCCAAGTGGCGCTGGCCGGCGCCGATGGCCGCGATCAGGCGCGTGCCAACCTGGTTGCTCACTTGCAGCATGAGGCGGGTGCGCCGCCGCCTGAGTCATTCGACATCGATGACGCCATCGAGTCAGCACTGGAAGTCGGCGTCCGACCGCCGCCGCCTTACGACCTCGAAGACCTGGGCAGGCTGCTTGACCATGCCAAGCTGCTTCCACCTGGGTGCGAGGCGCATCGAGCGACGGGCAACGACGTGTTCTGGCTTCAGCCGGGTGCTCAGCAGGTGGCGGTTACCACCGATCCGGACTTCTTCGAGGAGAACCCGGAGTCACTGGAGTTCTGGACGCCCGGCAGCCCTGCGTTTCCGCAGCTGACGGCGCCAGTCGGCGAAGTGGACCACCAGATCACCTTGAGGGAGTTGCTGCGGTCGTAGCTGAAGACCATCGGCCTTGGCCGACCTGGGCGTGCTCTGCGCTCACGCTGGCAATGTCGGCCTGGAGGATCGGCTGCGCGCCGGTGGGAAAGGAGGCATCGGCTCGCCGGACCGGTGCCACAACCAGGCCATGTAGCCCAGGTTGCCCGTAGCGTGATTGATCGCAGCTTCGTCGAGGCCCGCGGGAACGACGAAGAGCATCGGCGCCGACCCATCGCAGTCGGTGAGCGCGGCGCTCGCGATCCTGTCTCCCTTCCCGAGGTTGTAGTGCAGGCCCTTCACGAACGCGCGGCTCTCGCAAACGAGCCTGTCCACGAGCTGCTTCTCGAATCCATCCTGGATCGGCAGCCATTGACGAGTCGCGGGCATCAGGCACAGCTCGTGGATCGCCGGAATGCCGGTGCTGCTCACGCCGAAGGTGGCGATCATCACCATGTGGATGTCGTCGCTGGCACCCCACAGCGCCAATTCAGCCTCGAAGCGCCGGCCGAGCCGCCTGTAGAGCTGCTCGTCGATCGCGAAGGCCTGGTCGGGCATGTGCTTCACGATTGCCTTGAAGCCGTAGCGTGCCGGCACGATCTCCTTGACCTCGCAGATCAGCAGCATCAGCTGCTGCGCTTTCCCTGGAGTAGGCACGGCGGTTTGCCACTGCGCCAGGCGCCGGGCGTTGATCGCGTCGCGCTCGTCGATCGAGAACGGTTCCGGCACGTAGAGCCGGGCTCGCAGGGCGTCGCCGCGGGCGAGCTTGTGCTCGGCTGCGTGAAGCAGGTGCCTTCGCACTGTCGCCCATGTTCGCTTCCCAGCAAATCCGGGATGCCAGCGCGTCAGCTCGGCCTGGTCCCAGAGGTAGTGCAGCAGGCCGCGCAGCGTGAGCCTGGTGCCGGTGGAGCAGACGCTGTCGCCCTCTCCACCAGTGGGAGGGATCGTCGACCGGCCCGGCATCTTGGTCAGCGGGAAGTCCAGCTTGAGCGTCGTCTCGCCGGTGGCCGGGTCTTCGCTGATCGCCGAGCCCAGCACCTGCCCCAGGCCGGAGAAGTCCGCCGGCGGCTCATACGACGGGCAGCTGCGTGCGTTCGACCAGGAGTCCCTGCGGTGACCCGCGCAGCGCGAAGGCCACCGTGCCGTCGCTCGATTCGAACGTCGCTGCAGGGGCGTCGGCGGCTCGCGCGCTGGCGTGCGCGCGCGGGTCTCGTTGCCGGCGTTGCTGGAGGGCCGCGCGCTTGGCGCCCAGCGGGCGCGCCGGTTCATCGATGCTGGCGACACACCGGGTACTGGACGGCGTTGAGACGGGGCTCACCGCCTTCGGGACCTCGGCCGGTGGTTGGCAATCAGTGTTCATTCCTGCTCCGACTGATCACTTCGACCCGTGGACCGCACGAGCGGCGGCTTTGCAGTGGGTTCCCCCGGCTGTGGCCGCTAGGGGCGAATTCCAGTGCAGCAGGACGCCCTTGTCCATTGCCTCGTGTATCCGTTTAGTCACGAAAGTTACCGTGGCGTACGGCATTTTTTGTCCCATAACGTCCCGTTGCGTTCGGGATGTGGTGGAGGAACTGGGCTGGGATGGGTCTCCGTGGGCCGAGATGCGCGTCTCTGAGCCCTCGTCGGCTGTGGCGAGGCCGCATTCCTCAGTCGCCTGGCGGTGCGAACCGTACCGCCGCGCGCCGCGGCGCCTGGGCCTTTCGCGGCATAAACGGCTGCGGTTCCGCCGTCGTTTCACTCAGGCGGACCGCTGCCATTTATTCCACGGTGCCCGGGCGCCGCCGCTTCAGCGCGGCGGTGGCGGTGTCGCACGGCGACCGACGAATGCGGGGCAGCAACTCACTGCACAGCGAACGCCGAGGGATCCAAGTCGAATCCGGCTCCCTCGGAAATCAGGGCAGGGCGTTTGTCGAATTCGAGAGGCGGGACCGTCTCAATGCGGAGCGGCACGGTGATCGACGGCCCGGCACGACAGTTCTTACGAACGGTTGCCGATCGCGTCGAACGTTCGGTGGTGGCGTGGCCTCCTGCTTTGCGACGTGAGCCGTTGTCGATGAGGTTTGCCGGATCGTCATCGCTTCGCTGGAGGTCCGGGCGGGACCACGAAGGACGAGGTGATCGGATCTCGGAATGCGCTGGAGGCACCCCTTCGCGCCATGCAGGAGAAGCTATGTGGCTGGTGATTGCTCGTGAACCGCGGCCGGACGCGCCTTACTGGCCCGGCCGGCGCTACCTCGCGGCGCTCGACGCGGCGCTGTGGCCGCTGCTGTGGGTGCTTGTGTTCCGGCAGGCGCCCGAGCCGGTCGGGTTGGTGGGACCGGTTGTCGCCGCCGTGGCTGCGCTTTGCGCGGTGCGCCGTTTGCACCGGGCGCTATGGGTCAACCACCGCTACTCCTTCACCACGTGGCGCTGGGGCAGGGTGGTGGCTGCGTTGCTGCTGATGGGGCTGGTGTTGAAGCTGGCGCTGCCCGTCTGATCGGGGCCGGCAGGCGAGGATCATCCGCGCCCGGTGGCGCGGGGTGGACCCGCGACTCAGTGCGCGGCCGGCTGTCGGGTTTCGCTCCAGTGCTCGAGCTCCGAGCGGCGCCAGGCTACCGCACGTGGACCGATGCGGACCGGGCTCGGGAACTCCTTCTCGGCGATCAGCCGGTAGATGGTCGACCGGGCGAGGCCCGTCATGCGCACGACACTGGGCATGCGCAGAAAGACCGGCGCCACTTCATGAATGGGCGCCGAAGATGCTTCAGGTGGGGTATGCGGCACGATGACCTCCGAGCGAGAGCTATGACGACAACTCTAGGGCCGGCTCGGGACGTTTGTGGTGCTGGATTCGAGCCCAAATCCGGCCCGCAACCGGGTGGCGGGCGAGCTCAAGATCAGCTAGGAGACTGCGTGAGCGCACGCACGCTGGCAGGAACAAGCAGTGGCGCCGGGCGCGGCTACACGCGCGTGGCTTGATAACCGCTGTAGGCGGTACTGCGGTACCGACCCGGGACATTTCTCCCATGCGCTCCTGCGGTGGTTTAGAGCATCCTGCACCTGGGCTTCTTGCGTCGTAGGAAGTTGCTCCCTTAGCGAAGAAGCAGGTTGCCCCGAATCAGATAGCCAGCCAAGTGAGCCGCAACATGAGCCGCCCGTCGAGACGCAGCATTCCGATCCCGGTGCAAGTCCGAGTTCTCTTTCGTGGTGGCTGGCTCTGCTCACTCTGTCATCGGCCGACGATCTTTCCCCCTGCGATGCGACTTGCCGGGGAGTTCGTCCGCGAACAGGGCTACGGACTTCCGACTGCGTATCACCATCCTCGGTGGCGGCGAGACTCCGCGCCATTGCTTGACCACTTGGGATGCGTCATAGACCATGAAGTCGCCTTTTCGCGCGGCGGTCCTCACGCACCCGACAACTTCGCCGTCGCGTGCAACAAGTGCAATGTCTACAAGAGCGCCGCTGAGAAGGCCAAGTACCTGACGGAGCACCCGCCGCGACCGGTCAAAGGAAAGTACGGTGAGCCCACAAACTGGGATGGCCTATCGTCGTTGTTTGTCGTTCTCGGCCGACAGAATCCAACAGGCCTGAGCGCCAGTGAGTGGACGTGGCTGCGCGCACTCGAGGCGCATTCCCACAGTGAGATCGCCTGCTAGAACTACCTCGGCCAGTTGACCTTCTAACACCACCATCCGCCTGGTGTTCGCGGCATCGTTCTCGGCTCACGCGGGCAGCTGTGCAGCGGTTGCTGCCGGTCATCTCGGGTGAGCGAAATCACGCTAACTGGCAGCAAGCGGTCGCTCGCCCTCGCGGCTGCGGAGCCCCGAGCAGCCTAACGTCTAGCCGATCTTGGCGACCGCTTCCTAGTGGGCAAGTGCGGGCGATGGCCGGGATGCGCGGAACGTGAAGGTCGAGGTCGCGACGCCAATGTCGGCAGCGCAGACAGCTAGAGGTCGATCCATGGCGCCGCGTCGTGTTCGCTCACCTTCACACCGAGGAGAGTCTTTCGGGCATTGGACTCGCGGCGCTTGACCGCGTTCTTGAGATCGTCGCGGGAGAGGATCCGGAAAAAGATCGGGGTGCGACCGGCGCCTGCAGCGCCCTTGCGGGCCTTCGAAAGGAGCCGCCACACCCGGCGATCGACGCACGACACGAGCAATCGGTTCGCACAGTAGGCCGTTAGAGCACTGTCCGTCTTCACTCCTTCATCGATCCAGTGCGCCATCCGTCGCGCGGTGTCTCGGTACTGTCGGGCGCTGGCAACCACGTCGTCGAGTCCGCAAGCCTCAGCGCCATTGCGCTCGATGCTGGACTCGAAGGAATGATCATCGGGGGCGGACGCTGCCAACAGCAAAACCGCGCGGCGACGGTAGTAGGTAGCGTCGGACTGAAGCTCACGCTGGGCCAGCGCCTGCAGCCAAGGCCCGTTGCCGCCCGCCACGAGCTGTTCGGCGCACAGGAGCAATTCGGCATCGTTCTTGGCATCGTCGAGTTGCTGCAGCCACCGCTTGCGAGTCTCATCTGACTCGGGCGCACTGCACAACGCTACGTTGAACAGCTTCTCGCCGGTCCACCCGTCGACATCGGTCACCAAACTTCGCTCGTCGCCGATCACGGACAGGAGTCGCAAGGCGTCGGTCGAGCGACTCGGCAGCAAGGATCGGCACAACGCGGTCGCGAACGGCAACACGGCGTACAGCGTCTGGCGAGCCACCGCCTCTCTCAACAGCGCCTCGACCTCCTGGAGGAAGGTCGCCTCGGCCTCGACGAGGCCCGTCAGAGTGTCGTCCGACCAGAACGACGCGAACCCCCAGTCGCCTTCTTGCTGAGCCGTCTCCAACGCCGACTGAAGCGCAGCCTGGAGTTCTGCGGAGCGTTTGTCACTCCCTCCGAATGCCCGCGCGAACTCGTCCTGCTCGCCAGGGGGCAAGCCGCCCCAAATCGACATCTCGCTTCGGAAGGAAACCGAGTTGTCTTGTTCGGACCAGTCGACCGACACACCCGCCCACGGGTGATCGGAGGTCTGCGGGTCGCCAACGGTGACGGGCAAGGAGGTCGGCGTAGCCGATGCGGGGCGGATACGCCTGCGGAGCCAGTCGAGGACCAGACCCGCGAAGGCCTGCAATATCTCTGCGCGGCGGCGCGTATCAGGCCGGCCGGCAAGGTGACAGCACTCGCTCAACCCACACCGCGCCAGCACCGAAAGAACCGGCCCTTCGGCGTGATCCAACAACAGCCGTGTCCCGTACAACTTCTCCAGGGCGCAGGCTTGTGGGGACCTCACGTTCACGACATCGACCAATTGCGCTTGAACCTGCGAAGACAGGTTGGAGGCAATCTGCAAAGCGAGCCCGCGGTCGACCGTAGAAGCCGATGCCAGTCCTCGACGCACCGGCTCGAGCCACACCGCGTCATCCAACCCCGACTGTCCGCTCGCGAACCACAGCGCGGCGGTCAGGGCGTGGCTCGATTCGTCAATGCGCGCGGCAATCGAGCGTTGCTCCTCGAGGGAGCCCAACGGTCTGAATCGGGTGGCGGCCCTGGCCAGCAGAGGGGCACCTTCGGGGCGCGAGATCATCATGTCGACCTGTTCGATGGGCGCAGCGTGCGAAAGCAACATGCACAGCAGCATCGCCTCGGCAAAGCGTCCGTGCTCGTCTTCTTCCGTCGCGCGGGAGTTCAGCGCCTCCCATGCCTGGCGTACCACTGCGATCTCCGTACTGCCCAGCAAGACGGCTAGGCTGTCGGCGGAGAAGACCCACGCGTACAGGCGCTCGCCCGTGCGCTCGGAGATGTCATTGACGAACTCGAGGATCTTTGCCAAGAGCAGATCGGGGTCGACTCGGCAAAGAATCGGCTCGAAGGACTCCCAGCTGTCGTCGGCCTCGGCCGTCCACAAGCCCTGCCTGCGGGAACGGGCATTGAAGGAGATCACCGCCGCCTGCACCTGCTGGACGAACGCCGGCGGGAAGGTGATATCGGGATCCGAGGCGGCGACCTTTGCCTTGGCGAGTTGCAGGTGAGGCGGGACCTCGGGATCCACTAGGTATTGCGGGAGGTCCTGACTGGTCGGCGTGCGGAAGACTCGGGCGTAGCGGTCGTCGACCTGCGTAGGGGGAGCCTGGGCATCCAGCGCTCGCAACTGCTCGGCCAGGTTCGGCGCCGCGAGCGCGCGCACCAGCCTGCGTTCGACGCGGCTGGCCTCGGTCGCTGACAGTCCGGTGAGTGTCCCGAGCGTCGCCTGTACGACGTCGGCGAGCGGCTGCCGACTCGAGGCGATGATCCAGTGCACCACCGTCGACCGCGAGCTGGCCATCACCGCATCGGCCGCGAGGCTCGTCACCAGTATCGGATAGAAGAAGCGCCGATCGCAGAACGAGACGACCGCCAGGGCAAGGCGACCCAGACGCACAAGGCGCTGGTCCTCAACCCGTGTCAACGAGATCCCCCCGCCGACGTCGGTCGCTTGATCGACAGAAGGCACCAGCGCAACCGCACGCGCGCCCAACGCCGGTGCGTTGTCCCTCGTTGGATCTCGCTCGTGTTCGCCGAGCGGGTGAATGAAGCCTGCCCACCGGATCAAGCGAGCTCTGATTGCCTCTTGGCGATTAATATCACTGGCCGCTGCCACAAGTCCCTTGAGAACTTCCCGCTCGACTGCGTGATCGACGCCGCTCTGGGCCCAGAGCCGTTCGCATACATCGCACAGCACATTGACGTGTCGTGCGGCGAGCATGAGCACGCCGTCAAGCCAACCGGCATCGGGGTTCGTACAACCGACGAACTCGAGCATGAACCGCCCCGGATTTTGAGGAGGCTCCTTCGATTGAGAATGGAGCCAAGATGA
>CBINBY010000128.1:0-11878 GCA_966248995.1 uncultured Burkholderiales bacterium | reverse complement strand
GCGAGGCGCCGCTCCTCCGGCTGCGTCGCGTTGATCAGCATGCGTTTCATGTGCACTCCTTTGCCCGCCGCGGCCAACGTGGCGAGCCTGTCACGCCGCCGCCGTGTGACCGGGGCGACTCATCGATGCACGAGAAACGTGGAGAACCGAAGAAGGAATCGCCCTGGACTGCCTGCCGATCACTTTGGAGATCAGGCAGGCAGCGTTGGCGCGTGCGTGGCAGCCAAGAGTGCAAGCGCCGCCCGCAACGCCGCGCAAGCTCGCCTGATGGGCAAGGGCGCGGCCGCGCGGGGCGGCGGTGTCCGGCAAGCTGCAGCCACCGTACGCGCATGCGCATCGACCCGGGCCGAAAGGGCCGGCCAGGCCGAGCGCTCAACGCGAGCGGAGGGGGAGATTGCGGACGACATTCGCGATCGCTGGACGCGGGCAGAAGGGGCGGGGAGTGCGGGCGTGAAGGCCTGGACCTGCGCGTCTTCTGCCTGAAACCTTTTGTCTCGGGGCCCAAGGGCCTTGTGGTTCTTTCTACGTTGCTCTGCCGCCGCCGGTGGCTGGCTGCCGCGTCACTCGGGGGACGTGACCCGCCGCTCGCCGGGGGCGTTGCATCACCTGTGGCCGGGCCCACTCAGGTTGCCGGCCGCCACGCCTGGGAGCAAGTGCCCGAGTAAACTCAGGAAAATCAATCACTTACGCTTCAAACGTGGTGCAACGCATTATAGGGGTCAAAGTGGCGGCCGGCACAAAGGCAACCCCAGCCCCCCGGGCGCAGAGCGTGCCTCCTGCCACGCTAGTCGTCACTCGCGTGCAGGTTGACGAGGCTTCCGAAGGACAGCGACTGGACAACTTCCTCGTCAAGCTGCTCAAGGGCGTGCCCAAGACCCATGTGTACCGGGTGATTCGCTCGGGGGAGGTGCGCGTCAACAAGGGCCGTGCCTCTGCCGACACTCGCCTGGCGATCGGAGACGAGGTGCGGTTGCCGCCCGTGCGCATTGCCGAGCGGCCCGAGGCGGCTGCCGTGCCGGCGCGCGAGTTTCCCGTGGTCTACGAGGATGACCATCTGCTGGCAGTGGACAAGCCGGCCGGCGTGGCGGTGCATGGGGGCAGCGGTGTGAGCTTTGGCGTGATCGAGCAGCTGCGCCGGGCGCGTCCGCAGGCGCGGATGCTGGAGCTCGTGCACCGGCTGGACAAGGAGACGTCGGGCTTGCTGCTCGTGGCCAAGAAGCGTTCGGCGCTCACCGCGCTGCAGGACCAGTTTCGACAGCGCGACACCGGCAAGACGTACGCGGCGCTGGTAACCGGCGCCTGGTCCCCGTCACGGAAGGTGATCGATGTGCCGTTGCACAAGTACCTCAGCCCCGAGGGCGAGCGGCGGGTGCGGGTCGTGCAAGGCGATGAAGGCCGGCGGTCGATCACACTCGTCCAGGTGGTGAAGGCGCATGCCGCCTTCACCTTGCTGGACGTGACCATCAAGACCGGCCGCACGCATCAGATCCGCGTGCATCTGGCCCATGAAGGCCACCCGATTGCCGGTGACGACAAGTACGGCGACTTCGCCCTGAACAAGGCGCTGGCCCGCGGCGACGCCGTGCCGGGCTGTCGCTTCGACCGCATGTTTCTGCACGCGCGCCGTCTGCGCTTCATGCATCCCGCCAGCGGTCAGACGCTGGAGCTGGAATCGCCGCTGCCGCCAGAGTGCGCGGCCCTGCTGGAAGCCTTGCCGTGAATGACCGACCTCAACGTTTCGATCTGATCGTCTTCGACTGGGACGGCACGCTCTTCGACTCCACGCGGCTCATCACGCGCTGCATCCAGGCCGCGTGCGCCGACCTCGGCACGCCGGTGCCCAGCGACGGCGATGCCGCCCATGTGATCGGTTTGGGGCTTGCCGAAGCGCTGGCACACGCCGCCCCGGGGTTGCGGGCCGAACGCTATCCCGAACTGGCACAGCGCTACCGGCACCATTACTTCGCGCAGCAGCACGAGGTGGTGCTGTTCGACGGCGCGCTCGACATGCTGCAGGCGCTGAAGGCCCGGCACCATTGGCTGGGCGTCGCCACGGGCAAGTCACGCCGGGGTCTGGACGAGGCGCTGGGCAGCGTGCAGCTCAGGAACGTGTTCGACGGCACGCGCACCGCGGATGAGACGGCCTCCAAGCCGGATCCGCGCATGCTGCTGGAACTGATGCGAGAGTTCGGCGCGGATCCCGGGCGGACCCTCATGATCGGCGACACCACGTACGACTTGCAGCTGGCCGCCAATGCCGGCACGGCGAGCGTCGGCGTCAGCTACGGTGCCCACGAGCCCAACGCCTTCGAGGCATTCCAGCCCTTGCATGTGGCGCATTCGGTGGCCGACCTGCATAAGTGGCTGATCGGTCATGCGTGATGACGGATTGGCCCGCAGCGAAGCGCAGTGGCTGTGCGCCTCAGCTGAACTCGCCGAGCGTGGCCGCGCGTTCGTCTTCGATGTGCTTCATTTCCGGCAGCCGGCCCGAGCCTTCGCTTTGCGCTTCGACGGCCGTGTCGTTGCCTATCTCAACCGCTGCGCGCACGTACCCGCCGAGCTGGATTGGCAGCCCGGCGAGTTCCTAGACAGCGAGCGGGAGTTCATTCTGTGCTCGATCCACGGCGCGGCCTATGACCCCGCCAGCGGCCGATGCGCCGGTGGCCCTTGCGGTCGCGGCGGGCTCGCCGCGCTGAGGGTTGAGGAGCGCGACGGACAGGTGTATTGGTATCCTTCCCGCGACACGACGCCGGCGATGAACCGCTGAGCCCGACTGCGTCTTCCTCGTCTCGAAAGTACCCATGAACCCCCAAGACGATCTGCCCGGCTCCGGGCCCTCGCCCTCGCCTGCGACCGCTCCGCTCGGCTCCGCAGCCATGTCGCGGCCGTTTGACTCTGCGGTGGAGCAGCTTGCACGCGACTACCTGCGGGACCGCCGCAGCGAGCGGCGCTGGCGCGTGTTCTTTCGCATCCTGTGGCTGCTGGTGCTGTTCCTGCTGCTGTGGTCCTTCGTGAGCGCGCGCCGGGCGGCGATGGCACCGTCCGGCCCGCACACCGCGCTCATCGAAGTGCGCGGCGAAATCGCGTACGACATGGAAGCCAGCGCCGAAAATCTCGTAAGCGCCCTGAAGACGGCGTTCGAGGAGTCCAGCGCGCAGGCCATCGTGCTGCGCATCAATTCGCCGGGCGGCAGCCCTGTGCAGGCCGGCATCATCAACGACGAAATCCGGCGGCTGAAGGCGCTGCACAAGAAGAAGGTCTACGCGGTGGTGGAGGAGATGTGCGCTTCGGGGGCCTACTACATCGCCGCCGCCGCCGACGAGATCTACACCGACAAGGCGAGCATCGTGGGCTCCATCGGCGTGCTGGTCGACAGCTTCGGCTTCGTCGGGGCCATGCAGAAGCTGGGCGTCGAGCGCCGCCTGCTCACCGCAGGGGAGAACAAGGGCATCATGGACCCGTTCTCGCCCCTGAACGAGCGGCACCGCGCCTTCCTGCAGTCCACCATCGAGCAGATCCACGGCCAGTTCATCCGAACCGTGAAGGAAGGGCGCGGCAAGCGCCTGCACGAGTCGCCGGACCTGTTCTCGGGGCTGTTCTGGAGCGGCGAGCAGGCGGTGAAGATGGGCCTGGCCGATCACTTCGGCAACCTCGACTACGTGGCGCGCGAGGTGGTCAAGGCCGAGGAGATCGTCGACTACACGCCGAAGGAAAACATCGCCGAGCGGTTGGCCAAGCGCTTCGGTGCTTCCGTGGGCGCCGGCGCGGTGAGGGCGCTCCAGGCATGGGGCGGCGGCGTCATCCGCTGAGGACGGGAGCTCAGGGTCGTGCTCGTCAACTGCGTGGCCTACCAGGAGGGCAAGAAGCTCGCTGACATCTCGGTGGAGGACATCAGCGAGTATGTCGGGAGGCCCGATTGCTTCGTGTGGGTGGCCCTGCGCGACGCGACCGATGAGGAGCTCGCGGTCATGCAGAAGGAGTTTTCGCTGCACGACCTTGCCGTCGAGGACGCGCGCCACGGGCATCAGCGGCCCAAGGTGGAGGAGTACGGCGCCATGGTGTTCGCGGTAATGCACACCGTGGAGCTCACGGCGACCGACGAACTGCGCGTGGGCGAGGTGCACATGTTCGTGGGGCGCAACTTCGTGTTGTCCGTGCGCAATCGCAGTTCGCAGAACCTGCTGGGCGTGCGCGCGCGCGCCGAGCAGGAGCCCCATCTGCTGCGCCTCGGATCGGGTTTCGTCTTCTATGCCGTGATGGACGCCGTCGTCGACCGGTACTTCCCGATCATCGACGCGCTGGAAGACGAACTAGAAGGCATCGAGGCTCGCATCTTCGTGCGCGGGGCGGCACGCGAGAACATCGAGCGGCTGTACGAGCTCAAGGGCCGCATCACCACGCTCAAGCATGCCGTGGCCCCATTGATGGAATCGGTGAGCAAGCTCTGGAGCGGGCGCGTGCCCATGGTGTGCGAAGGCAGCCGCGAGTACTTTCGCGACGTGTACGACCACCTGGTGCGCATCAACGGAACCCTGGACACCCTGCGCGACACGATCGGCACGGCAATCCAGGTGAATCTGTCCATGGTCACCATCGAGGAATCCGAGACCACCAAGCAGCTGGCGGCCTGGGCGGGCATCTTCGCGGTGGCGACCGCCTTTGCTGGTATCTGGGGCATGAACTTCGACTTCATGCCCGAGCTGAAGTGGAAGTACGGCTACCCGGTGGCGCTCGGGCTCATCGTGGTGGCCTGCGCGCTTCTGTATCGGCGGTTCAAGCGCCTGGGCTGGTTGTAGCGCCGGGTGCTGGCGACGCCAGCATTCCCTGGCTCTCGATGTGGCGGATCACAGGTGGCGCGTGCCCTGGCCTCAGGACACGGGGCGTCATCAGTGACCGTGGCCGTGATGGCCATCGTCATGGCCATGGGGATGCGCGTGGCCGTGGGTCTCGTGCTCGGAGTGACCGTGCCCATGGTCGTGTGCATGCCCGGCATGGCGACCTTCGGCGTGCATGGCGTAGGCGCCGCCTTCCGGCTCGAAGGGCGCGATTTCCTCGGTGACGGTCAAGTGCATGTGCCGCAGCATGTCAGCGAGGACATGGTCGGGTTCGAGCTGCAGGCGATCGGGGTGGAGCTCCAGGGCGATGTGGCGGTTACCCAGGTGGTAGGCCGCGCGCAGCAGGTCGGACGGCGAGCCGTGCTGGGCGCAAGGGCGCACGACCAGCACCGGCTGCGGCATGGCGATCACCCGCACCAGGGACCCGTCTTCGGCCACGAGGACATCGCCGCCGCGCACGGCCACCTCGCGGGGCAGGAAGACGCCGAGCGCACGGCCTTCCGAGTCGTGAGCGTCGAAGCGGCTCTTCTGCCGGGTGTCCCAGTCGAGCGAGACAGCCGGGGCTCGCTTGACCAGCACTGGTGCGAGGCCGCGACCCTTGGGAATCAGCTTGTTGATGGTCAGCATGGATGGGGGCGTGCAGGAGCAAAGCTGCAAGTCTGGCATGGCGCCACCCCGGTTCCCGAGCTCATGGCGGACGTTAAATGAATGAGAATCATTGTTGTTATTATCGGTTCACCGTTTCCCGCACACCCGAGAGGTCTTCCATGATTCGACTCCGGCACGTCGCCGCTTCCCTGGTCGCGCTGGGCGCGCTGTCTGTCGCGCAGGCCGAGCAGGTACTCAACCTCTATTCGGCCCGTCACTACCAGACCGACGAGGCGCTGTACGCCAACTTCACCAAGCAGACCGGCATCAAGGTGAATCGCATCGAAGGCAAGGAGGAGGAGCTCGTCGAGCGCATCAAGAACGAAGGCGCCAGCAGCCCGGCCGATGTGCTCATCACCGTGGACGCCGCCCGCCTGGAGATCGCCGACAAGGCCGGCCTGTTCCAGCCGCACAACTCCAAGTTGCTGGAGGCGCGCGTGCCGGCCACTCTGCGCACGCCTACCTGGGTGGCCTTCTCCACCCGCGCGCGGGTCATCGCCATCAACAAGGTGACGGTCAAGCCCGAGTGGGTGCAGACCTATGAGGATCTTGCCAATCCGCGCCTGAAGGGCCAGATCTGCGTGCGCTCCGGCTCGCATCCGTACAACCTGTCGCTGGGTGCGGCCATGATCGCGCACGACGGCGAGGCCAAGGCTGAGGAATGGGCCAAGGGCGTGGTCGCGAATTTCGCTCGCGCCCCCAAGGGCGGCGATACCGACCAGCTCAAGGCGGTGGCTGCCGGCGAATGCGGCGTGGCGGTGTCCAACAGCTACTACGTTGCGCGGTTGATGCGTTCGAGCAAGCCCGAGGACCAGGAGGTGATGAAGAAGCTCACCGTGGTGTGGCCGAACCAGAAGACCTGGGGCACGCACGTGAACGTCTCGGGTGCCGGGGTCGTGAAGACCGCGCCGAACCGCGAGGCGGCCGTGAAGTTCCTGGAGTACCTGGCCAGCGACGAGGCCCAGGTCTACTTCGCCAACGGCAACAACGAGTGGCCGGTGGTGAAGAGCGCCAGGGTCTCCAACCCGGCCCTGGAGGCGCTGGGCGACTTCCGTGCCGACACGCTGCCCATCGGCCAGCTGGCGGCGAGCACCGTGCAAGCACAGAAGGTGTACGACCGCGCCGGCTGGCGTTGAGAGCTGAGAGGTCGAAAGCTCGCTGTTCGTGGGGCTGCGGCCCAGGAGATGTGCGGCGGGGCTTCGACAAGCTCAGAGCCCGAAAGGGGTAAGGGGCCCCAACGGCGCCAGGGGCCAGTCAGTGTCGCTCCCGGGCGATCTGCCGGCATAACACGATCATCGGGAGCAGGCCCACGGCGACGATGGCCAAGGCGGCAGTGGAGGCTTCGGCGAGCCGCTCGTCAGACGCCAGCGTGTAGGCCTGGGTGGCCAGCGTGTCGAAGTTGAACGGCCGCATCACCAACGTGGCGGGCAGCTCCTTCATCACGTCGATGAAGACCAGCAGCCCCGCCGTTAGCAGCCCTCGCCGCAGCAGCGGCAGATGCACCCGCCGCAGCGTGCGCGCGGGGCTGAGTCCCAGGCTGCGAGCTGCATCGTCCATGTGCGGCGTAACCCGCAGCAAGGCGGAATCCACAGTGTGCAGCGCGGCGGTGAGGAAGCGCACCAGGTAGGCGTAGACCAGCGCGGCGATGCCGCCGGTCAACAGCAGGCCGGTGTTCCAGCCGAGATTCGCGCGCAGCCAAAGCGCCAGGGCGTTGTCGAACTGGGCCAGCGGGATGAGCAGGCCCACCGCGATCACCGAGCCTGGCACCGTGTACCCCATGCCCGCCGACCAGTGCGCCGCGCGCGTGGGCGGGCCCGGATCGAGCCGCCGGGCGTAGGCGATCAGCAGCGCGAGCAGCACCGCCAGCACGGCGGTGACCGAAGCCAGCGTGAAGCTGTTGCGGGCGAGATCCACGAAGCGGGGGCCGAACTGCGCATCGCCTTCCTGCAGCGCCATGCGCAGCAGCACGCCAGCGGGCAGCAGGAAGCCGATCGCCAGCGGCACCAGGCACCCCGCGATCGCGAGCAGGGCGCGCCCTCCGCGCAGCGCGGCGCCGCGCTGCGCATGCCGGCGCGACCCCGTGCCATGGAAGCGCGCACGGCCGCGCGAGAGCCGCTCCAGCGTGAGCACGAGCACCACGAAGCCCAGCAGGCACATGGAGAGCTGCGCGGCGGCCACGCGGTCGCCCAGCGAGAACCACGCGCGGTAGATGCCCGTGGTGAAGGTCTGCACCGCGAAGTACGACACGGTGCCGTAATCGGCCAGCGTCTCCATGAGCACGAGGGCCACGCCGGCGATGATGGCCGGCCGTGCCATGGGCAGCGAGACACGCAGGAAGTTCCGCCAGGGGCTGAGGCCCAGCGAGCGCCCCGCCTCCAGCACGCCGCTGCCGCGCTCCAGGAAGGCGGCGCGCGTGAGCATGTAGACGTAGGGGTAGAGCACGCCGCCGAACATGACCATCGCGCCTTCGACGCTGCGCACGTCGGGAAACCAGTAATCGGCGCGCGTCCAGCCGAAGGTCTCGCGCAGCCAGCCCTGCACGGGCCCCGCGTACTGCAGCAGGTCGGTGTAGGAGTAGGCCATCACATAGGCCGGCATCGCCAGGGGCAGGACCAGTGCCCATTCGAAGGTGCGCCGCAGCGGAAAGTCGAAATGGGTGACCAGCCACGCCGCGCCGACGCCCAGCAGGGTTGAGGCGACGCCGACCCCGAGGCACAGCCACAAGGTGGTGGCGATGTACTCCGGCAGCACCGTGGCGGCCAGGTGCGCCCAGGTGGAGCCGGTGCCGCCACGGAACACGTTGCTGCCGACCGAGACGACCGGCGCCACGACCAGCAGGGCGGCGAAGACCGCCAGCAACGTCAGCCAGCGCGGCAGGTGCAGCATGCGCCGGGCCGGGCGGGCGGCGCGGACGGAGGCAGGGGCGGCAAGCGTCATGGAAAGGCGCCGCGAGGCGGCGGGCGCGTCTCGGGCCGGCGTGGTGCGCCCAAGCGTATGGCAAATGAGATCGATTCGCGAACAGTGTAAGGTCACGTCTTTCGAGAACGCCATGAGCACTGTCCATACGCCCGTCCTCAGCCTTACGGGCATCCAGCATCGCTATGGCGCTCGCGCTACGGTGCAGGGGCTGACGTTGTCGCTGACCGCCGGGTCGATCTGCTGCCTGCTGGGGCCTTCGGGCTGCGGCAAGACCACGGTGTTGCGCTGCATCGGGGGATTCGAGCGCTTGACCGAGGGCACCATCCGCATCGACGGGGCGGTGGTGAGCAGCCGGGAAGTGCACGTGGCCCCGGAGGAGCGGCGCATCGGCATGGTGTTCCAGGACTACGCGCTCTTTCCGCACCTCGACGTGGAACGCAACGTCGGCTTCGGGCTGCGTGGCACGTCGGCAGACCGCGCGCGCGTGCACGAGCTGCTGAAGACCGTGGGCCTCGCACAGGCGGCGCGCCGCTATCCGCATGAGCTTTCGGGCGGCCAGCAGCAGCGCGTGGCACTGGCGCGAGCGCTCGCCCCCGGCCCCCGCCTCATGCTGCTGGACGAGCCGTTTTCCAACCTCGACGTGGAGCTGCGCGAGCAGTTGGCCCCCGAGGTACGCGCCATCCTCAAGCAAAGCGGCACCACGGCGGTGTTCGTGACCCACGACCAGCACGAGGCCTTTGCGCTGGCCGACGAGGTGGCGGTGATGGCCGAAGGCCGCATCCAGCAGCTGGACAGCGCCTACAACCTGTACCACCGCCCGCGCAACCGCTTCGTGGCCGACTTCATCGGGCAGGGCGTCTTCGTCGACGGCGAGGTGATCGGGCGCAACCGGCTGCGCATGGAGATCGGCGAGGTGGCGCACGGCAGCGAGATCCTCTACGCGCACGACGCCTCGCCTGTGGCGCCGGGCTGCCGCGTGGACCTGCTGCTCAGGCCCGACGACGTGGTGCACGACGACGCGAGCCCGGTGCGCGCGCGCGTGCTGCACAAGGCCTTTCGCGGCGCGGAAATCCTGTACACGCTGGAGCTGCCCAGCGGCACGCGGGTGCTTTCGATGGTGCCTTCACATCACAACCACCTGATCCACGAGGCGATCGGCATTCGCCTCGAGATGGATCACGTCATTGCCTTTCCCAAGGCGGCATGACACTGCCACTCACGCCGGCAGCGGCAGGTACCTGACCGCCAGCACCCCTTCGATCGCGCCGATGTCGGCGAGCACGTTGGCCGACACCGGGCTGTCCACGTCCACCAGCGTGTAGGCCACGTCGCCGCGCGACTTGTTGACCATGTTGTGGATGTTGAGCCCGGCACGCGCCATGGCGGTGGAAATTTGCCCCACCATGTTGGGCACGTTGGCGTTCGCGATGGCGACGCGCCAGGCCGACTCGCGCGCCATGCTGACCAGGGGAAAGTTCACCGAGTTGACCACGTTGCCGTGCTCGAGATAGTCGCGCAGCTGGTCCACCACCATCGCCGCGCAGTTCTCCTCCGCCTCTCGCGTGGAGGCGCCTAGGTGCGGCAGTGCGATCACCCGTGGATGCTGGTGGATCGCGGGGTGAGGGAAGTCGCACACGTACCAGCCGAGTTGGCCCCGGTCGAGAGCGGCCAGCACGGCGGCATCATTCACCACGCCCTCGCGCGAGAAATTGAGGAGCACTGCGCCGTGTCGCATGAGGCCGATGTTGTCGGCGTTCACGAGGTGACGCGTGGCCGGCACCAGCGGTACGTGCAGCGTCACGAAGTTCGCATGCCGCAGCACCTCGGCAACGCTCAGCGCCTTCTTCACCTGCGCGGGCAGGCTCCATGCCGCATCGACCGTAATTTCAGGATCATGTCCGAGCACGCTCATGCCCAGCTTGATGGCCGCGTCGGCGACGAGGCAGCCGACCTTGCCAAGGCCGACGATGCCCAGCGTCTGGCCGGCGAGCTCGCAGCCGGCGTAGGCCTTCTTGCCTTCCTCGACAGCCCGCTCCATGTCGGGCATCTGCGGGTCGAGGCCGGCGACGTAGCGCAGCGCGGGGGCCAGCTGGCGCGCGGCCATCAGCATGCCGGCCAGCACCAGCTCCTTGACGGCGTTGGCATTGGCGCCCGGTGCGTTGAATACGGGCACGCCGCGCTGGCTCATCGCCTGCACCGGGATGTTGTCGGTGCCCGCGCCGGCACGCGCGATGGCCTTGACGCTGGCGGGAATTTCCATCGACAGCATGTCGGCCGAGCGCACCAGCACCGCGTCGGGTTGGGGGAAGTCCTTGCCGGTGCTGTAGTGCTCGGGCGTCAGGCGCTTCAGCCCGGAAGGCGAGATGGGGTTGAGCACCAGCACGTTGAAATGCATCGTCGACCGATCCATCCGTACGCCTCCTCCGGAATGCGGCGCGATAGCGCCGCCGGGATACTGCGCGGACGGCAGCGATGCGTCAACCGTGTCGTCAACCGTGCCGCTGCTCGAACTCCTTCATGTAGGCCACGAGCGCTTTCACGCCCTCGACCGGCATGGCGTTGTAGATGGATGCGCGCATGCCGCCCACGGAGCGGTGGCCCTTGAGCTGCACCATGCCGCGCTCCTGCGCGCCCTTGAGGAAGGCCTCGTCCAGCGACTCTTCGCGCAGCTTGAATGGCACGTTCATGAGCGAGCGGTCTTCGCGCGCGATGGGGCTGCTGTAGAAGCCGGTCGAATCGAGGTAGTCGTACAGCATGGCGGCCTTCGCTTCGTTGTGCCGCTGCATGGCCGGCAGGCCGCCTTGCGCCTTCAGCCACTTGAACACCAGCCCGGCGATGTAGATTGCGTAGGTGGGCGGGGTGTTGAGCATGGAATCGGCGTCGGCCTGCTCCTTCAGGTCGAAGGCCGAGGGCGTGATGGGCAGCGCCTGGCCGATGAGGTCGTCGCGCACGATCACGATGGTCAGGCCCGCGGGGCCGATGTTCTTCTGGGCACCGGCGTAGATGAGGCCGTAGCGGTTCACGTCCACCGGGCGCGACAGGATTTCCGAGGACATGTCGCACACCAGCGGTACGTGTCCGGTGTCGGGCGTCCAGTGGTACTGCACGCCGCCGATGGTCTCGTTGCTGCAGATGTGTACGTAGGCGGCTTTCGCATCGAGCTTCCACGTGTCCTGCTTCGGGATGGCGGTGAAGTTCGTCGCCACACCGGTGCCGGCCACGTTGACGCTGCAGTACTTCTTCGCTTCCTTGATCGACTTCTGCGACCACACGCCGGTGTCCACGTAGTCGGCGCTGGCGCGGCCGCGCAGCAGGTTCATGGGGATGAAGGCGTTCTGGCCGATGGCGCCGCCCTGGAGGAACAGCACCTTGTAGTTCGACGGCACGCCCATCAGTTCGCGCAGCAGTTGCTCGGCTTCGGCATGGATGCCGATGAACTCCTTGCCCCGGTGGCTCATCTCCATGACGGACATGCC
>CBINBY010000127.1:0-12001 GCA_966248995.1 uncultured Burkholderiales bacterium | reverse complement strand
TCAAAGGAGCCGCCACCTCAGCTCACGCGTTCAACACTTGGCGGGACATCGCCCATGTCGCATCGAAAGCGGCCTTTGATCGGAACGCTGTGCCGGACTGTCTTGCATACACATTTCGGATCGACATCGGTCAGGCCTAGTTGAGGCACCGGGCGATGTTCGCGTTTTCCGTGGACAAAGGTGTGAACAAGTTGCGCAGGGCGCTCGCAAGTCCGCGCCATTGCTTGCAAGCCGGTGCACTGCTCGTTGAATAGGCAATCTCCCTCGCAACGGCACGAGCGGTACGAGAGGACGAAGTGCTACTGATGCATTGCGCCTTCGCCGCAGCCCTCCCCCTCACGCTCAGCGCTTATCGGCAGCCTCCAACCCTGCGAGTTCCGGCATGAGTGGTTGCGTGGGCCGAAGGCGCATGCTCTGGATCAGCGCATCTAGCCGCGAGACGCTTTCGTCAAAGGGCGGGGGATCGGAAGGCAGGTCGGGCTCCTGCTCCCGGGTGAAGCTGCGCAGGTTCACGATGATGTTGGGCAGCACACGTGAATGCGGCCAGCCTCCCGTGCCGGTGTAGATGCTGTAGCTCGCGACGGGCGGCTTGCCGGGGTCGGCCGTGTTCATGGCAATGCCGCCTTGCCACGCGGGCAGCGCACCAATCTTCACGGCACGCGGGCCGAGGGTCTTGACGGTGCGCCCGGCCGCGATGGCCCCCGCCAGGATGCCGGTGCTCGCGCGTGCGGTGGCCTGGGTCATGGCCGGCTCCGAACCGGGGACGCCATGCTCGCCCACCACGGCCGAGGAGATGGTGTAGATCACGCCCGGACGGTCATTGTAGCGCATGGACACATCGATGCGCGAGAGCTCCTTGCCATCGTAGGCCACGAAGCCATAGGGGAAGCAGATGCCGGGCTCCTTGGGAATCTCGTAGAGCTTGCGCGGGCGGAAGTTGTGCAGCATCTGGCGGAAGGCGCGCTCGCGCTCTTCGAAGGGTGGGGCGCCTTCGCCGCCGAGGCCCATGAACTTGTAGGCGCGGCCATCGCGCAGCACGAAGGCGTACAAGGCGGAGCCGGCTCGGTAGCCCAGGGTTTGAGGTATGCCCCAGTCGACGCGGAAGGAGTGGTGCGGTGACCGGACGATGCGGGCTTCATAGTCGGCGATCTCGCGCTTCAAGTCGGCGATTCCCTGTGGATACGTACTGAGGTCTTCACCGTTGATGTTCTTACTGGGATCGTCGAGCAACTCCTGAAGGTCGTCGATTCGGCCCTTCTTGACCTCGATCGCCTCCTTCATGCGACGCACGCCGTTGTGGGTTGCCGCTTCCCGCGATTCGACCAGTTCCACGATGTCCGACCAGTCGGCGGGCGCAAGCACGACCAGCGAGACATAGCCCATGCCCGCGTGGTCCTGCCCGTCGGGCAGCGTCGCCGTGAAGCGGAACTTGTCGCCGCTCCACAGGCCGGGCTTGCTGATGCCCCACTCGATGTCGCCAGACAGGTCAAACACCAGCCGGGCCAGACACTCCTGACGCCGGCCCTTGGGCGTCGCGTGGCCCGCATGCAGAGCGCGCCGAAGCTCCTCGGCGCCCGGCCGGTTGGGTGCCGCGCTGGCCGATGCGCTGGGGTTGCACGCCCCGAGCCCGCACGCCAGGACGCAGAGGATGCCGACAAGGGCGCTGCGGTTCGACCTACTCACAGTCCACTTTTCCGTCATGTTGCTCACACCGGTTTCTGGCCGCCGCTTGTGCGGATCGCGGCCTGCTGAATGGGATCGCCTCCAGAGCGCGGCATGCCCTCCAGGCCCGCTAGCGCACGGATGTGCGTGCGTATCGAGAGGTTGTTTTCGCGCCGCGTCCACCGGGTAGGCAGCGCCACGATGAAGCCTTGGACCTTTCTCGGCGAGGTCATCGGCGCCAGTTGCTGAACTGCCGTGTCCTTGGGCACGTTCCAGCTGTTCACCACGTCGGCCTTCGTTGCCGCGCGCCAGAACAGCGGGTCAAATGGCATGCGGTACAGCAAGCTACCGCCTTTGTCGTGATCGAGGTACGTCGTGTACTTCCACGTCGGCCAGATCGATCCCGGAGGGCCGTCCTCGTCCGGGTCAGCCGCCTCCTTGGGCTGGATGGAAGGATGCGCCAGAGACCTCGGTATGAACCAGAACGATTCTTCGTAGGCCTCAGCGTTCTTCGTCGCCACCCGCTGAATCGCCCGCCAGGTTGCCGGTGCCGCCGGCCCTTCCATGATCGCAGCGCTGCCCACCGATGAAGCCGCCCGATCCCGGCTCTTCAACCCAAACAGCTTCTCCCACAGATCGCGGCGCAGCTGATGTATCGACGCGCCCACCGGCACCGGATGCACCCCATTGAGCTTAACCAGCTTGCGCTCCGCATCGGTCACGATCACGGCCAGCTCCGAGTCGCGATCTCCCAGCATGCTGCGGTCGTTGATGTTGGCGCTGCCCAGCACGGCCACGCGGTCATCGGCAATCAGCAGCTTGCTGTGCACGTATACCTGCTCCGTCACCGGCTTGCCGCCAATCGTGTCCCAGTTGCGCAGGTTCAGCAGCGTCAGGTATTGCTGCCATTCGTTCGGCACCTCACGCTCGAGCTTGTCCACCGGCAACCGCATCGCCATTGCCTGCGCCTCCTGCGCCGGCATCTTGCGCTCCTTGCGGTACCGCGCCGCCAGGATCGCCCGCCGCACGCCATTGACCAGGCTGTGATCGCCGAACACCAGCGAGTGCATGGTCAGGTGCACCTGCGTCATGATGTTCAGCGTATCCAGCGTGCCTTCCGGATGCACCGGCACCACCAGGTACACATGGAACGGCAGCTCGTCGTTGAGGGCGCGCCGGATGCGGCGCACCAGTTCGCGCCCGATCGGGTTGGACACGCGCTGCTGGGGCTTGCCCAGCAGCCGCATCGCCTCCACCGTGGCCGCGTTCTTCAGCACCGTGTTCAGGTCGTGCATGAACTGCTGACCGCGAACTTCGCGCAGCACGTCGTCCACCTTGGCCCAGCGCAGGCGGCGCAGGATGTCCCTCGCATCGGTGGCTCCCTTGATCTCCAGCATCTCCTGGTAGCGCACGAACTCGGGCTGCGCGCTCAGGTTGAGCAGCATCGACATCGGCCCCGAATGCATGGCACTCGTTTCGCCAAACTCACCGTGGTCGGTCTGGAAGAACTGGCCCTCGATGTAGATGAAGTGCTGCGCGCCGCGTATGGCCTTCACCATCGCCTTGAGGCAGTTGTTCTGCGCCTCGCCTGCGGTGCTGGCCTGCTCCCCGGCCGCCTTGGCTTCGTCTTTTAGCAGCTTGGCTGGCGCGCTGCGCAAAACCTGCACGCACTGGCCTCCGCACTTCGGCGCGGGCGCCTTGGGCTGGTGGGCCTCGGCAATTCGCGGCGCCTTGGGCGCTGCGGGCAGCCTCGCCCCGACCGCCTGAAGAATCGTGCTGGCCGCCGCATGCGCACGCTTGAACGAGGTTTCATACAGCTTCGCCACCGAGTTCCAGCGCTGCGAGAAGTTGCGCGCCAGCTCGAACACGGCCGGGCCCTCGATCTGGCACTGCACGTCCTGCCAGGGCATGCGCGGCTGCACGTCGCCATCGCGCACCTGAGCGCCTGCCGGAACGCACCTCACCTTCTCGAACAAGCGGGCGTAGTGCTGCGGCTTGCCGGATGACGACGAGAGCCTGGCGTTCGTGGCCGACACCACACCGAACACCAGCGCATGGATCGCCTGGCCAATCTCTTGCTGCATCGTCGGCGGCAAACGGGACAGATCACCCCCCGAGAGCCAGGCTACCAGTGCCGACGGCACATTGGCCGCATTGGCGGCACCCGTCTCGTGCAGCCCGGCTATGCGTGCGCGCAGGCTCTCGTCCAGCTGCGACCAGGCCCAACGGCTGATGGACTGCGCGCCGTCCATCACCTTGTCCTGCACGGCGTTCGTGAAGTCTTGCAGGAGGTTGACGTTGTTCCACCAGTCCTGCGCGGCGCCGGCGATCTCCTGGGCCCGGCCGCTCGCCGTGTCCTTGAGATCCAGCGTGCGGGCCAGCACCCCCTCGGACGGCGACGTCGCAAACGTGGCCACCGAGCGGGCCGCGCCTTGCGTGAACGCTGCAGCCAGCAGTTCGGCGGGAGTGACGCAGTCTTCCATCTCTGCGCGAGAGAGCTTCTTGATGGCCGGCACGCACGAGCTGTAGAACTCGTTGTGCGTGCGGCCCTGCGACTTCAAGCTGAACTGTGCGTCGTCGCGTCGGCCATACGCCAAGTCCATGCCGCCCGTGAAGGCACGCTCGTTGTCGATCACCACGAGCTTCTGATGATGCGAGAACGCCACCCCCAGCGTTTCCTGGTCGCTCTGCGCCGGAGCGGGCAGGCAGTAGGCCTTGCCCTTGGCACCCGGCAGTGCATTCAGATGGAACACCGCCAGCAGCGTGGGCAGGTAGCCTGTATCGACCGGCCCGGGTGGCGCCAGCCACGGCATGACGTACACATTCGCCCCGCCGCGCACGGCCGCCGCCAAGCAGTGCAGCAGCGTGCGCCCGCCGCTCAGCTCGACGTCGTAGTTCACCTGCCAGCCCGTGATGAACACCGAGGACTGGGCTTCGGCGATGGCTGCCGCAACTCGTTCGAAATAGGCCTTCCCGGTGGTGAAGAACTCCACCTTGTTGCCCGGTATCGGCAGGCAGTACATCGGGCCCCAGGCGAGATTCGCATTGCCCTCGACCACCGGGTCCGTGCCGTCGCCAATGAACCAGTCGTAAGCCGATCGCGCCTCGGCCACACACTGGCCGTTGGAATCCACGATCTGGTGAATTGTCTTGTTGGTCACCTGATTGCGCCCCTGGTGGATTGTTGCCTCACTGCCCTTTGAGCTTGGCGGGCAGCTGGCCTTCGCCACGCACGTCGACGATGCTCTTGGCGTAGCGGATCTGGTTCTCGATCCCATCCGAGTAGCGGCTCGCATGAAGGTCGCCGCTGAAATCGGAGGCGCTCAGTGCATGGCGCAACTTGTCGTCGTGTGTCCAGTCAGCGGCTTGCGCCGCCACGCTGAGACGAACCGCGTGGCCGGGGTGGACGAGCCAGATGCTGTTCGGTTGCTGGCAGTACGCCCGCGCGACCTCCTGCTCCTGGCCTGCATCCAGGTTGAGCCGGCCCTGTCCATCAGTGGTGCCCGACGCGATGAGCTGATTGTCATCGACCATCCCCAAGCCTTGCGGTGGTTGATTGCCACGTGCAATCTTCCAGGGGGTGTATGCCAAAGGGTGGCCTTGCGGACCCGGTGCATCGGTGAGCACCAGGTTGAACTTCAGTTCCCGCTCGGGCATGGGCACCTTGGGAAGGCTGGGGAACGCGCTGCTCACCCCCTGCGGCCCCGCGAAGCTCTTCATCCCCGCCTTCACCGTGAGCGTGCCCGGGCACTGCACGGTGATGTTGCCGCCCTCGATCACCACGCTGGCCCCGCCGGCCGTGGCGAGGGTGATCTTCTTGGCCGCCGCCCAGTCGATGTGCGCGTTCGCGCTTTGCACCACCACCTGATCCTTCGCCGCCACCTGCATGCGGCCGGACTGCGCCTGCATTTGCACATCGCCTTGCGCGGCGATCATCGTGAGCCCGGTGCCCGCCGCCTGTTCGCCCGGCTTCACCGCCCCGCCGAGCACACCGATGGCCTGACCGGCGTGGACCCTCGCAGCACCGCCCACGGCCCATTGCGTGTCTTCGCCGCTGGCCAGCGTGATGCCTTCGCCCGCCGCCAGTTGCACGGCTTGCCCGGCCACGATGGCCAGCCCTGCTCTTGCAGTCACCGCCAGCATGGGCTCGCCCGTGTGCGGCACACGGTCATCGCCCGCCGGAAGCCGCTCGGCTGCGTCGGCCGCGGCCTGCGCCTCGTCGCGCGCATCAACCATGCTGCCGAGCACGCGCTGCAGCGCCTTGAGCGGCGCGGCCTGCGGGTCGAGGGCGCTTTGCCCGGCCTTCACGCTGCCGACCACGCCCGCCAGCCGCACCGTCTGGTGCGTGTCCGCCGCGCCGCTCATGACCTCGGCCAGGTGCAGCATCTGCTTGGCCAGCGCCAGCCCGGCGGCGTTGTCGCCCGCGGGTTCGCCGGGCTGGAGGGTATAGGTGGTGAGCAGGAGGCCCCGCCCGGCGCGCACGGCGCCGGCGGCGTCGGTGCGCAGCTCGAAGCCCTCGCCGCGGAAACTCCCGCGCCGGTTGTCGGCCTGGTGCACGAGGTGGCCCAGGTTGAGCTGGGTGCCGTGCTGGGTGGTGGCCAGCTGCACGCGCAGCTGCGCGTCGCTGTCATCGAAGACGAGCTGATTGTGGCCGGTGCCCCCGAACTCTCGGGTCTTGATGCCCGACAGCGCCCCGGCGTGCCCGTGTGCGCCCTCGGCGGCGCCGTGCCAAGCCGGGCCGTGCCCGTCGGTGGTGTTGCCCTGCCCGCTCGGGCGATGGTCGCTGCCGTGGTCGAACACGGCGGTGTCGGCGCTCGCGGCCCGCCCACCGGGCGTGGCCGGCACGCCGCCTTCACCGCGACCGTGGTAGAGCGTGGCCACGACCACGGGGCGTTCGATGTCGCCATCCAGGAAGTCGACCAACACCTCCTGGCCGATGCGCGGAGTGAACTGCACGCCGATGCCGGCGCCGGCAAAGCTGCGCAGCACGCGCACCCAGATCGAGGCGCGGGTGGCAGGCCCCTGGTCTTGCTTTTGGAAGTGGAAGCGGATGCGCACGCGGCCGAGCCGGTCGGTGTGGATCTCGCGCCCGGGCTCGGGCGCGTCTTGCCCGTCGGGGCCGACCACGGTGGCCAGCAGCATGCCGGGAGCCGTGGGGCGCGGATGCAATCGCGCGCCGTCGTCGCCCACCGGGCGCCAGGGCACGTGGGCGCGGATGGCCTCGAAGCGGTTGGCGTAGCCGCCCTCGGCGGCCTGGCGGCGCAGTTCATCGTCCACCCACTCAGCGAGCGCCTCGCGGGCGACTTCGGCGCCGAGCGCCTTGGGCAGGTTGTTGATGCCGGCGTGGACGACTTCGGTGAGCAGGAAGCGGCGCTGGGTATCGTCGGCGCCGAGAGCTCCGAGGGCATCGAGCGGGCTGCCGGTGAGGGCAAAGGTGCTGCCGGGGCCAAAGGTGCGCACGGTGCCGCGGCCGAACCAGCGCTTGTGGCGCGCCTCTTCGGCCTCTTGCAGCAGCCGGGCGGCGCGGTCGACATCGGCGAGGGTGGCGAAGTTGGCGCCGTGCTCGTAGCCCTCCAGCCGTGGCGCGTGCGGGCCGCCATAGGCCGCGGCGGTGGGCATCTCGGCACCGTGGGCGCGCTTGCCCACGCCGTCCCAGGCGAGCACGGTGTGCGTGGCCTGGGGCAGCCGGCGCTGGGCGCCGAAGGCCTGGATGGCATCCTGCGCCTCGACGGCGCCGGCGCGGTGGAAGCGGATGCCGAGGCCCCCGAGGGCGCTGGCGCTGGCGGCGTCTTCGGGGCAACTGCTGTCACGGGCGCTGTCGGCAAAGAGCACCACGCGATGGCCCAGGGGCGCCGCGTCGTGGGGCTCGATGCGCCAGGCGATGCCAGCTTCGGCGAGCAGGCGGGTCACGAACGCGAGGTCGGTCTCGCGGAACTGCACGGTGTAGGGGCGCACGCCGGCATGGGGAGCGGCTTCGAGGTGTGCGGCGATGTCGTCGGCCCAGCGCCAGGCGGCGTAGACGGCATAGGCGTCGAACACGCTCTCGACGATCTCGATGAGCGGGCGGTCCTGCCAGACGCGGCTGCGCAGGCTGCCGGCCATCAGGGCGGGCCAGGGCTTCACGACGAGCCGGTAGCGCGCCAGGCCGCCGTCGGCTTCGGCAGCGCGCACGTTGAAGACGAGGCCGCTGCGGCTGTGCTCCCGGCCATCGGCCAGGCGGGTGTGCAGGTCGAGGCGGCGGCCAAGCATGGCGTGGATGTCCAGGTCGGCCCGTGGCGACAGCGTGCTCACCTGCAGCTCCCACGGCGTGCTCAGCGCCTCCTTCAGGCTCCAGGCTTCGACCGCAAGCTGGGACAGCTCGCCGTCCCCATTGAGGCGGTACAGGCGGGTCGCGTCCTCGAAGAGCCCGCGCGCGTAGGTCTGCCAGTCGATAGACATCGTTGTTTTCTCCTCCCTGCTCGCCTGCGCAAGCGGGCGGCGATTCTGCGATGACGTCCGGCGACCGGGCAATCCTCCGCATGGGGGCATCAGGATCGCGAGCCTGGTCGCGATCTGAAGCGCCCGTGGCTAGCGAAAGATCCCCTCCCTCACTCCGTCATGACGGATCCCACTTTGCATGCGGGCGACGCGACATCGGATCTCCTACTGAAACCGACTGCGCACGACTGTTGTTTTATACAGTACTATTACTTCATGGACGCCCCGCTGCTGCAAGAAGTCGTGCTGCGGTCGGAACTGCCACCGCAGGCTGACCTGCCCCTCGCCACCGAAGGCGTGCTCCGCTACGTGTGGGGCAGCCGTTGGGGCGAGATGCTGATTGAGGTGGTAGACGGCGTTGCATATGTCAACGGTCAACGCGTGGAACCGGCACATCCGACGCCGGCTGACACGCAAGGAGGTCCCCGATGAGCCATCTGCGCCAGCACTACTGCCCTCCCCGCCGGGTCCCGCCCGAGTGGCTGCGCAAGTTGTGGAGTTGGCTGTAGAGGCCGACCCGGTTGGGCACGGGCGCAGGCGTAGCGAGCACCGGGAAGGCACCCAGCTGTTCTTGTGCTCGCTTGGGCCACGTAACGCCTGTGATGCTCGTGCAGTTGCGAACGCTGGATGGTGTGAGCACCAAGTGCTGGAATGTTTGTCGATTGCACTCGGCTTCGCCAGGGCGGAATCCGCCTACGGCCCGATGAGCTGGCGCCAGCGGTACATGGCCACCTCCGCATCGAGCGCGGGACGGCCCGGCTGACATTCGATCCAACAAGCCCAACCACGGTGGGTGACCTGGTGCCGCCACTCATGGAGGTGCGCATCTACAGGCTCCAGGGTGCTGATTTGGTGCTGCACGGCGAGGAGAAAACCGCGGCCGGGATGGTGGTTCTGCGACAACCACAGGCGTGGTGGTGCACGGTGGTCAGGACTCAACCACCCGACGGCCCGGCCCACGGTTCGGCTGCCTGATGCTTCCAAGAAGCGGGCCCGCTGGGACTTCGAACCCGCTCGGCTCGGCAAGCATCAACGACGAGGCTCAAGGTCAACTGACTTCGCGGGTGCACGCTCGATGGTCTTTGCAGGACCTGCAGCTGCGCGGGTTGCCGGCATCTCCTGAATGAAGGTGGCAATCGATCGAGCCAGCTGACGGTCCGCCGGGTCACCCGACAGGGCGAGCGCGCGGCCGATGTGCATCCAGGCCTCGACAGCTTCGGCGCGCGTGGTGCCGGCTTGCGCACTGCTTTTCGTCGCAGGGCGGGCGGTGTGCAACCTGCCCTCCTCACGCGCCTTCAGGCGCCACAGCGGGTCGTAATTGCGGTTGCGGCCGCGCGTGGCCTGCCGGGTAGCTTCCGCTTCGACTCCATACCCGCGCAGCTTCTCTGCGAACGTCTCGCGCCAGCGATGCAGGTCCGCCTTACGCGGGTTCAGGCGCCGGCCATGCCTGGACTCGGCCCGCACGCTGATGTGCACGTGCGGATTGGCCTGGTGGTCATGCAGCACCATCACGTACTTGTGGTCCGCCAACTCGGCCTGCGCAAACTCGCGCGCCGCCCGCTGCACGATCAACGGATCCGTGCCCCTCGGCATCGACAGCATGATGTTGTAGGCCTCGCGCCGGTCGCCGACCTCGTCGATCAGCGAGCCGCCATAGCGCCAGTCCTCGGCCAGCTCACGCACGCTGTCCTTGCCGCGCAACGGCTCGCCGCGTTCGTTCTCGATGTCGAGGCGGCCGTTCTTGCTGATGTAGCGAAAGTGCGCTGCGATGGCCTTCATGCCCCGCCCTCCCCCGGTCACCTTGACCATCACCTGTGGTGCTCGTCGCACCGTCGCCTCAATGCGGGCTCGGATCGCGGCGGCACGCTGCTGCGTGGTCAGCCCACGTAGGCGGGGTGGCGGTGAGACGTGGACGATCCGGTTGCCCGGGTAGAAAAGACGGTCACCCCACTGAAGCAGGACGCCATCGATGTTGGTCCTTTGGGACATGTCGAGCTCCCTTCAGATCGCAGGTGTCGGGCGGGACGTGCCCTGCGCACCGCGCGGGCGCACGTCTGCGAGGACACGGGAGGCGAGCGCCATGTGCGCTCGTAGGTCCGTGCCCAGTGTGGCGAGCACGGGGCGGTACTCCTCGGCGGGACGGCAATCGCCTTGGCGAAGCAATGTGGTCAGGTGATGGAGGTGTCTGCTCAGCGTCGATAGCTCGGCGGTCGATGCCATGAGAGCCATGAGGTGATCAGCGCGCGTCGCCCCGCTCATGAGCGCCGGCACGCCGGCCACAAGGTCCGCCACGTAGTCGCCTGGGCTGAGTCCTGCCCCACGGGCCGCTTGGTAGGTCGCGGCGGCCTGCTCGCGGGTCATACGCAGGGATACCCGCACGCGGTCGCCCTCGCGTGATACCTGGCGCTTCGCGGGGTACTCGGTCACCTGCAAGGGACGCCCCAGCGCCTCTGCCAAGGTCGTGCGCACCAGCCCCGAAGGCGAGACGCCAAGGGCCTGCGCCCGCTCAAACAGCGCGGCCTTCAGGCCGTGCAAGTCGACGCTGATGCGGTCACGTGACGAGGGTGCCATACCCGAGCCTCCTGACATGCGGAGCGTGTCAGACAACGGCGCCACCGCGCCTATCTCTGCACTCACCTATGCATTCAGCACTCACCTATGCATTCAGTATTGGCCTGAATCGAGGTTATTGAGCCGCTGGATTTAGCCCCAAATCCAGCATCGAAGTTCGACGCAAACCCATCAAGAATGGGTCTAACCGGATCCGCTTGCTGTGAAACTGACCCCCACCATTCCCCCGGGCCGACCGAACCGTAAGGCTCGAGCGTTCTCAGCAGAGATCGCAAGACTGGTCATGGAGGGCTACAGCTGCAAGGCGATTCACCAGGCGCTGACCGATGCAGGTGTCTTGGTGAGCAAGAGCACCGTGCAGCGCGAAGTTGCCCGTCTCGCAAGGCCAACTCCGACTGCAGCAAGGCAAGTTGAAGCACGGACCATTGTTCCGCGCCCACCGCCGCCCGTCGTCGAAACGAACCCGTTACCGGAAACCACTCGGCACTGGCCTGCCGATGGCGAGCAAAGCAGCAAGGATTTCGCTGCTGAGTTCATGAAAGGCCGCGTCACCAACCCCCTCTTGCGCAACAGGAGCTGATATGAAGATTGCTGTCATCAACTTCTCCGGGAACGTGGGCAAAACCACCATCTCAAGGCACCTGCTTCTGCCCCGCATCGCCGGTGCCGAACTCATCTCTGTCGAGAGCCTGAACGCCGACGAGGACCAGGGGCAGTCCTTGCGCGGACGCCAGTTCGCCGACCTGCAGGAGTACATGCAAACCGTCGATAGCCTGGTCGTCGACATCGGCGCCAGCAACGTCGAAGACCTGATGGCGCTGATGCGCAGATATCACGGCAGCCATGAGGACTTCGACTACTTCGTGGTTCCAACCGTCCCTGAGCTCAAGCAACAGGAGGACACCATGGCCACACTGCGTGAACTGTCCCGATCCGGCATTGCGCCGTCGCGGCTGAAGCTTGTCTTCAATATGGTGGACGACGGCGTCGAATTGGCTCAAGCGTTCGACCACTTGCTGGCCTTCCTCGAAATGTGCCCTGTCGCGAAGGTCTCGCCACGCTGCCGGCTGAGGACAAACGAGGTCTACGGCCGGATCGCGGGCAGAGGCGTTGACCTGGCGGCGCTGGCCCGTGATGACACCGACTACAAGGCACTGATCGCCCAGGCGAAGAGCACTGAGGAGAAGGTCGCGCTCGCTCAGAAACTCGCGACCCGTCGGCTGGCATGCGGCGTGGTGCCGGAGCTCGACGCCTGCTTTGCCGCGCTCGAGTTGGAGCCAGCGCTCGCATG
>CBINBY010000126.1:0-12227 GCA_966248995.1 uncultured Burkholderiales bacterium | reverse complement strand
ACCACATCGGGCGGCACAACCACATCGGGCGGCACAACCACATCGGGCGGCACAACCACATCGGGCGGCACAACCACCACGACTTGGACGAAGGCGGCCACCGAAGGGGGGACCTTCTCTCTCAGTACGACGAAGACCGTGCGATACGGCGCCGGCAGCAACTGGGTCCTGAAGACCCTTAGCGGTGCGGTGGAGTGCACGAACAGCTTCTTCGGCAAGGACCCGGCCTACGGGATCGTCAAGGAGTGTGATGTAGCTTCGTCCGCTCCGGCTCCTGCGCCGGCTCCTGCGCCGGCTCCTGCGCCGGCTCCCGCCCCGGCTCCCGCCCCGGCTCCCGCCCCGGCTCCCGCCTCGGCTCCCGCCCCGGCTCCCGCCTCGGCTCCCGCCCCGGCTCCCGCCCCGGCTCCCGCCCCGGCTCCCGCGACATCCACCCAGACTTGGAGCAAGATGGCTGCCGAGGGGCAGTCGTTCACGCTGAGCGGCACCAGCACTGTCCGCTATGGGGCGGACACCCGCTGGGTCCAGAAGACGTTGAGTGGAACCGTGCAGTGCACCAACAGCTTCTTTGGCAATGATCCGGCCTATGGCGTGGTCAAGGAGTGCGACGTGCAGACGTCCTCCGCCGCTCCGGCGCCCGCCCCTGCTCCCGCGCCAGCCCCGGCCCCGGCCCCCGCTCCTGCCCCGAGCACGTCGACGGCGGCCCTGCCCAGCGTCACCTTCACCAGTTCGACCACTGGGACGGCGGTGCCGTTCTCTTTCGGTCAGGTGTTTACCAAAGGCAGCTTGTTGCCGGGCGACTCGGTGATCGTCGACTCCGCCACGACCCAGATGATTCCGATTTCCACCTGGGATGACGGCAGCGTCAAGCACGCACTGGTGGCCGGCATGGCGAACCTGACGGCCAATGTGCCGAAGGCAGTGGCTATCACGAAGGGAGCCGCGCTGTCGGGCACGGTTCTGTCGGAGGCGGCTCTCATCGCTGCCAAGCCGCAAGCATCAGTGAGCTATGGCAGCTACGGGACCGTGAGCCTGTCCTCGCTGCTTGGTACCTCGGCCCGCGTGCTGACCGAGCACGCTGGCCCGCACTACGCCTCGTTCCAGTACATCGCAGCCTTCCCGAACGACGCGGGCGTGCGTGCCGTGTTCTACGTGCAGCTGTGGAAAGGAGGGAACTACCGCGTCCGAGTTGCCGTGGAAAACGGGACCGCGCCGACCAGTTCATCAGCCAAGAGCGGGACTGCCACGGTGACGGTGGCGGGATCCACGCGGTTCTCCGGCAGTGTCTCCATGCCTCAGGGCGTACGGTGGGACGCAGTGGGATCGAGCTTCAGCCTGCCAAACGTGAAGCATGACCCGACCTACCTGCGGGCGACCAAGCTCGTGCCGAACTACGGCTACACGAATGCGTCGTCGAGCACGCTGTCGTCGCTGTCGGCGAGCTACTCGCCGATGTCGCGCCTGTCCTGGGAGCAAGACATGGGTGCGCCAGGCTACACCGGCGGTATCGGGCTGCTGCCGCACTGGGATGCCCTGTACGCCACCACAGGCGATGCCCGTGCCGCCGCCAGCGTGATCGAGCATTCGCGTGCCTTCGGTTCGTATTCGATCTTCTATCGGAACCCGACGACCAAGGCCATGCCGACGTTCAGCCAGTATCCGACTGAGGTCGACGGCGAGGACTTCACCGGCAACGGCACCAACTCCAACCGTTGGGAGATCGCTCACCACCCGCACGCCGGTTACCTCGCATGGCTGATGACGGCCGAGCGCTTCCATCTGGAGACGCTGCAGGCCAACGCCTTCGCGGCATGGAGCAGCGACTACGGCACAGGGAAGACGGGCGTCGACAAGATCTACAGCTCGCAGACCCGTGCGCGGGCCTGGCGTTACCGCACGATCGCGTCGGCGGCCGCGGTGTCACCGGACGGAGACAAGTTCAAGCAGGACGCGAAGGCGAACATCGTGGCCAACCTGAACAACTGGCTGAGCCAGAACGTCGTGCCGAGCAGCCCGGCCACCGGCCTGGCTGCCACGTACGACGATCAGGACTCGGCGACCGGCCTGCAACGCAGCTTGTTCGAGCACCTGTTCCTGGTGGCGAGCATCGGCTGGTCTTGGGATCAGGAGATGAAGCTGAGCTCCACCGAGCGTACGCTGCTGGCTCAGGTGCGCGACTACTTCTATCGCATCCCGATCGGGCTGACGGGCCGCGGTCCCGCCAGTGGTGAGTACTCATGGCGCACCGGCCCTGGCCCCTATCGCACCACCGTCGGGCCGACGTCGACGAGCTTCTATCCCACCTGGGGCGACGTCTACAAAGCGACCTACAACGACAACCTCGACTCCACGCCTGGCCTGTCGATCATGGGCAGCTATGCGGACGACCCCAGCAGCTATGCCTTCCCGCAAGGCAACTGGGGCCATCTGATGACGGCGCTGTCGTACGCGGTGGACCATGGAGCGTCTGGTGCATCGGCGGGTTACGGCCGGGTCACCGGGGCGAGCAACTGGTCGAGCAATGCGGCAAAGTTCAACGACTGGCCACAGTACGGAGTGGTGCCTCGCCAGTAACGTGAAACTCGGCTCCACGCGCAGTTGCGCAGTCGGGCCGACATGCTGATGATGAAAGAGGCCCGGATCATCCGGGCCTCTTTCATTCTGTCGTGCTCCGGGCCGTTCGCTCACCCCGCGGCTTGGCCAAAGACCCGGTCGCGGTGCTGTTCCGGAATGGCCTGCAACAGGTCGAGCGCAAAGCGCTCATGCATTCGGTAGCCGGCTTCCGGGTCACGGCCGATGGTGGAGATGCGAACCAGCATGCCGTCGAGGATCTCGCCTCGGAGGGCGCTGGTCAGCTGCAGCCAGCGGAAGGCGGCGCCATCGGCGACGATCCTGTTGCCGAGCACGGTCCAGTAGGTGATGGGCTCGGAGCGCCCCGGCATGCTGGCATGAAGTCGTGTCACCTGGAGGCTGCGCTCAGCCAATGCAAGACGCTCACTGCGCTGGCCCGAGATCCGAAACCCGGATGCCGAGTAGCAGATCTCGGGGCGGTGCACCTGCAGTGCGGGTGACTGCTCGGCACCAAACGCCGCAGAAAGCATGACCCGGTCGCCGGCTATGTTGAGGTAGGCGCGTTCCAGCACCTGGTCGTAAATGGCATAGATGCGGCCCTGCTCGTCGGCCGGGCGGACAAACGCCTGCGTAGCTTCGTCGATGCGCCACTCGCCGATGCGACGGGGAAAGACGTCTTCAAGCCGGACGCGATGAGTGCCGCGCTCGGCACGCTGGGGTCGCGCAAGTTCTGCCAGGGCCGCCATGGACCCCATGCACGCCGTGAAGACCAGCGCTTGGCGCCGTGTGGGGCCCATTGTCATAGGCGATGTCGTAGCCGTAGCAAGCTGCCCAGGGCCCGGTCGAGCAGCATGATGAGGACGAGCGCGGTCGCGAACAGCAGCATCCCGGCAAAGCCATGGAAGAACCCTTGACCTGCAGCATCGCCGAAGTGGTACGTGACCAGCGCCAGCACCGCGACGCGGATGACGTTGGAGCAGAACGAAACAGGGATGATGAGCAGCGCGAGGAGGGCATTGCGTAATGCGGACTGGTAGTTGCGCAGGTGCAGGTACAGCAGGCCCAGCGCTTCCAGCGTGAACATGGTTTGCAAGCCGGCGCAGGCAGTAGCCACGAGCAACTCGTACTGTCCGATGGTGATCACGACGCCCGACCGACCGATGGGATAGCCGGCCCAGAACAACAACTGCGAGGTCAGTGCTGACACACCTGACTTCAGCGGTCCGGTGAGCGTCATGATCATTGCGTAAGGCAAGGGGATGACGAACAGCAGGAACGCGAGTGGAAACCACGCCAAGCGCAGCGCTCCCCACCCTCTGTAGCCCACCAGCAGCGCGGCAACGACGAAAAACTGAGAGACCAGTTCGATGCGCAGGAACTGCTGGCTGCGCCCAAACACGTAAAGCACCATGCCCGTGCCGAGCAGCGCCATGGCGGCGCTCATCGAAGTCGGCGGAGGCAGGCCGGCAAGGGCTTGACGCTTCCGATAGATCAGCCACCCGCTGATGGCGGCAACGGCGGCCTCGTGGCCTTGCGCCGACGATGCCCACCGACCGATCAGCAAATCCCAATAGGTCGGGACGTAGGCCAGGGCCAGCCCCAGGGCCAGCAGCCCGGTGACAAGCCGGTCGTCGGCGGGCAACGAACGTTCGCGGCGGGTTGTCGCGCTGCTTCTCGCCGTCGTGGGGCCGTCCATGCCTGGGCCGGGCTCGCTTCAGCGGGCGTCCGCGGCTCCGAGGGCCGATGCAGGCTGCGAAGCGCTCTGAGCAAACCGGCCGACGTACTCGACGCGACTGGCCTGGCGGACGGCGTTCATGCCTTCCTGTATCGCTTGGCGCCTGCGCTCATTGATGAGGAAAGCGCGGATCGTGTTGCGCGCCGCCTCCCGGATCAGCGGCGCCTCGCGTGCCGCAATGATGGTGATCACCTTCGCGCCGTGCGCCTGCGGAAGCAGCAGCGACTGGCCGTCCTTCAGCTCAGAGAGGCGCGCGAGCAAGGCCATGGGAATGTCCTCGGGTGCCACTGCCAGCTGCCGGGCATTGAACGGCCGCCCGGCCTCGCGCAGTGCGTCCAGCACCTGGCCTGCATGGCCGGAGGATTCGATCCGCTCGCGCAGCGCCAGGAGTTGCTCCGCGGTGCCTTCCACGGAGACATCTTGAATCGTGTACAGGCGACGCTTGGCAAACAGTGCCGGCTGGCTGTCGTAGTAGCGGTCGATCTCGTCGCTGGACGGAAGGGCCGCCTTCTCCGCGAGCGTTTCCTGGAAAGCACGTGCCAGAACTTCGCGCTTGGCCGCTTCCAGCGCCTGGATCACGCGCGGGTCGCGGTCCAGGCCCAGCTTGCGTGCCTCCTGTGCCGCCAGTTCGCGCTCCACCAGGGTGTCGAGGATCCGACGGGCCGCCTGTGCGTCCCGAAGGCTGGCTTCAGCCGCCGTATGCTGCAGAACGTGCTCGATTTGCGGAATCGTGATCTCGCCCTCGTTCACGACTGCGGCCACTTGTGTCGGCCGGGTGCTGACGCCGGAATCGCTCCGGCAGCCGACCAGCAGCGCGGCGAGCGGCAGCAGGCAGGCGAATACCAAGCTCACACCGTGGCAATGTCTGCCAGCGTATCCAGATTGCGGGTACATCGGATCTCTTCGCTGCGGCGAACGGTCTCGTTCCGACGATGCCGAGTGTCGGCCAGGATGCGCCTCCTCGTCCACCACGAAATGCGGCACGGAGGCCAATGCTTCATGAACATCCGGGGCGGGGAACGGCCCGCCTTTGTATGACGGACAGGACTTCTAGGACTTGCGGCGAGAGCGCCAAGCCACGACGCCAAAACCGAGGGCAAACATGGCGAGCATTTCGGGTTCCGGCACCGCCGGCGTGATGCCGAGACGGCCGATGTATTCCACGCTTCCGCCGATGAATCCCCATGCCGATTTCGACACGGTGCCGGCCAGCGCTAGCTCATAGGTACCAGACTGGAGCTCGGCGAAGGAGAACGTGCCAGGAGTCGGGTCCACCACCGAGCTGCTTAGCGTTCCGCCAGACAAGGTGACCGATGTCAGGTCGATGTCCAGTTCCTTGAAGCCGAGAAAGTCCCACTCGACCGTGAAGCCCAGGGCATTCGACTCATCGGCGATGCTGAACTGATAGCAGTCAGTGAAGGACTGGACGGATGAGAAGCTGTTGCCCAAGTCCCGGGAGTCGCCGTATTCCAAGGCTCCAAGGTTGAACGTACTGGTACACGTGGTAGCCATTGCGGACGACCCGGCGGACAGCGCCAAGGCTAGAGCGATCAACTTCAGTTTCATAAGGTCCGCACATTTGTTAACGAGGTGACGAAATGTGCCATGGCGCGTTGGCTCAACCGATCCCCGAGGCGGGGGGCGCTCTGGGTGTGAGAAGGCAGTAGTACGTCCTCGGGCAAAGGAGGCCTTGGCATACTCCACCCCTCGCCAAGTCCTGATCCGCTGGCAGCCAGCCTATGGACTGACCCTTCCGTTCGGGTGGGCCACCGGAGGCGCGCCTGCCGGCAGAGATCTGTCCATGTACGAATCACGCTTTGGCATTTCGGGTCCGCCTTTTCAGCTCAGTCCGGATCCCAGCTTTTATTACGACAGTCGCGGGCATCACCGCGCACTTGCGGCGCTGCGGCGTGGTCTGGCGGAGAACGTCGGCCTGATGGTGGTGAGCGGCGAAGTAGGCGCTGGCAAGACCACGCTGGTTCGTACGCTTCTGGCCGAACTCGACGAGTCGGCGCTGACGGTGGCGCACGTCGTCAGCACGCAATTGGACGCGGCGGAACTGCTGGCTGCGGCCCTGATCAGTTTCGGCGTGTCGCCGGATGGGGCGTCGCAGGATGAACTGATGTCGAAGCTAAGGCGCCTGCTGTCGAGCCTCGAAAGCGAGGCGCGCCGTGCGGTGCTGATCATCGATGAAGCGCAGAACCTGCGCCAAGATGCCTTCGAGCAGTTGGCCGCCATCGTGGCGCGCGACTCGACGCGTCCGCCCCCGATGCCGGTATGCCTCGTCGGTCAGCCGGAACTGCGATCCATGCTGGATGCCGAGGACATGCGATACCTGCGTGAGCAGATCGGCGTGTCCTTCCATCTGGGGCCGATTGAGCAGGATGAGGCGGGTCTGTACATCGAGCATCGCCTTCGGCGTGTCGGCTGGTCGGGCACGCCGAGCTTCGAGCCGGCCGCATTCGACGAGATCTTCCAGTGGACCCTTGGTGTTCCGCGGCGCATGAACCTGCTGTGCAACCGGTTGCTGCTGTCGTGCTTCCTCAATGCGGCGACCACGATCGATGCAGCCAAGGTGGTACAGACTGCGCGCGAGTTACGGGCAGAGATTGGCGAGCCGGGACTTGAGCATCCACAGCTGGCCCCCCCAGCGCCCGAAGCCAGCGCGAAAGGGGGACCAATTTTCCCGGCCTCGCCAGAGGCGCCGCGGAAGGGTGGCGTGTTGCAAATCGAGCCTGGGGTCGCTGCTGCGATGGAGCCTGGGCCGCTGCTCTGCGTGGCGGCCGGCTACAGCGACTACGTCAAGTCCGCTGCTCTGATGCGTGCCCTTGCGGATGGTTCCGACGTGGTCCCAGCGAGGCTCGTTAGCGTGTACCAGGACGATGCGTTGGAGATCAGCGGCGCCCTGTTCCAAGGCTTGGGTCTCCCTGGGTCCGTCATCCATCTGGGCATTCCTCGAAACGGTGAGGGCGCGCTTTCGGAGCTGATGAGGGTGTTCCAGTCCATGGTGGATCAACGGGCGCCGCGAGCGGTGGTCGTGTTCGATGGCGGCGAATCAGCACTCGTTTGCAGCTCCGTGGCCAGCGGCAAGGACGTCCCCGTAATCCACATCGGTGCCGGATTGCGCGTCGACCCTGTGGAGGCGGAGCAGGCCACACGAAAGGCGATTGATGAGTTGGCCGATCTCCTTTACACCACGGACGCGCAGGCGAGCCAGATGTTGGCCGCTGAAGGCATAGCGCCGGAGCGGGTGCACTGTGTGGGCAACCTCCTCGTCGATGCCTTGCGCATCGCCTCACCACGGTCAGTGGCCGACTCCGGCGGCCCTTCCAGCGCCATGCCTTACCTCGGCCATCGCAGGGGGTACGCCCTGGTGGTCATCAACCGGCCGCTCAACGTTGGCTCCAGGCAATCTCTCGAGGACTGCCTGAGTGTGCTTCGCGATGTGAGCCGTGATCTCCAGCTCATATGGCCGATGCTGTCGGGTACCGAGGCTCAGCTCAAACGGTTCGCCCTGCATGCAACACTCGCCGAGCATCGTATCGCTTGCCTGCCGGTGCAGCCCTACGCCGACTATGTTGCGCTCCTGCGCGATGCCACCTGCGTGCTGACCGACTCGTGGAGCGTGCAGGAGGAGGCAACAGCCTTGGGGATTCCGTGCATTACGGTGGGCCGGCACCCGGAGCGATCTATCACGGTGAGCGTTGGCTCCAATGTTCTCGTCGGCAACAACCACGCCTTCGCTGCGCGCGTGGTGTGGGAATGTATCTTCAACGGTGGCAAGCGAGGGCGGGTGCCCGAACTATGGGACGGCAAGACGGCGGGTCGCATAGCGAGCTACCTGCGCGCGTGGTTGCCCAGCAATACTGAGGACCGACGCGTGCAGGCAGGCATCCGACGATCGCTATCGGGACAGCGATGACTCCTCGGACGCCTCGCAAATCGTCGGATGAGTGGCCTTAGATGTGGGTTTGTGTGGCAGGGAGCCGTCCAATGTGGGCGCTCAAAAAACTCCCCCTCAGGTGAGGGATTCCCGGTCCAGGGGCTCTGCGTAGACTGCGGGACTCCGAGCGGGAAGTCCGCGTTGTTACGTGGCTCTTACATACTTACCGTCGTCCGGGGCAGCCCCTCGGGACAGATTTCGAAGGGGGTTCGTGATGTTGAAACTGTTTAAGCATCACATCCCAATGTGGTCCGTTCTCGAATTGCTCGCCGACAGTCTCCTGTGCTTTGCTGCTGTCCTGCTCGCGGCTACCAAGATTCCGGTCGATTCGCTCGCCTTCGATAGACATGAGGCACTGCCGAGCGGCGATGTGCTGGTTGGGGCTGCAGCGTTCGCTGCGTTCATGGCCCTGCTGTACTCCTTTGTTGGGCTCTACCGGCAGGGCGCGATACGCGTCAGCCTGCGTGCCATGCTGGGCCGTGGCTTGGTGGCGTTGTTCATGGGCACGCTCCTCGCCTATGGGTTCCTGCAGGTGGAAGGTAACCGCGACTACGGACTCCTGCTGTTGCTGTACTCGGTGCCTGTCATGGCGGCTGGCGTTGTTGCCGTCCGCGCTATAGGTTACTTTGCGCGTCGTGCGGCAGTGGGGGCTCGACGGGTGCTGATCGTTGGCACGGGACCGGAGGCCCAAAGCGTCGCGGCTGAGCTGGCCGCGGGTGGCGGGGGCCACCACACGCTGGTCGGGTTCTATCCCGCATCGTCGGACAGCGAGCAGGCTATGTATGCCATGCCCTTGCCGCCTGTTTTCCCGGCCGGCATGTCCATTGACGAGATCGTCCGGCAGCACCGAGTGGATGAGGTGATCGTCGCTGTGCGTGAGCAGCGTGGTGGCGGTGTGCCGATGGACCAGCTCCTCGCTTGCCGGATCCGCGGCATTCCCGTACTCGACCTCGCGGGATTTTTCGAGCGTGCGAAGGGCGAAGTGCCGACCGACAGCCTCAAGGCCAGCTGGCTCGTCTACGGCCATGGCTTCGTCCAGGACGGCGTGAGAACTGCGGTCAAGCGCGCCTTCGACCTCGTGATGTCGTCGCTGCTGCTTGTCATCGCCTCGCCCATCATGGTGCTCACGGCCATTGCAATCCGGCTCGACAGTCGCGGGCCGATCATCTATCGGCAAGAGCGTGTCGGGCTAGGTGGTCTTCCATTCATGTGTCTCAAGTTCCGCAGCATGACCGCGGATGCCGAAAAGGACGGCGTGGCCCGCTGGGCTACCAAGAATGATGCGCGGGTAACGCGGGTGGGCGCATTCATCCGCAAGTGCCGCATCGATGAGCTGCCGCAACTGATCAGCGTCCTGCGGGGTGAGATGAGTTTGGTGGGGCCGCGGCCCGAGCGACCTTCGTTTGTGAAGCAATTGCAGTCCGAGATCCCGTTCTATGACATCCGCCATAGCGTGAAGCCAGGTGTTACGGGGTGGGCTCAGGTCCGGTACAGCTACGGTGCTTCGGTAGAAGACGCACGCCGCAAGCATCAGTTTGATCTGTACTACGTGAAGAATCACTCACTGTTTCTTGACCTGCTGGTGCTGATCGAAACGGTAAGCGTCGTTTTGTTTCGGGAAGGCGCGCAGTAGGGCGGCTGCTGTTCGAGGCCTCACTGAGTACGGGCTGCCCTCGAGCTTTGTAAGTCTGCCGCGGACTTGTGCGGCCGAGCGACTGCAGGTTTTTGTTTAGTCGATTTGCAGTGCTTTGGTGCTGCGCTGGGGTGGGCCGGTGTGCTCGCACAGCATGCGACAATCAGTGCCTGCGTTCGACGCCACTTCATGCCGGCCTGGGCAACAAGCCCGTGGAAGGCTGCGCCCCTGCACTGACGATGTACGAATCGCATTTCGGTTTCACAGGCGCACCATTCAGCCTAAATCCCGATCCTGTTTTCTTCTTCGGAAGCAAGGGTCATAGCAATGCGCTCTCATACCTGAAGTTCGGCGTCTATCAAAGCGAGGGCTTTGTGGTGGTGACGGGCGATATCGGGGCCGGCAAGACCACGCTTGTTCGCACGCTGCTATCGGAGCTTGACCAGGACAAGATCGTTGCGGCTCAAATCGTCAGCACGCAACTGGAAGCTGGCGATCTGCTGAGATCGGTGGCCCTCGCCTTCGGCATCGCGCCGAAGAGCCTATCCAAGGCGGAGTTGATCGCGACCATCGAGGCATTCCTGACCTTGCTGGTCACCGAGGGAAAGCGTGCCCTGCTGATCGTGGACGAAGCGCAGAACCTGCATCGCGAGGCGGTAGAGGAACTGCGCATGCTTTCGAACTTCCAGCTCGGCAATCGAGCCTTGCTCCAGAGCTTTCTTGTGGGGCAGCCGGAATTGCGCGTGCTGCTCACCTCCAAGCCGATGGAGCAGTTCCGGCAGCGTGTTATTGCCTCGTGTCATCTCGGTCCGATGGACAAGGCGGAGACGTGCGGCTACATCGAGCACCGCTTACACCAAGTGGGCTGGAGCAGCAACCCGGCGTTCGAGCCGGAGGCTTACGACCGCATTTTTCATTGGAGCTCGGGGATTCCAAGGCGGGTCAACCTACTTTGCAACCGGGTGCTGCTGTCTGCCTACTTGGCATCGCAAGAGCGCATCGATGCCGCCTCTGTGGATGCCATCGGCATGGAAATGCGTGGTGAGGTCGGCGATGCCGCGTTGGGTGTCACCACGATACCTGCCGTACCCCATGTACAAGCGGCCTCCGTCGCTGACATCCCTGTCTCGCAAGTTCGCGTCCAAGGCGCGGCGGTTGTGCAGGCCGTACCGCGCGTCCCTGACCGGCTGGTGATTCGTGAGCATGCGGTTGCCGGTCCGTTGTTGTGCGTCGCGACCACTCCTTGGGACGACATCCGATACGCGCCCTTGATGCAGGCTCTGATCGCTTGCGGAGCGATGCCGCAATGCGTGCTGGTGCGAGTTGGTGATGCGGCGCGTTTCGGCTTGAATGATTCGTTCTTCAGCGCGCTCGGGGTTCATGCGCCTGTGCTTGCGTTGGAAATCGCCGAGGCAACCGCGGCGAACCAAGTGGCGGAGGTTATACGGCGCTTTGCGCAACTCGTGGACGACCATCGGCCGAGCGCGGTCCTGGTCATCGGCTCCAGCGACTCGGCCCTGGGGTGCAGCCTCGTTGCAAGCAAGCAGCATTGCCGCCTGGTTCATATCGAGGCCGGTGCCCGGTTTGCCTCATCCTCGAAGGATGGTGTCAATGCCTTGCTGATCGATCGCCTCGCGCAACTCTTCTATGCCGCGCGAATGAGCGACTATCTCAACCTCATACGCGAAGGTGTCAGCGAAACGCAGTTGCATCACACGGGCACGCTGCTCGCTGACGCTGTCGCAGCGGCCGTAGCCATCGCGAGGCCCGTTCAGGGCCTGGTGCTGAACGAGATCGAAGGACAAGGGCCGCAGCAGCTCGACAAGACTTATGGCTTGGTGTCGTTGAGCGAGGCCATCGCCCAGGGCGATGCCGAATCCATTGCTGAGCTGCTATCGAGCATTCATGAGATCAGTCGCGAAGCACGACTGGTTTGGCCCCTGGCACCCTGGGTGACTGCCCGCTTAAATGTTCTGAACCTGTGGGCAGCCGCCAAGCATGAGCGGATCCTGTTCATCGAGCCTGTCGACTATGTCGACAGCGTGGCGTTGCTCAAGGGTGCATCCTTCGTCGTCACCGACGAGCCGGACATGCAGATGCAAGCGGCCCTCTTGCACGTTCGCTGCCTGCCCATGCAGGAGGCAGCTGCGGCAGGCAGGGGTGATGACACGTCGAAGCAGTTGGGCAACCTTTCAGCCCAGCAGATCGCCGGCCACATGGCGAGCTGGATGGCTTCGATGCCCTGACCGGGTGCTAAACCAGATAGGGAGGTTGTGCGCGCCTCGCGCGCCTTCAGGCGATGTCCCGCCAAGTGTTGAACGCGTGAGCTGAGGTGGCGGCTCCTTTGA
>CBINBY010000125.1:0-12736 GCA_966248995.1 uncultured Burkholderiales bacterium | reverse complement strand
TCGACTTCGTGATCGAAGGCGGGCGCATCGTGATGGTGGCTCAGCACAACGGCTTCGAGGATGTGCCGCTGGCGCTGTACCTGCGCGACTACGAGAAGGCCAGGAGCGTGCGCGTCGAATTCAACTTCGACCCGCAGATCCTGACGCGCGAGGAAGTCGAAGCCTCGGTGCGCCGCATCGAGCGCCTGCTGCACGTCGCCGTCGACGCGCCACACACGTCCGTGCGGCAGTTGCCGCTCCTGAGCGAACGCGAGCGGCGGCAGGTCGTGCAGGGCTTCAACGAGACCGGAAGCACCTTCCCGGCCGGGCGCTGCATCCACGAGCTCTTCGAGGAGCAGGCGGCCCGCGCACCCGAAGCCCCGGCGCTGGTCTGCGAAGACACGAGCCTCGGCTACGCCGAACTGAACGCCCGGGCCAACCGGCTTGCCCATCATCTCGTCGCACTGGGCATCACGCCCGACACCTGCGTGGCCGTGGCCTTGCCGCGCAGTGCGGAGCTGGTCGTCGCGCTGCTGGCCACGCTCAAGGCCGGCGGGGCCTACGTGCCCCTGGACCCGGACTACCCGGCCGAGCGGCTCGCCTTCATGCTGCAAGACAGCTCGCCGCGCGTGCTGATCACCACGGCCGCCTGCGCCGAGCGGCTGCCCGCGCAAGCCGGCGCGCACGTGATCTGGCTCGACGAGCCCGAGCCTGCGTGGGCGAAGCTGCCCGCCGAGATGCTGTCGGCACGCCGCCTGGGATTGCAGCCGCGGCACCTCGCCTACGTGATCTACACCTCCGGCTCGACCGGCATGCCCAAGGGCGTGATGATCGAGCACGGCGCGCTGGTCAACTACACGCTCGGCGCGGTGGCGCTGTTCGGCTTGCGCGCCGCCGATCGCGTGCTGCAGCAGAACTCGATCAACTTCGACCTGTCGCTGGAGGAGATCCTGCCGGCGTTGGCCGCCGGTGCCTGCCTGCAGATCCAGCGCATGCCAATGCTGGCGGGCACCATGCCCGGCGCAGCCAGCGTGGTGCACCTGACCGCCGCCCATTGGCACGCGCTGGTGAGCGATTGGCATCGCGCGCCCGGGCAGGCCCGCGCGCAGCTGAGCGGGGTGCGGCTGATCAACGTGACGGGCGATGCGCTGTCGCCGCAGCTGCTCGCGCACTGGGCGGCGCTCGGTCTGCCGACGCGCCTGGTCAACACCTACGGCCCCACCGAGACCACGGTGTCATGCACGGCCGCCTACCTGGCCGATGCCCGTTCGGACGCCACGCACGAGCGCGTGACGATCGGCCAGCCGATGGCGAATGTGCGCATGGTCGTGCTCGACCCGTGGGGCCAGCCCGCGCCGATCGGCGTGGCGGGCGATTTGTACGTGGGCGGCGTGCAGGTGGGCCGCGGGTATTTGAGCCGGCCGGAGCTGACCGCCGAGCGCTTCGTGCCCGACCCGTTTGCCGAGCAGCCGGGCGCGCGCATGTACCAGACCGGAGACCTGGCGCGCTGGGTGATCGACGCTCAGGGCCAGGGCACGATCGAGTTCCTCGGCCGCCGCGACCACCAGGTCAAGGTGCGCGGCTTTCGGATCGAGCTGGGCGAGATCGAGGCGACGCTGCTGTCATGCCCGGGCGTGCGCGAGGCCGTGGCGATCGCGCGCGAGCACGCGCCCGGCGACAAGCGCCTGGTGGCCTACGTGACGGGCGACCACCCGTTGCAGCCTGAAGCGCTGCGCGCACACGTGGCGCAGCGGCTGCCCGAATACATGGTGCCGGCCGCCTATGTGCAGCTCGACACCCTGCCGCTCACGCCGAACGGCAAGCTCGACCGCCGCGCGCTGCCCGCGCCGCAGGACGGCGCGTTCGGCGCCTGTGCGGATGAACCGCCGCAAGGGGAGCTGGAGGCCACGCTCGCGGCCCTGTGGAGCGAACTGCTGGGCCTGGAGCGCATCGGTCGCCACGACGGCTTCTTCGAGCTGGGCGGTCACTCGCTGCACGCGCTGCAGCTGGCCTCGCGCATCCGCGCCCGGCTGGGCTGCGATGTGCCGCTGGCCGACCTCTTCGAGCAGCCCACGCTCGCCGGCTACGCGCGGCGCGTGGCGGCGGCCGGCGCGAGCACCTTGCCGGCGATCGTGCCAGCCTCGCGCGATGAGCCGCTGCCACTGTCGTTCGCGCAGCAGCGGCTGTGGTTCCTGGCGCAGCTCGACGGCCGCCCCACCGCGTCGTACTCGATGCCCGGCGGCCTGCGCCTGGTGGGCGCACTGGACAGCGCGGCGCTGCACGCGGCGCTGGACCGCCTGGTCGCGCGCCACGAGGCCTTGCGCACGTGTTTCGTGTCGGTCGATGGCGCACCCGTTCAGCGCATCGCGCCGCCTGAGGTGGGCTTCGCGCTCGATCAGGTGGATCTGTCGGAGGATCCCCGCGCCGAGTCCGAAGTCCAGCGCTTGGCGGCTGAAGAGGCTGCCGCGCCGTTCGACCTCGAACGCGGTCCGTTGATCCGCGGCCGGCTGGTGCGCCTGGCCGCGCACGAGCATGTGCTGCTGCTCACGATGCACCACATCGTGTCCGATGGCTGGTCCATCGCGGTGCTCCTGCAAGAGCTCTGCGCCTTGTACGCGGCCTTTGTGCAGGGCCACGCGGATCCTCTGCCACCCCTGGCGATCCAGTACGCCGACTACGCCGTGTGGCAGCGCCGCTGGATCGCCGGCGAGGCGCTGGAGCGGCAGCTCGACTTCTGGCGCACGCACCTGTCGGGCGCCCCGGCGCGGCTGGAACTGCCCACCGACCGGCCCCGGCCGGCGATGCAGGACCACGCGGGCGCCAGCCTCGCGTTCGAGCTGGATGCCGAGCTCACCACGGCGCTGCACGCCTTGAGCCGGCGTCACGGCACGACGCTGTTCATGACGCTGCTCGCCTCATGGGCCGCGCTGCTGTCGCGCCTGTCGGGCCAGGCCGAGGTGGTGATCGGCACGCCGGTGGCCCACCGCACCCGTGCCGAGGTCGAGCCGCTGATCGGCTTGTTCGTCAACACGCAGGCGCTGCGCATCGACCTGTCGGGATCGCCCTCGGTGACCGCGCTGCTGGCCCAGGTGCGCACGATCGCCCTGGCCGCCCAGGACCACCAGGACGTCCCCTTCGAGCAGGTGGTCGAGGCGCTCAAGCCCGTGCGCAGCATGGCCCACAGCCCCGTGTTCCAGGCGATGTTCGCCTGGCAGAACACGCCGGAATCACGGCTCGACATGCCGGGCCTGCAGGCGCAACTGCTCGAAACGCCCGCCCGCTTCGCGCCCTTCGACTTCGACGTGTCGATGCATCAAACCGGCGAGCATCTCGCCGGCAGCGTGACCTATGCGAGCGCCTTGTTCGATGCGCCCACCATCGAGCGCTGGCTTGGGCATTGGCAGACGCTGCTGCGCGCGATGGCCGCCGACGACGCGGCCCTCGTGCCCCGACTGCCCCTGCTGTCGGCCCATGAGCGCGACCTGCTGCTGCACGTCTGGAACGCCACCAAGGCCGCCTTCCCGGCCGAACGCTGCATCCATGCGCTGTTCGAGCAGCAGGCGGCGCGCACGCCCGAAGCCGCCGCGCTGGTGTTCGAGGACACCACCCTGACCTACGCCGAGCTCGATGCGCAGGCCCACCGCCTGGCCCGACATCTCGTCGCGCTGGGCGTGCGCCCCGACACCCGCGTGGCCATCGCACTGCCGCGCAGCGCCGACATGGTCGTCGCTCTGTTGGCCACTCTCAAGGCGGGCGGCGCCTACGTGCCGCTGGATCCGTCCTACCCCGCCGAGCGCCTGGCCCACATGCTCGAAGACAGCGCGCCGCGGGTGCTGATCACACAGGCCCGGTTCGGCCCGCTCGCGACACCGTCCGATGTGCCGGTCATCGCACTCGACGATCCTCAACGGCCGTGGGAGCGGCAGCCCCAAGCGCATCCCGGCCCGCTGGCCCCGGGGCTGACGCCGCGCCACCTGGCCTATGTCCTCTACACCTCCGGCTCGACCGGCCGGCCCAAGGGCGTGATGGTCGAGCACGCGAGCCTGGCCAACCAGGTGCTCGCCTTGCAAGCCCGTTACGCCCTCGACCGACGGGACCGCGTGCTCCAGTTCGCGCCGTTCACCTTCGACATGTCAGTCGAAGAGACCTTCGGCGCGCTGTGCTCGGGTGCCGCATTGGTGCTGCGGACCGATGCCTGGGTGGCGGACGCCCAAACGTTCTGGGCACTGTGCGAGCGCCACGCGGTGACCGTGGCCAACCTCCCCGTGGCCTTCTGGCAGCTCCTGGCACGTGAGCGCGACGCACGCATCGCGCCGTGCGTGCGCCAGGTCATGATCGGCGGCGAAGCGGTGACCGACGAAGCCATCCAGCAGTGGCACGAGCGCGACGGGTGGCGCCCGGCCTTGTTCAATGCCTATGGACCCACCGAAGCCACCGTCAACGCCACCGTGCATCGCATCGAGCCGGGCGCTGGCCGCGCAGGCTGCATCGGCCGGCCGCTGGCGAACACCCGCGTATACGTGCTCGACGCCATCGGCCAGCCAGTGCCCATCGGTGTGGCGGGCGAGTTGTACATCGGCGGCGCGCAGCTGGCGCGGGGTTATCTGAACCGCCCCGAGCTCACCGCCCTGCGCTTCGTGCCCGATCCATGCGCCGTGGCCGGAACGCCGAACGCCCGCATGTACCAGACCGGCGACCTCGCGCGCTGGCGGCCCGACGGCACGATCGAGTTTCTCGGACGCAACGACCAGCAGGTCAAGGTCCGAGGCTTTCGCATCGAGCTGGGGGAGATCGAGTCGGCGTTGCTGTCGTGCCCGGGGGTGCGCGAGGCGGTCGTGCTCGCCCGCGAGGACGTGCCCGGCGACAAGCAACTGGTGGCCTACCTCACCGGCGACGAATCGCTCCCGCCCGACGCCTTGCGCGCGCACTTGGCGGCGCAACTGCCCGAGTACATGGTGCCGGCCGCATACATGCAGCTCGATGCGCTGCCGCGGCTGTCCAACGGCAAGCTGGACCGCCGCGCGCTGCCCGCGCCGCAGCACGGTGCCTTCAGTGCTCACGCTTACGAACCGCCGCAAGGGGAGTTGGAAGCCACGCTGGCGGCCTTGTGGAGTGAACTGCTGGGGCGCGAGCGCATCGGTCGCCATGACGACTTCTTCGCACTGGGGGGGCATTCGCTGCTGGCCGTGCAACTCGCCTCCCGCATACGGGTGCGAATGGGCCGCGAGGTGCCGCTGGCCGAGCTGTTCGCCGAGCCTGAGCTGGCGGGCTACGCGCGGCGCGTGGCCGCTTCGGGCGCCAACACCTTGCCGGCCATCGTGCCCGTTTCGCGCGCAGAGCCTTTGCCAATGTCGTTCGCGCAGCAGCGGCTGTGGTTCCTGGCACAGCTCGACGAGCGCGCCGGCGCCGCCTACCTGATCCAGGGCGGCGTGCGTTTGCGCGGGACGCTGGACGTGGCGGCGCTGCGCTCGGCGCTGGATCGCGTCGTCGTGCGCCACGAGGCTCTGCGTACCCGCTTCGCATCCGTCGACGGCGTGCCGGTTCAGGTGATCGCGCCGCCCGACGTGGGCTTCGCGCTAGTGCAAACCGATCTGTCGGGCCAGTCCGACCCGGAGGCTGGACTTGAACGCCTCGTCGCCGAAGAGGCCTTTACATCGTTCGACCTTCAGCAGGGCCCGCTGATCCGCGGCCAGCTCGTGCGCCTGGCCGACAACGACCACGCGCTGCTGGTCACGATGCACCACATCGTCTCCGACGGCTGGTCCATGGGCGTGCTGACCGAGGAGCTGGCCGCCCTGTACGCCGCGGGCTCGCAAGGAAGCGCCCGACCGTCTCAGGTTTCCTTGTCCCCCGCGGGGGGCGGGCACTCGGAACACCGGCCGGATCCCCTGCCCGCACTTCCCGTGCAATACGCCGACTACGCCGCCTGGCAGCGTCAATGGATGTCAGGCGAGGTGCTGCAGCGCCAGCTTGACTTCTGGCGCGCGCACTTGTCAGGTGCCCCGGCGCTGCTGGAACTGCCCACCGACCGGCCTCGCCCGCCGGTGCAGGACTACGCTGGCGCGGTCGTAGGCTTCGAGCTGGACGCCGAGCTGAGCACCGCGCTCAAGGCCCTGAGCCGCCGCCACGGCGCTACGTTGTTCATGACGTTGCTGGCCGCCTGGGCCGCGCTGCTGTCCCGTCTGTCCGGGCAGGACGAGGTCGTCATCGGCACCCCGGTGGCCAACCGCCACCGCACGGAGATCGAGCCGCTGATCGGCTTCTTCGTCAACACGCTGGCGCTGCGTGTCGATCTATCGGTCCAGCCTTCGGTAACCCAACTGCTGGCCCAGGTACGCACCACCACACTGGCCGCCCAGGCCCACCAGGACGTGCCTTTCGAGCAGGTGGTCGAGGCGCTCAGGCCCGCGCGCAGCATGGCGCACAGCCCCCTGTTCCAGGCATGGTTCGACTGGCAGGACGCGTCGAAGGAGGAACTGCGGCTGCCCGGCATCACCTTGCATGCCATCGCCGCGCCGCAGAGCACCACGCAGTTCGACCTCATGCTGTCGATGCATGACGCCGGCGAGCTCATCGCGGGCAACCTCGGCTACGCCAGCGCCTTGTTCGAGGCCCACACGATCGAGCGCCTCGTAGGCCACTGGAAGACACTGCTGCGCGCGATGGCCGCCGACGACACGCAGGCCGTGCATCGTCTGTCGCTGCTGACGCCGCAGGAACATCACCAGCTCGTGCACGGCTGGAACGCCACCGAGGCCGTCTTCCCGGCCGAGCGCTGCATCCACGTGCTGTTCGAAGAGCAGGTGGCCCGCACGCCCGACGCGACTGCACTGGTTTTCGAGGACAGGACGCTCAGCTACGCCGAGCTCAACGCGCAGGCCAACCGGCTGGCGCATTACCTCATCGCGCTCGGGGTGCGCCCGGACACCCGCGTGGCACTGGCGCTGCCCCGCGGCCTGGACATGGTGGTTGCCGTGCTGGCCACCCTCAAGGCCGGCGGCGCCTATGTGCCGCTGGACCCGGACTATCCGCCCGAGCGGCTGGCCTTCATGCTGGTCGACAGCGCCCCGCACGTGCTGCTCACGCACACCTCGGTGTCAGCCGCCCTCGGGGCGCTGCCGGCTTCCCTGCCCGTGCTGACCCTCGACGCCGACGTCTGGAGTGGACTGCCCATCACCAACCCCGACTGCGCCGCCTGGGGCCTGACCCCCGCTCACCTCGCCTACGTCATCTACACCTCCGGCTCCACCGGCACGCCCAAGGGGGTTCTGGTCGAGCACGCCCAAGTGGTGCGCCTGTTTGGCGCCACCCGGCATGGGTTCGCATTCGGCGCCAAAGACGTCTGGACGTTGTTCCACTCCTATGCCTTCGACTTCTCGGTGTGGGAGTTGTGGGGCGCGCTGCTGCATGGCGGCCGCCTCGTGGTCGTGCCGCACCTGCGCGCCCGCTCGCCCCGCGAGTTCTACGCGCTGCTGTGCGAGCAGGGCGTGACCGTGCTGAACCAGACGCCCAGCGCCTTCCGTCAGCTGATGGCCGCTCAGGCCGAGAGCCCGCACGACCATAGCCTGCGCTGCGTGATCTTCGGCGGCGAGGCCCTGGAGCCGGCCACGCTGGCTCCCTGGTACGCGCGCAACGGCGAGCGCACGCAACTGGTCAACATGTACGGCATCACCGAGACGACCGTGCACGTGACCTGGCGACCGTTGACGCCGGAAGACACGACGCGCAGTTCCAGTCCGATGGGGGTGCCCATCCCCGACCTGCGCGTGATCCTGCTCGACCGGCACGGGCAACTCGTGCCCATCGGCGTGGCAGGCGAACTCCATGTCGGGGGTGCCGGCGTGACTCGCGGCTACCTGAACCGCCCGGACCTCACCGCCCTGCGCTTCGTGCCCGACCCGTACACCGAACAGCCGGGCGCGCGCATGTACCGCACCGGCGACCTGGGCCGCAGGCTCGCGGACGGAACGCTGGAGTTCCTCGGGCGCAACGACCAACAGGTCAAGGTCCGCGGGTTCCGCATCGAGCCCGGCGAGATCGAAGCCCGATTGCTGCAGCACCCGGGCGTGCGCGAGGCCATCGTGCTGGCTCGGGAGGACGCGCCCGGCGACAAGCGGCTGGTGGCGTATGTGACCGGTGACGAGTCTGCGCAACCCGAGGCGCTGCGCGCCCACCTGGCCGTGCACCTGCCCGATCACATGGTGCCGGCCGCCTACGTGCAGCTCGACGCCCTGCCGCTCACGCCCCACGGCAAGCTCGACCGCAGCGCGCTGCCCGCCCCGGAGGACAGCGCCTTCGGCAAGCGCACCTACGAGGCGCCGCAGGGCGAGCTGGAAGCCACGCTGGCGGCCATCTGGCGTGAGTTGCTCGGCCTGGAGCGCGTCGGCCGCCACGATCACTTCTTCGAGCTGGGCGGCCACTCGCTGCTCGCGGTGCAGATGATTTCGCATATCCGCACCCAGCTCGGCCAGCAACTGGCGCTGGCCCAGCTTTTTGCGCACCCCACGTTGTCGAGATTCGCCGAACAGGTTCAGGCAGCGGCGCAAACCACGCGTCGTCCCGTCACCCCCACCGATCGCAGCAGATACCGGGTGCGATTGCGTCCCAACCTCAGCGGTTACAGCCAAGTCGAATGAACCAGGAACGACAGGATTTGGATATGCAGGATGAAGTGTTCGCGTTGCCGATGTCGTTCGCGCAGCAGCGGCTCTGGTTCCTGGCACAGCTGGATCAACGCGGCGGGGCCGCCTACGCGATCCCCTGCGGCATCCGTCTGGTCGGTGCGCTGAACGTGGACGCGGTTCAAGCGGCCCTCGATCGCATCGTCGCGCGCCACGAGGCCCTGCGCACCTGCTTCGCCTCGGTCGACGACACGCCCGTTCAAATCCTGGCAGATGCCCCCGCGAGGTTCGCGCTCGGGCGTATTGACCTGTCCGCCCATGCGCAGCCGGAGTCCGAACTGGGGCGCATCACGGCCGAAGAGGTCGCCGCACCATTCGATCTGCAACGGGGGCCGCTCATCCGCGGCCGCCTGCTGCGCCTGGCGGAGCACGATCACGTGCTGCTGGTCACGATGCACCACATCGTCTCCGACGGCTGGTCCATCGGGGTGCTGATCAAGGAGTTCAGCGCCTTGTACGCGGCCTGCTCGCAGGGCCGCCCGGATCCGCTGCCGCCCCTTGCGCTGCAGTACGCCGATTACGCGGTGTGGCAGCGCGAATGGCTCTCGGGCGATGTGCGGCAGCACCAGCTCGACTTCTGGCGCTCGCACCTGTCGGGTGCCCCGGCGCTGCTCGAGCTGCCCACCGACCGCCCGCGCCCGCCCGTACACGACCATGCCGGCGCGACCCTCGGCTTCGAACTCGACGCCGATCTCAGCGCCGCGCTGAAGGCCTTGAGCCGCCGCCATGAGACCACCCTGTTCATGACGCTGCTCGCGTCGTGGGCCGCGCTCCTGGCGCGCCTGTCGGGCCAGGACGAGGTCGTCATCGGCACCCCGGTGGCCAACCGCAACAGCTCCGAGCTCGAACCGCTGATCGGCTTCTTCGTCAACACGCTGGCGCTGCGCTTAGACCTGTCGGGCGCCCCCTCGGTGGGGCAGCTGCTGGCGCAGGTGCGCTCCACCACGCTGGCCGCACAGGATCACCAGGACCTGCCTTTCGAGCAGGTCGTCGAGGCCCTCAACCCGCCTCGCAGCCTGGCCCACAGCCCTGTCTTCCAGGTCATGTTCGCCTGGCAGAACGCGCCCCAGGGCACGCTGGAGATGCCCGGACTGCAGCTGCAGCCGGTGGACACCGAGTCGGCCACCATCAACTTCGACCTCGACGTGTCGATGCAGGAAGCCGGCGAACGCATCGCAGGCACCCTCCAGTACGCGACCGCGTTGTTCGACGCCGCCACCATCGAGCGTCATTTCGGCCATTGGCAGACGCTGCTGCGCGCGATGGTGGCCAACGATTCGGCACGGGTGGCACGCCTGCCGCTGCTGTCCGGCCAGGAGCGCCACCAGCTGCTGCACGCGTGGAACGCCACCGAGGCCGCCTTCCCCGCCGGACGCTGCGTCCACGAGCTGTTCGAAGAGCAGGCGGCGCGCACGCCGGAGGCGGCGGCTGTGGTGTTCGAGGACACCTCGCTCAGCTACGCCGCGCTCAATGCACGCGCCAACCGGCTCGCGCACCATCTGATCGCCCTGGGCGTCACGCCCGACACCTGCGTGGCCATCGCGTTGCCGCGCGGCGCCGAGCTGGTCGTCGCCCTGTGGGCCACGCTCAAGGCCGGCGGTGCCTACGTCCCGCTGGACCCCGATTACCCAGCCGAGCGGCTGGCCTTCATGCTGGCGGACAGCCAGCCGCGCGTGCTGGTCACCGACGCCGGCGTGCGCGCCGCACTGGGCTCATTGCCGCCTTCGCTGGCGGTGCTGGAGCTCGACGCCGCGACCCCTCCCTGGCACGCCTTGCCGGCCGCCAATCCCGACCCGGCCGCCCTCGGCCTGAAGCCGTCTCACCTGGCCTACGTGATCTACACCTCGGGCTCCACGGGCGTGCCCAAGGGGGTGATGGTTCCGCACGCGGGGCTGTGCAACCTGGCGCGGGCACAGATCGCCGGCTTTGGGGTGACGCCCGACAGCCGAGTCCTGCAGTTCGCCTCGTTCAGCTTCGATGCCTGCATCTCCGAAGTGCTGATGGCGCTGTGCAGCGGCGCCGCGCTGCATGTGCCCGCGCCTGGGGTGCTGGCAGGCGAGGCGCTGCTTGACCTTCTGCACAAGCAGAGCATGACGCACGCCACGCTGCCCCCGGCGGTGCTGGCTGCGCTGCCCGGCGACGCGTCGCTGCCGGCGCTCCAGACCCTGGTGATGGCCGGCGAGCCGGCCTCGGCCGCGCTGGTCGCGCGCTGGGCCCCGGGCCGGTGCCTGATCAATGCCTACGGACCCACCGAGGCCACGGTATGCGCCAGCATGCAACCGTGCGACGTGGGGCGTCCGGGACGGCCGCCGATCGGGCGCCCGATCGCCAACGCGCGTCTCTACATCCTGGATGCGCACGGACAGCCCGTGCCCGTCGGCGTGGCCGGCGAAATCCACATCGGTGGCATCGGCGTGGCGCGCGGCTACCTCAAACGCCCGGATCTCACCGCCGAACGCTTCGTGCCCGACCCGTACGCCGCCGAGCCGGGCGCGCGCATGTACAAGACCGGTGACCTCGGGCGCTGGATCATCGACGTCCATGGCAAGGGCACGATCGAGTTCCTCGGCCGCAACGACCACCAGGTCAAGATCCGCGGGTTCCGCATCGAGCCCGGCGAGATCGAGGCCCGATTGCTGCGGCACCCGGGCGTGCGCGAGGCGGTCGTGCTGGCTCGCGAGGACGCGCCCGGCGACAAGCGACTGGTGGCCTACGTGGTCGGCGATGACTCGCTGCAGCCCGAAGTGCTGCGCGGCCACTTGTCCGCGGGGCTGCCCGAATACATGGTGCCCGCGGCCTATGTGCCGCTCGATGCCCTGCCGCTCACGCCCAACGGCAAGCTCGACCGTCGCGCGCTGCCCGCTCCGGGGGGCGAGGCCTACGGCCGCCGCGCCTACGAAGCACCACAAGGCGAGATGGAAGTTGCGCTCGCGACAATCTGGGCCGAGCTGCTGCGCCTCGAGCGGGTCGGCCGCCACGACCACTTCTTCGAGCTCGGCGGCCACTCGCTGCTGGCCGTGCAGATCGCCTCGCGCATCCGCGTGCGGCTGGGCTGCGAGGTGCCGTTGGCCGAGCTGTTCGCCCAGCCCACGCTGGCCGGCTTCGCGGAGCGCGTGGCCGAGGCCACGGCCAGCACCTTGCCGGCGATCGTGCCGGTGTCGCGCAGCGAGCCGCTGGCGCTGTCGTTCGCGCAGCAGCGGCTGTGGTTCCTCGCCCGGCTCGATGAGCGCGCCAGCACCGCTTACCTGATCCCCGGCGGCGTGCGCCTGCTCGGAGCGCTCGATGGGGCCGCACTGCGCGCGGCGCTGGACCGCATCGTCTCGCGCCACGAGGCGCTGCGCACGCGCTTTGCCATGCTCGACGGCGCCGCCGTGCAGGTAATTGCCGAACCCGGCGTGGGCTTCGCGCTGGAGGTGGTGGATCTGGCGGGCCATGCCGAACCCGAGGCCGAACTCGAACGCCTCGCAGGGGAGGAAGCCAGCACGCCGTTCGACCTGGAACGCGGCCCGCTGATTCGCGGCCGGCTGCTTCGCCTGGCCGAGCACGACCACGCCTTGCTGGTCACCATGCACCACATCGTCTCCGACGGCTGGTCCATGGGCGTGCTCGTCAACGAGTTCGCTGCCCTGTATGCAGCCTGCTCTGAAGGCCGGCCCGATCCGCTGCCCGCGCTGCCCGTCCAGTACGCCGAATACGCCGCGTGGCAGCGCCGCTGGATCTCAGGCGACGTGCTGCAGCGCCAGCTCGACTTCTGGCGTAACCACCTCAGCGGCGCCCCGGCGCTGTTGGAGCTGCCCACCGACCGGCCCCGCCCGCCGGTGCAGGACTACACCGGGGCGAGTCTCGGTTTCGAGCTGGACGCCGAGCTGACCGCCGGCCTCAAGGCGCTCGGCCGCCGCCACGGCACCACGCTGTTCATGACGCTGCTGGCCTCCTGGGCCGCGCTGCTGTCGCGCCTGTCGGGGCAGAACGAACTGGTCATCGGCACCCCCGTGGCCAACCGCACCCGCGCCGAACTCGAGCCGCTCATCGGCTTCTTCGTCAACACGCAGGCCCTGCGCATCGACCTGTCGGGC
>CBINBY010000124.1:0-12974 GCA_966248995.1 uncultured Burkholderiales bacterium | reverse complement strand
TCGGCCCTGCTGGACCGGCTGGAGGGCAAGGACGCGAACAACATCCTGCAGAGCTACACCGACATCCTGCCCGGGCGCCCCACCATCGACGAGCACCGCGATCCGCTGGATGACCTGCGCGATCACTACGACCGCACGGCCGCCGAGCCGTTGTCGAAGCTGCATGCGCTCACCATCATGGCGGCCGAGCAGCAGACCCACAACTACTACATGAACATCGGGCCGCTGTTCTCGGACCCGGTCGCGCGGCTGCTGTATGCCGAAATTGCTTCGATCGAGGAGCAGCACACGACGCAGTACGAATCGATCATCGACCCGAACGAGACGTGGCTGGAGAAGTGGCTGCTGCACGAGGCGACGGAGGTCTACAACTACCACGGATGCGCGACTCAGGAGAGCAATCCGCGGATCAAGGCGCTGTGGGAGCGCTTCCTCGACTATGAGCTCGGCCAGTTGCACCACGTGATGGAGCTCTACAAGCAGTTCGAGCGGCGCGATCCGCAAGAGGTGCTGGCCGCGAAGCTGCCCGACCCGATTCCGATCGGCTCGCAGCGCGAGTTCGTGCGCGAGGTGCTCGCCAAGGAAGTCCCGCTGCGTGCCGACGGTACGCAGTTCGTGGATGCCGCAAGCGAGCCGCAGCGCTCCATCGAGTACCGCCGCCAACTCAACTCCGAGGGCTCTCCGTCGTCGGAAGTCGCCGCCGGATACCGCTGGACCCCAGGCACGGAGCTCGCCCGAGCGGCGGCCTGACGCACTTCATCGGGAAAGGAAACACCATGGAACACCAGACCACTCTTGGACGAAACCGCACGGGCATCCAGATGTCGCCGGTCGACGCGGCCCGCATGAAGACCGGCGCCGACGAAGCGCTCATCGACAGCGGAGCCGACCCGCAGGAGCTCCTGCGGGTGCGGCAGGACTACGTCGACGACGAGGGCCTCGGCAGCGTACCGCCACCCGGCACCATGAAGGGCGTTGCGCAATCGGGCATGGACATGCTGACCGGCAAGCGCCCGCAGACCTTCATCGACAAGCTCGGCGAGCGCCTGGCGTTCGAGCGCGGCGGCGTGCGGCTGTACGAGGGCCTGCTCGCCAAATGCACGGCATCGTTCGCCGACCTGCCTGCCGACACCTTGGAAATGCTGCAACGTTTCCGGGACCAGGAGGCGCAACACCTGCATCTCGTCATAGACGCGCTCGAAAGCCTGGGTGCGGACCCCACCGCGCAGACTCCGTGCGCCGACCTGGTCGGCGTGGAGAGCATGGGGCTCGTCCAGGCAATGAACGACCCGCGCACGAACGTCCTGCAGTCATTGCACGTGATGCTCGACGCCGAGGTGCTGGACAACGCGGGATGGGAAATGCTCATCGAGCTCGCCCGCGCCATCGGCCATGACGATGTCGCAGACGGGTTCGCCCTGGCCATGGAGCAGGAGGCCGATCATCTGATTCAGCTGCGTGCGTTGGTGTCGAAGATGACCGTGTCGGATGCGCAAGCTGGTTCGCCGGACCTCGGCTCGGCGTCGGAAGCGATCTGATTGGGCGGCGGCTTCGAGCAGGCTGGGGACACGTCGCGGAAGCCACGCCGGTACACGCCGTTGCGAGCTGCGCCATCAACGCCGCGTGCGCCCGGCGCAGTTCAGCGCGCGCTCCAGTAACGCGATGCCGTTTCCTTTGACACCCAAGAGGCGGCGGGCCAGTGCGTGCACTGCAGCGGGGTCGGTGGTGAGCCCGGCGATGACGGCGCGCGCATAGTGGGCCGATGCGCTGGTCTTGTCCAGCCGAAGCGCTCGTTCGATGGCCTGCCGTGCTTCGTCTTCGCGGCCTTCCAGAGCCGCGACCACTGCCAGCCCGCCGTGCGTTTCGGCGAAATTCCGGTCGAAGGCCAGTGCGGTTTCCAGGCTGGCCCTGGCTCCCTGGAGTTCGCGTCTCAGGATCTGGCACCACGCCAGCGCGACCCAGGTACCGACGTGGCTCGGCAGGTACTGAGCTGCGCGCTGAAAGCCTTCCTGCGCGGCTTGCACGTTCGACAGCAGCAACTGTGCCGCCGCCCATGCTGACCACACACGCCCGTCGCGCGGTCCCTGGGCCAGGGCCTCGTCCAATAGGCGCGTGGCGGTTAAAGAATCGCCGTCGCCCACCGCGAGCGTGGCACGAACCACCAGCGCCTCCAGGGGGGCCGGGCTCTCGCGAAGCGCGGCGTCGGACAAGTGGCGGGCATCGTCGATTTGATCGTCATCCAGACAGGCCAGGCTCGCCACGGCCGACGCCTGCGGCGTCTTGAATCGATCGGGGGCGGCACGCCATGCCGCGACCGCGCGAGCAGGGTCGCCCGCGTGATGGAAGCAGCGCAACAGCCAGCCGAGGGTTTCGGCCGGGGCGTCCTGTTCGGCCAAGAGACCCTCGAACTGCTGGGCGGCTTGGGCATGGTCGCCTTGCCCGAACAGCGCGTAGGCGAGGTTGAAGCGCACCGCCGCCGACGCAACGCCCGCCGCCAGCAAGGATTCGAACGACTTCGCGGCCTCTGCGTAGCGGTGCTGCGCCAGCCGCAGTACGCCTCGTGCGTGCTCGATGGGTGCCGATGCCGCGACGGGGGACGACGCAAGCCACTGCTCGGCCCGTTCGGTCGCGCCGCATTCGACGGCGGCCATCACGGTGTTGGCCCGCAGCGCGGTGTTGCCGGGATCCTGACGAAGATAGCCTTCGAGTTGAACGAGGCGTGCCGAGGCGGAGGATGGGTCCATGGTGCGATTCATCTGATTCAGGCTATGGCCTCACCGGCCAGGAAATGTCGCGCAGTTCTTTCAACGCGAGGTCGATGCTGTCGTGCAGGCGAGGCTCGTCGTGCATGGTCAGCGAGACTTGGTCGACCAGCGTCTGGAATGCCGGGTCGCGTTCCAGTTCGTCGCCAAACTCCCGGATCAGGCTGATCATGACGATGGCGCGCACGGCGCGATGGCGGCGGTTCGGGTCATCGGGGTCGATCTGGGCGATGCACTGATTCAAACGGCGCTGCAAGGCCGCATGGCGCAATGCACTTGCGTTGGCCCCCTGTGTGCGTGGGCCGTGCTGCGTGGGCGCTGTCGCCTCGGCTCGCACGACAGGCTGAGCGCGCAGACCCGCGAGCGCCTGATGGAGCCATGAGGTCTTGTCGATCATCGACGGGGCAGGCCCTCTCGGCTGTCGGCTTCGCAATAGGCCGAGATCGCCATGCCGTGCGATACCGGCAGTGCATCTGCGGCCCCCACGCCCCCCGCTGCGGCGGACGAAAGCTGAGCCTGCACGGCGGCCAACAGGTGCTGCATGTCCGCACGAAGCGGCGCGTTGTCGGATTCGCAGGCCAGGCCCATGACCAGGTGCCGTTCCGCAGCGGCCAGGTCGTCGTGGCACAACGATGCGAGTGCATCACCGAAGTGGCGCACGGCGTTCCCTTCGGGCAGCTCGGCCAGCGGTCGAAGCTGGCTCAGCGACTGGCTGGGGTTGCCCTGAGTGAGCCAGAGCAGCGCGAGCTGGAGCCGCGGCAATGCCAGCTGAGGTGCCTGGTCGACCGCGAGGCTCAGGTGCAGCAATGCATCGCCGAACTGCTTGCGTTGCGCCAGCTCGGCACCGAGCAGATGGTGGGCCAACGGGTTGTGATGCCGGGCCCGCACGCTCTCGCGCAGCAGCGAGAGCGAACGATCGTCGTCACCTGCCTGCGCCGCCTGCACCGCTGATTGCAGCAGAGCCTCGGCCTGCTGCGCCGCGTGCGAACCGAGGGGATCATTTGTCGTCGTGTCCATGGTGCATGGTAGGAAGGCGGCGCCGCCGAGGTCAACGAAGCCCGTACGGTCGCTAAACCTATGCTTCATCCCGGCGATAGATTGGTCATGCAGCGAACAGGGCGACGTTCAGTGACGCAGTCTGGCTGGTGACGCGGAACGCCGTGCGGACGATGACCCCAAGGTTGGGGATTGGCTGCGCGGCGGCCACCTCTCGGAAGGGGCGAAAATCCGCGTCGCCCCCCAGCCGCGCCTAGCAAGAATCCGACGAATGGCTGCATCAGCCGAGGTGGGCACGCACGAGCTGCCCCATGAAAATCCTTGTCGTCGACGACCACGTCCTGTTTCGCGAAGGCCTGAAGCTGATCCTCTGGAAGCTAGATCCAGCCACCGTCGTCGTGGAAGCTGGCGATTTGCAGGAGGCCCTGTCGCTGGCCGCCCAGCACGAGGATCTGGCCTTGGCGCTGTTCGACCTGGGCTTGCCCGGCGTGAACGGCATCGATGCCCTGTCGAAGTTCCGGCAAGAGCGGGAAGACTTGCCCACGGTCGTGCTGTCCGCGCATGAAGACCCGCAAACGGTGCTCGATGCGCTGGCTCGGGGCGCCATGGGTTTCATTCCCAAGACGACCTCGCTCGAGACCTTGCACGCGGCGCTGCAGGTCGTGCTGAGTCAAGGCATCTATGTGCCTCCCCTCGCGCTGGGCGCCACCCCGCCCCCGGTCCTGCCCAGGGCATCGGAGCGCGCCGCGGTCAGGCACTTGTCGGATCTTGGGCTGACGGATCGGCAGATGCAGGTGTTCAGGCTGATCGTGCAAGGAAAGTCGAACAAGATGATCGCCAATCACCTGCGCATCGCGGAGTCGACCATCAAGCAGCATGTGAAGCCCATCCTCAAGTCGCTGAACGTGACTTCGCGGGTGGGAGCCATCCTCGAAGTGGCGCGACGGGGAATGTCGCTGGATTAGTAGGACGGGGAAGGGGGGGCCGGCTACCGCTTGCCGGATCGCCTCAAGGAGGAAGCGTGACAGCTGCCGAGTACATCGGAAATCGAGACAGCGGCCCGCGTGCAAGACTGTCCCGCGGGTTGCGCGCCAGCCTGTCGTTCCTCGTCGAGGTTTCCCGCGAGCTCGTCGCCCCATGGCGAAGAACTCCTCCTCCTGCACACGAAGATGCGTCGGGCGTCGCTCGCCTGATCACCGACACGCAATATCGAGCGGTGATGGAGACGCTGCCCGCGATCATGGGGGCCTCCTACCTCGGAATCCTGCTCTTCGGCGGGGCGCTTTGGTGGGTGGCACCGGGGGTTCCGCTTCTGGTGTGGATAGGCGTCAGTGTCGTCAGCTACATCCCTTTGGTGGTGCGGTACGTCCGATTCAGGCGGGATCCGCCCACGAATGCCCAGCTGAGGGCGGGCGAGCGGGCCTTCCAGCGTGACGCGTTCCTGTCCGGCGGCATCTGGGGCGCACTGGTGTTCATCCCGCTGCCGCCGGACGTGCAGCCTTACGTGGTGATCGGCGAACTGCTGGTCATCGCTGCGTCACTCCTGACGCTGTTCTCGTACCGACCGGCGGTCGTGCCGTTCGTGGTCCCGTGCGCCGTGCTGACGGGTGCGGCCTTGATCGGCCATGGGAACCGGCAGGCGGTGGCCGCGGGGCTGGGCTTCTTCATGACCGTGGGGGTGATGCTTATTCTTGCGCGCGCCCACAACGCATCGCACACGCGCACGATGCTGGTGGCCGAGGAACGCAAGGTGCTCGTCGACGAGCTGAACACGCAGCGGCGCGAAGCGCAGCGGGCGAGCGTGGCCAAGACGTTCTTCCTGGCCTCGGTGAGCCACGACCTGCGTCAGCCCATGCATTCGATCGCTCTGCTGGTGGCCGCGGCGCGCCGTCGCGGGGTGGCCGAGGCCGAGACGATCGAACAGATTGGGGCGTCGGTGCAGGCGATGGACACCTTGCTGAGTGCGCTGCTGGAGGTATCGAAGCTCGATTCCGGCGCGGTGCCGCTGCAGATCCGCACGTTCCCCGTGGCCGAGGTGTTGCAGCGCGTGCATGCGCAGTTCCACCCGCAGGCGCAGGCCCAGGGGCTGCGCCTCGATCTCGTCGAATCGCCGGCCTGGGTGCGCAGCGACTTCTTCCAGCTGGAGCGCGTGCTGTGCAACCTGGTGGCCAACGCCATTCGCTACACGCAGGCCGGCCGCGTGGGTGTGCGGTGCCGCCAGCGCGGGGACACGCTGTGGGTGCAGGTCTGGGATACCGGCATCGGCATTGCGCGCGAGCACCGCGGCCGGGTGTACGACGAGTTCTACCAGGTCCATCGCACGCCGCGGCAGGGCAAGGGCGGGCTGGGCCTGGGGCTGTCCATCGTGCAGCGCACGGCGCATCGCCTGAATCACGGGTTGCGCATGCGCTCGCGGCTCGGCAGGGGCTCGCTGTTCGAGATCGGCGTGCCGCTCTTGCAAGGGCGGGAGATCGACGAGAGCACCGCGCAGCTGGCCGAGTTGGTGGATGGCCGGCTGGTGTTGCTGGTCGATGACGATCCGATGGCGCTCAAGAGCATGGCCACGCTGCTCCAGGCGTTCAACTGCCAGGTGCTGAGCGCGGTCGGCATGGCGGACGCGCTGGCGATCGTCGACGACACGCTGCGGCTTCCCGATCTGATCATCAGCGACTACCGGCTGGCCGATGGCCACGACGGCTTGAACCTGATCGAGCAGGTGCGCGACCGGGCTGACGAGCGCATCCCGGCGGTGCTCATGACGGCCGAGCCGCAGAGCGTGCCCCCGTCGGCGGCGTCCGCTGGCGTTGCGGTGCTCGCGAAGCCGCTCCACGTGCAGGCGCTCGCCTCGGCGCTGCAGCGCTTCGCGGCGGCCGGCAGCGAGGGTTCCGAGGCCTGAGTGACAGTTGACGAGAGCACGCCGCGCGAACGCGGCAGCCTCCGCGCCCTTCTGTTGCGCGGGCTGCGTCTGCCGCAGCTGCTCGTCGCAGACGTGGCCCGCGAGCTGGTGGCCCCTTGGCGGCGAGCAGATCCAGCTCCACAGGAGGATTCCTCGGGCGTCGTTGGCCTGATCGCAGACCGGCAGTTGCGAACGGTGATGGAGACGCTGCCTGTCGTCTTGGCAACGGCCGGCCTTGGCATGTTCCTCTTGTGCCTCATGCTCCTGTCAGTCGCGGCTGGACGTTCGCTGTGGGCCTGGATGTGCGTGAACATCGTCAGCTACACCCCATTGGTCGTGGAGTACGTGCGATTCAAGCGGGATCCGCCCACGAGTGGCGAACTGAGGGCGGGCGTGCGTGACTTCCAGCGCGGCGCTTCCATGTCGGGGTGCATCTGGGGCTCGCTGGCGTTCGTTCCGATGCCACCCAACATGCTGCCCTATGTGGTCATCGGTGAGCTGCTGGTCATCGCTACGGCCCTCTTGACGCTGTTCGCGTACCACCCCCTGGTCGTGTCTTTCGTGGTGCCATGTGCGGTGCTGACGGGCGCGGCGTTGATCGGCCAGGGGAGCTGGCAGGCGGTGGCTGCGGGGCTGGGCTTCTTCGTGACCGTGGGGGTGATGCTTCGTCTTGCGCGCTCCCACAACGCATTGCACATGCGCACCATGCTGGTGGCCGAGGAACGCAAGGCGCTCGTCGAGGAGCTGAACGCGCAGCGGCGCGAAGCGCAGCGGGCGAGCGTGGCCAAGACGTTCTTCCTGGCCTCGGTGAGCCACGACCTGCGTCAGCCCATGCATTCGATCGCTCTGCTGGTGGCCGCGGCGCGCCGTCGCGGGGTGGCCGAGGCCGAGACGATCGAACAGATTGGGGCGTCGGTGCAGGCGATGGACACCTTGCTGAGTGCGCTGCTGGAGGTATCGAAGCTCGATTCCGGCGCGGTGCCGCTGCAGATCCGCACGTTCCCCGTGGCCGAGGTGTTGCAGCGCGTGCATGCGCAGTTCCACCCGCAGGCGCAGGCCCAGGGGCTGCGCCTCGATCTCGTCGAATCGCCGGCCTGGGTGCGCAGCGACTTCTTCCAGCTGGAGCGCGTGCTGTGCAACCTGGTGGCCAACGCCATTCGCTACACGCAGGCCGGCCGCGTGGGTGTGCGGTGCCGCCAGCGCGGGGACACGCTGTGGGTGCAGGTCTGGGATACCGGCATCGGCATTGCGCGCGAGCACCGCGGCCGGGTGTACGACGAGTTCTACCAGGTCCATCGCACGCCGCGGCAGGGCAAGGGCGGGCTGGGCCTGGGGCTGTCCATCGTGCAGCGCACGGCGCATCGCCTGAATCACGGGTTGCGCATGCGCTCGCGGCTCGGCAGGGGCTCGCTGTTCGAGATCGGCGTGCCGCTCTTGCAAGGGCGGGAGATCGACGAGAGCACCGCGCAGCTGGCCGAGTTGGTGGATGGCCGGCTGGTGTTGCTGGTCGATGACGATCCGATGGCGCTCAAGAGCATGGTTACGCTGCTCAAGGCGTTCAATTGCCAGGTGCTGAGCGCGGTCGGCATGGCCGATGCGCTGGCGACCGTCGACGACACGCTGCGGCTACCCGATCTGATCATCAGCGACTACCGGCTGGCCGATGGCCATGATGGCTTGAATCTCATCGAGCAGGTGCGTCACCGGGCGGACGAGCACATCCCGGCGGTCCTCGTGACGGCGGAGCCGCAGAGCGTGCCCTCGTCGGCGGCGTCCGCCGGCGTTGCGGTGCTCGCGAAACCGCTTCACGTGCAGGCGCTGGCCTCGACGCTGCAGCGCCTTGCGCCGACGTAGAACTCAGCCCGTTCCGTCGGTCGCCGTCACGGGCAGGGACGCCCCCCGGTAATCCCTCGGTACTAGTACCACGGGTGAATTTCCTCACCCCCCTGATCCGCGAAAAATTCCCGCCTGTCGCGACCGCAAGAGTCGCCAAGAACGGCCCCGCGCCGGGACCGCCAGGAGGAATTGCCTTGAAAGCCGATGTCGCCATCGAGCTGTTTTCGCAGCTGATCTGGAACGCCGCCCTGTTGGCGGCGCCCCTGCTGCTCGTCACGCTGATCGTCGGCGTGCTGGTGAGCGTGCTGCAGGTGGTGACGCAGATCCAGGAAATGTCGCTGACGTTCATCCCCAAGCTGATTGCCGCCGCCGTGGTGCTGGTGGCGCTGGGGCCATGGATGCTCAAGCGGCTGGTGGCGTACTCGGTGTCGCTCATCAGCGCCATTCCGCAGCACTTCTGAAGGCATCGCATGGGTCTGCGGATCGACCCCGCGTGGGTCACTTCGTCTCTTTTGCTGTGGCTCAGGCTGGCCGCGCTGTTCTTCATGACGCCGCTGTTCGCGGGCTTCAAGGGACCGCGCTTCGTGCTCGCGGCGCTCAGCCTCGCGCTGGCCGGGCTGCTGGCCGCCGCGTGGCCCGCTCGCGTATCGGTGCAGCCCATGGGCTGGGGCGCGCTGCTCGCGGCAGGGCTGGGCGAGGTCTTCATCGGCATGGTGCTCGCGTTCGGCGTCCATACCGCGTTGGCCGCGTTCGGTGCCGCGGGGCGCCTGCTGGACCTGCAGATGGGCTTCGGCGCGGGGGCGGCCTTCGATCCCGCCACGAACAGCCAGTCGTCCGTGCTGGGCGCGGCGCTCGGCGCACTGGCCGTGGTGGTGTTCTTCGCGCTGGACGCGCATCACGCGCTCCTGCGCGGGTTGGCGTTCTCCGTCGCCGAGATGCCGCCGGGGCGGCTGCCGTCATCGCTGTCGGCTGACGCCATGGTGCGCCAGTTCGGCGCGGTGTTCACGCTGGCGCTCGGCCTCATCGCGCCGGTGTTCATGGTGCTGCTGCTGCTCGAAGCGGCGCTCGCCGTGCTGTCGCGCGCGCTGCCGCAGATGAACGTCTTCTTCGTGGGCATGCCGCTGAAGATCCTGCTCGGCCTGGGTGTGCTGGCCACGAGCGCACCGGCGCTCGTGCCGGTGATGAGCCGCGCCTACGCAGGAATCTTCGCGTTCTGGACGGAGGTACTGCGCTGATGGCCGAACAGGATCTCGATCGCAACGAGGCGGCCACGCCTTACAAGCTGCAGCGTGCACGCGAGCGCGGCTCGGTCTCCAAGAGCACCGACGTGAACGCGCTGGCGATCGTCGCGGTGGCCACGCTGGCCTGCTTTGCCTGGCTGCCGGGCGCCACGGCCGATTTCGTGGTGCTCATGGGCCGCATGCTGCAAAGCGCAGGCACGGACCTGGGCGACTGGGCCACCGCCAACGCATTGCTGGCCGAGGCCATCAGCGCATCGATGCGGCTGCTGGGGCCATTGCTGCTGGCCGTCGTGTGCGTGGCCGTGGTCGTCAACCTGGCGCAATCGGGGCCGGTGTTCAGCTTCGAACCCTTGTCGCCTGACTTCACGCGCGTGAATCCGGCGCAGGGGCTCAAGCGCCTGTTCTCCTTGCGGGTGCTGTACGAAGCCTTCAAGGGCGTCGTGAAGCTCGGCGCGCTGAGCATCGTGTTCGTCACGGTCATGGCGGCGTTACTGCCCGGCGTGGCGGGCTTGACCCAGGTGGGGCATCGCGCCTACCTGCCCATGCTGTACGACCTGGCCGGCGGCCTACTCGCCAAGATGCTGGCGGCGCTCCTCGTGCTCGCGGCCATCGACTTCGTGTATTCGCGCCGTGAGTACGCGCAGCGCATGCGCATGAGCCGCCGCGAGGTGAAGGACGAGCACAAGCAGCGCGAAGGCGATCCGCGCATACGCCAGCGCCTGCGCGAGCTGCGCATGAAGCTGTTCCAGCGCAGCCAGGGCATGCGTCAGCTGCCCGATGCGGACGTGCTCATCACCAACCCGACGCGCGTGGCCGTGGCCCTGCGTTATGAGCACGGTCTTGCGCCGGCGCCCCGGGTGGTGGCGAAGGGTGCCGGTGGCCTGGCGCGCAAGATGCGCGACGTGGCCTTTCGCCACGGCGTGCCCATCGTGCAAAGCCCGCCCCTGGCGCGTGCCCTGTACCGGCAGGCCGACGAGGGCCACTTCGTGCCCGAGCAGTGGTATCCGCAGGTGGCGAAGATCCTCGTGTGGGTGCTGGCGGCGCGGCGCACGCGCCAAGGGCTCGCCGAGCAAGGCACCGGAGGCGCTCAATGAACTCGCTGCGCCTTGCCTTCGGTCGGCACGCGGACCTGTTCATGGTCGCGCTCGTGCTGGGCGTGCTCACGGTGCTGTTCGCGCCGATTCCCTCGCCGTTGCTGGACTTCTTGATCCTCGCGAACGTGAGCTTCGCGCTCCTGCTGCTGCTGCTCACGTTCTACATGGCGCGGCCGGTGGAGTTCTCGACCTTCCCGTCGCTGCTGCTGATCGCCACCTTGTTCCGCCTGTCGCTGAACGTGGCGGCCACGCGGCTGATTCTTTCGGAAGGCGACGCCGGCAAGGTGATCGGTGCCGTGGGCTCCTACGTGGTGGGCGGCAACTACGTGATCGGGCTCATCGTGTTCCTGATCCTCGTGGTGGTGCAGTACGTGGTGGTGACCAGCGGCGCACAGCGCGTGTCGGAGGTGGCCGCGCGCTTCACGCTGGACAGCATGCCGGGCCAGCAGATGAGCATCGATGCCGACCTGAACATGGGATTCATCGACCAGGAGGAGGCGCAGCGCCGCCGCAAGCGCCTGGAGAAGGAAGCGGCCTTCTACGGCGCCATGGACGGCGCGAGCAAGTTCGTGAAGGGCGATGCAATCGCGGGCATCGTGATCCTGCTCATCAACATCGTGGGTGGGCTGGTCATCGGCGTGATGCAGTCGGGCATGGCGTGGGGCGAGGCGCTGCAGGCGTACACGCTGCTCACCATCGGCGACGGCATCGTGACGCAGGTGCCGGCACTGGTGATCGCGGTGGGCACCGGCATCATCGTGACGCGCTCGGCATCGGATTCCACGTTTGCGTCGGAGGTGGGGCGCCAGGTCACGTCGCACCCGAAGGCCATCGGGTTGGTGATGGCGACCCTGGCCGGCCTGATGCTGCTGCCGGGGCTGCCAGCGTGGCCCCTGGTGGGGATGATGGTCGTGCTGGGTGGGGTGCTGCTGTTTGCGCGCGGCAAGGCGCATGCCGCGGCGGCAGCTGGCGAAAATGCATCGGCGGCCGAGACGCCGGGCGAGGCCACCGACCCCCACGCCTTGCTGCATGTGGAGGCCGTGCAGGTCCAGGTGGGCGCGGCACTCGGTGTGATGGCGACGAGCGAAAGCTCGGTGCTGACGCAGCGCGTGGCGGCCTTGCGCGGGCAGTTCGCGCAGGACCTGGGCATCGTCTTGCCGGTCGTGCGGTTCAGCGCGTCGGACAAGCTGCCACCGAACGCCTACGAGATCCAGGTTCACGGCGTGCCGTGCGGGCGCGGCGAGGTGGTGCCGGATCAGGTGCTCGCCATCCATCCCCAAGGCGATACGCGGCTGGTGCCGGGCCGTGAGACGCGCGAGCCGACCTACGGGCTGCCGGCGCTGTGGATCGACGAGACGCAGCGCGAGGCGGCGCGCGCGCATCGCTACACGCTGGTCGAGCCGGCGACTGTGTTCATCACGCACCTGAGCGAGGTGCTGCGCCAGCAGTGCGCGCAGCTGCTCACCCGCGGCGAGACCGACAAGCTCCTGCAGCGCGTGCGCCAGGCGCAGCCCGGCCTCGTGGAAGAGCTGATCCCCACCGTGATGACGGTCGGCGACGTGCAGAAGGTGCTGCAGGCGCTGCTGCGCGAGAAGGTCTCCATACGCCACATCGAGGCCGTGATCGAGACGCTGGCCGATGCGGGCCGCGCCAGCAAGGATGCGGCGCACCTGGCCGACGCCGTACGCCAGCGGCTGGGCCCGGCCATCTGCCGCCAGCTGATGGGCGAGGCGCCGGCCCTGCATGTGATGACGCTCGATCCCGCCGTGGAGCATGCGCTGCGCAGCGCCACGGCCGACGGCGCGATGGGGGTGGAGCCGCGCTTTGCCGAACAGCTGCTCACGCGTGTGGTGGCACAGGCCGAGCAGATGGTGAAGAACAACCTGCTGCCGGTGCTCTTGTGCGCGCCGGAGATTCGTCGCCATGTCCGCGCGCTGACCGAGCGTGTGGCGCCGCACATGCGCGTGCTGTCCGTGAGCGAAGTGCCGCACAGCGTGCCGCTGAAGGCGTTCGCCACGGTGAGCCTGCCCGCAGCCTGAACTAGGGCCTGTTAACGCTATGGGATGGCTCGCGTGACTCAGCAAAGCGGCGCCTTGCAAGGCGCAAAGCGCAGACGTAGCGGTGTCTACGTCGAGCATTTGCAACGCGG
>CBINBY010000123.1:0-12994 GCA_966248995.1 uncultured Burkholderiales bacterium | reverse complement strand
CTGGTCGCCTACATCACCGGCGCTGGTTCTCTGCCTCCCGAGGCGCTGCGCGCGCACCTGGGCGCACACCTGCCCGAGCACATGGTGCCGGCGGCCTACGTGCAGCTCGACGCGCTCCCCCTCACGCCCAACGGCAAGCTCGATCGGAGCGCCCTGCCCGCGCCCGACAGCCATGCCTTCGGCATCCGCGCCTGGGAAGCGCCGCAAGGCGAGCCGGAGCTCACGCTGGCGGCGCTCTGGGGCGAGCTGCTCGGTGTGGATCGCGTCGGCCGGCAGGACGACTTCTTCGCGCTGGGTGGACACTCCCTGCTCGCCGTGCAGCTCGCCTCGCGCATCCGCGCCCGGCTGGGCTGCGACGTACCGCTGACCGATCTGTTCGCGCAGCCGACGCTGGCCGGCTACTCACGGCGGGTGGCCGCTTCGGTGCAGAGCACGCTGCCGGAGATCGTGCCAGCCTTGCGCACCGAGCCGCTGCCGCTGTCGTTTGCGCAACAGCGCCTGTGGTTCCTGACGCAGCTCGATGAGCGCGCAAGCGTGGCCTATCTGATCTCCGGCGGTGTGCGCTTGCGGGGTGTGCTGCACCTCGGGGCGCTGCAGGCGGCGCTCGATCGCATCGTCGCGCGGCATGAGGCGCTGCGCACTCGGTTCGTCAGCCGCGGCGGCGACGCGGTGCAAGCGATTGCCGAACCCGAAGTGGGCTTCGCCCTGCAGCATGTCGACCTGTCCGGCCACCCGCTGCCCGAGGATGAGCTCGACCGCATCGCTTCAGAAGAAGAGGACACGCCATTCGATCTGGAACGCGGCCCGCTGATCCGCGGCCGCCTGCTGCGCATGGCCGAGCACGACCACGTGCTGTGGGTCACGATGCACCACATCGTCTCCGATGGCTGGTCCGTGGGGGTGCTGATCCATGAGTTCCGCACCCTGTACGCGGCCTACGTACAAGGCGAACCCGACCCGCTGCCCGCCCTGCCCATCCAGTACGCCGACTACGCGGTCTGGCAGCGCCGGTGGATCACCGGCGAGCTGCTGCAACGCCAGCTCGACTTCTGGCGTGCGCACCTCTCGGGCGCCCCGGCCCTGCTGGAGCTGCCCACCGACCGGCCGCGCCCGCCGGTGCAGGACTACGCGGGGGCGAGCCTTGCGTTCGAGCTGGACGCCGGACTGACGGCCGCGCTGAAGCAGCTGAGCCGGCGCCACGGCACGACGCTGTTCATGACGCTGCTGGCCTCGTGGGCCGCGCTGCTCGCGCGGCTGTCGGGGCAGGACGACGTGGTGATCGGCACGCCGGTGGCCCACCGCCACCGCGCCGAGGTGGAGCCGCTGATCGGCTTTTTCGTGAACACGCTGGCGCTGCGGATCGACCTGTCGGGCCACCCGACGGTGGGCCAGCTGCTGGCTCAGGTGCGCACCACGGCCCTGGCGGCGCAGGACCACCAGGACCCGCCCTTCGAGCAGATCGTCGAGGCGATCAACCCTCCGCGCAGCCTGGCCCATAGCCCTGTGTTCCAGGTCATCTTCGCCTGGCAGAACGCTCCCGAGGAGGCGCTGGAGCTGCTAGGGCTGCAACTGCGGCCGGTGACCGCACCATCGATCAGCGTCAAGTTCGACCTCGAACTGTTGATGCATGAGATGCACGAAACCGGCGAGCGCCTTGCAGGCCGCATCGGTTATGCCACCGCCTTGTTCGATGCATCCACTGTGGAGCGCCACCTCGGCCTATGGCAGACCCTCCTGCGCGCGATGGCGGCCGATGACACGGCGCGGGTGCCCCGCCTGCGGCTGCTGCCCGCCACCGAGCACGACCGACTGCTGCGCGGTTTCAACACCACCGATACCGTGTTTTCCGCCGCCGATCGCTGCATCCACGAACTGTTCGAGGAGCAGGTTGCCCGCACGCCCGAGGGCATCGCCGTGGTGTTCGAAGACACCACGCTCGGTTACGCCGAGTTCAACGCCCGCGCCAACCGGCTGGCGCACCACCTGCGCACCCTGGGCGTGGGCCCCGATACCCGCGTGGCCCTGTGCATGGAGCGCGGCGTGCCGATGGTCGTCGGCCTGCTGGCCGTCCTCAAGGCTGGCGGCGCCTACGTGCCGCTGGACCCCGAGTACCCCGCGGAACGCCTAGCCTACATGCTAGAAGACAGCGCGCCGCGCGTGCTGCTCACCCAGGTCGCAGTCCGCGCGGCTCTGGGGCTGCGGCCGCCCTCGCTGGCGGTGGTGGAGATCGATGCCCCCGCCCCGCCGTGGGACGCGTTGCCAGCCAGCAATCCCGACCCGGTCGCGCTCGGCCTGCGTCCGTCGCACCTGGCCTACGTCATCTACACCTCCGGCTCCACCGGACGGCCCAAAGGCGCGATGAACGAGCACCGCGCGGTCGTCAACCGGCTGCTGTGGATGCAAGAGGCCTATGGCCTCACCGCGACCGACACCGTGCTGCAGAAGACGCCGTTCGGCTTCGACGTCTCGGTGTGGGAGTTCTTTTGGACCTGGCTGGCGGGCGCCCGGCTCGTGCTGGCACGACCGCAAGGCCAGCGAGATCCGGACTACCTGCTCGACGTAGTCGAGCGCGAGCAGGTCACGACGCTGCATTTCGTGCCGTCGATGCTGTCGGCGTTCCTGGCCCGCGTGCCGGCCGGCCGAGCCGCCTCGTTGCAGCGCATCGTCTGCAGCGGCGAGGCGCTGCCGGCCCTCATGGTGGAGGCGGTGCAGCGCCAATGGCCGCACGCGCGCCTGTTCAACCTGTACGGCCCCACCGAAGCGGCGGTGGACGTCACCGCGGGCGAGCCACATGCGGGCGAGCCAGTGACCATCGGCCGGCCGATCGCCAACACGCGCATCTACATCCTGGAGTCGCACGGCGAGCCGGTGCCTGTCGGCGTGCTGGGGGAGATCCACATCGGCGGCGTGCAGGTCGGTCGCGGCTACTTGAACCGGCCGGGCCTGACCGCCGAGCGCTTCGTCCCCGATCCGTTCGCGCCCGAGCCCGGTGCTCGCATCTACAAGACCGGCGACCTCGGGCGCTGGCGTTCCGACGGCACCATCGAGTTCCTGGGCCGCAACGACCAGCAGGTCAAGATCCGCGGCTTGCGCATCGAGCTCGGGGAGATCGAGTCGACGCTGTCCGGCCACGAGGGCGTGGACGATGCCGCGGTGCTGCTGCACAAGACTGATGCCGGCGACCAGCGCCTGGTCGCCTACGTCGTGCCATCGCGTCGCCGGGCCGCTGCGGTGCGCCGGCTGCTTGCGCTGCAAGCAACACCGGCAGGACGGACCGCTCGCCACGCCGAGCTGCCCAACGGGCTCGCGGTCTTTCACCTCAATCCCTCCGAGACCGCGTTCGTCTACCAGGAGGTCTTCGAAGAGAACAGCTACCTGCGCCACGGCATCGAGTTGCACGACGGCGACGTGGTGTTCGACGTCGGCGCAAACATCGGCCTGTTCTCGCTGCTGGCCAGTCAGCGAGCGCAGGTGCGGCTGTACGCATTCGAGCCGCTGCCTCCGATCTTCGAGCTGCTGCAGCTCAACGGCGAGCTGCATGGCTGGGATGCCTGCTTGCTGCCGTGCGGCCTGTCGAGCCGCCCGGGGCGGGAGGTGTTCCGCTTCTTCCGGCACAACAGCGTGATCTCCAGCAGCCGGACCACGCACGCCGAAGCGCGCGAGGTGATGCGAGCGCACCTGCTGTCGCAGAAGGCGTTGAGTGCCGACGAGGTCGATGAGCTCGTCGAGTCCCGCCTGGACAACCAGGAGTTCGAGTGCGAGCTGACGACGCTGTCGCAGGTCCTGCGAGAGCAAGACGTGACCCGCATCGATCTGCTGAAGATCGACGTCGAGAATGCCGAGTACGACGTCCTGCAGGGCATCGACGATGAGGACTGGTCCCGCATCCGGCAGGTCGTGATGGAAGTGCATGACGTGCAGGGGCGGCTGCAGCAGGTGCTGCAGCTGCTGACACGCCAGGGCTTCGAAGTACACAGCGAGCAAGGACCCCTGCTCGGAGAGGGCGTGCTGCACAACGTGTTCGCCCGCCGCGGCAGCAGGCCCAGCCGGCCGGCCCTGCCCGCACCGCCGCAGTGGAGCAGCGCCCAAACACTGCAGCACGATCTGCGGCAGCATCTGGCGGCCCGCCTGCCGGCCTACATGGTGCCCGCGGCGATCATGCTGGTGCAGCAACTGCCGCTGACACCCAACGGCAAGCTCGACCGCCGCGCGCTGCCGGCGCCCGAGGGCGGCATCTTCGGCTCACGCGCCTACGAGGCGCCACAAGGCGAGCTGGAGCTATTGCTCGCGGCACTATGGAATGAGCTGCTGCGTGTCGAGCGCATCGGTCGCCACGATGACTTCTTCCTGCTGGGAGGGCATTCGCTGCTGGCCGTGCAGCTGACCTCGCGCCTGCGGGCGCAGCTCGGTCTGGAAGTGCCGCTGGCCGAGCTGTTCGCCCAGCCCACGCTGGCCGGCTTCGCGCAGCGCGTGGCCGCGGCCAGTGCCAGCACCTTGCCAGCCATCGTGCCGGCACCACGCGACGAGCCGATACCGCTGTCGTTCGCGCAGCAGCGGCTCTGGTTCCTGGCGCGGCTGGACAAGCGGGCCAGTGCCGCCTACCTGATTCCCGGCGGCCTGCGCCTGCTCGGCGCGCTGAATGTGGCAGCGCTGCGCGCGACGCTGGACCGCATCGTTGCGCGCCACGAAGCGCTGCGCACGCGTTTCGTCACGCTCGACGGCGCCGCCGTGCAGGCGATCGCCAACCCCGAGGTGGGCTTCGCACTGGAGCTGGTGGACCTCGCAGGCCATGCCGAGCCCGAGGCCGAGCTCAAACACCTCGCCGGCGTAGAGGCTGCTGCGCCATTCGACTTGGAAGCCGATCCGCTGATCCGCGGCCGCCTGGTGCGCCTGGCCGAGCACGATCACGCGCTGCTGGTCACCATGCACCACATCGTCTCCGACGGCTGGTCCATGGGCGTGTTGATCAAAGAATTCGCCGCCCTCTACACAGCCTGCTTCGAGGGCCGTCCCGACCCGCTGCCCGCTCTGCCCATTCAGTACGCCGACTACGCCGCGTGGCAGCACCGCTGGATCGCGGGCGACATGCTGCAGCGCCAGCTGGATTTCTGGCGCGCGCATCTCTCCGGCGCCCCGGCACTGCTGGAGCTGCCCACCGACCGGCCGCGCCCGGCGGTGCAGGACTATGCCGGCAGCAGCGTCGCGTTCGAACTGGATGCCGAGCTCACGAGCGGGCTCAAGGCACTCAGCCAGCGCCACGGCACTACCTTGTTCATGACCCTGCTGGCCGCCTGGGGCACGCTGCTGTCGCGCCTGTCCGGGCAATCGCAGGTGGTCATCGGCACGCCAGTGGCCAATCGCCACCGGGCCGAGATCGAGCCGCTGATCGGGTTCTTCGTCAATACGTTGGCACTGCGCCTGGACCTGTCGGGCCGCCCGACCGTGGCCGAACTGCTGGCGCAGGTGCGCACCAGCACGCTCGCGGTGCAGGCCCACCAGGACATCCCATTCGAACAGGTCGTCGAGGCACTCAAGCCCGAGCGCAGCCTGGCTCACAGTCCGGTCTTCCAGATGATGTTCGCCTGGCAGAACGCGCCCGAAGAGGCACTGGAGCTGCCAGGGCTGCGGGTGGAGCCGGTGGAAACGAGTTCCACGTTCGCGCCATTCGACCTCGACCTGTCGCTGTATCACGACGGCGAACGGATCGCCGGTACCGTGATCCACGCTCGCGCATTGTTCGACGCCTCCACTGTCGAACGGTACCTAAGGCACTGGCGGACGCTGCTGCGCGCAATGCTCGCCGACGACGCAGCGATCGTTGCCCGCTTGCCACTGCTGTCGATCCATGAGCGCGACCAGCTGCTGCACGGATGGAATCCGGCCTCCATGTCGAGCGCCGAGCACCTCATCCACGAGCTGTTCGAGGAACAGGCACTGCAACGGCCCGAAGCGAGCGCGCTCGTCTTCGGCGAAACCACGCTGAGCTACGGCGAGCTCAATGCGCGCGCCAACCGGCTGGCCCACCATCTCGTCGCTTTAGGCGTTCAGCCCGACAGCTGCGTGGCGATCGCCCTGCCGCGCGGCCCGGAGATGGTCGTGGCCGTGCTCGCCACGCTCAAGGCCGGCGGCGCCTACCTGCCCCTCGACGCAAGTTACCCGGCCGAACGGCTGGCCTTCATGCTGGCGGACAGCGGGGCTCGCCTCCTGATCACCGCGACCCCGTCCCGCGCTGCGCTGGGTGTGCTGCCTCCTTCGCTGGCGGTGCTGGAGCTTGATGCCGCGCCCAGGGAATGCAACACCTTGCCGGCCAGCAACCTCGCACCGGCTGCCCTCGGCCTCGCCCCCTCGCACCTGGCCTACGTGATCTACACGTCCGGCTCTACCGGCACGCCCAAGGGCGCAATGGTCGAACATGCCGGGCTGTGCAACCTGGCGCTCGCACAGATCGCCGGTTTTGGCGTGACATCCGACAGCCGCGTGCTGCAGTTCGCTTCGTTCAGCTTCGACGCGTGCATCTCGGAGATGCTGATGACGCTGTGCAGCGGCGCGGCGCTGCACGTGCCGGCGCCTGGGGTGCTGGCGGGGCAGGCTCTGCTCGATGTGCTGAGCCACGAGCGGATCACGCACGCAACGCTGCCGCCAGCGGTGCTGGCCGCGCTGCCCGATGCGGCCCAGCTGCCGGCGCTGCGTACCTTGGTGGTGGCCGGCGAGGCGGCCTCGGCTGAGCTGGTGCAGCGTTGGGCGCCAGGGCGCAGCCTGATCAACGCCTACGGGCCCACCGAAGCGACGGTGTGCGCCACCATGCACCGTTGCGACGCGCTCCATTCCGGGCAGCCACCCATCGGGCGTGCGATCGCCAACGTGCGCATCTACATCCTGGACGCACACGGCCAGCCTGTGCCCATCGGCGTAATCGGCGAGATACACATCGGCGGGGTCGGCGTGGCTCGTGGCTACTCCAGACGGCCGCAGCTCACGGCCCAGTACTTCGTGCCGGACCCGTACACCGCACAGCCGGGCGCACGCATGTACAAGACCGGCGACCTGGGCCGTTGGTTGCCCGACGGGACGATCGACTTCCTCGGCCGCAACGATCACCAGGTCAAGGTCCGAGGCTTCCGAATCGAGCTCGGCGAGATTGAGGCTCGCTTGCGCCAACACGCCGGCATCCGAGAAGCCGTGGTCCTCGCCCGGGAGGACAGCGCTGGCGACAAGCGGCTGGTGGCCTACCTGACCGGCGATGAAGTGCCGTCACCCGAGGCCCTGCGCACCCATGTGGCGGCGGGCTTGCCCGATTACATGGTGCCTGCCGCCTATGTGCAGCTCGCCGCCCTGCCGCTGACCCCGAACGGCAAGCTCGACCGACACGCACTGCCCGCGCCCGACGGCGATGCTTTCGGCAGCCGTGTCTACGTGGCCCCGCAAGGTGACATCGAGGTTGCTCTCGCGGCGATCTGGAGGGAGCTGCTCGGGCTGGAGCGCGTGGGTCGCCACGATCACTTCTTCGAGCTCGGCGGTCACTCTCTGCTGGCGGTGCAACTGGTCTCGCGCATCCGGGTTCGGCTGGGGTGCGATGTCCCGCTGGCCGATCTGTTCGCGCAGCCCACGCTGACCCGCCTGGCGCTGCGCGTGGCCACCTCGGACGCCACCGCCCTGCCCGCCATCGTGCCGACTTCGCGCGCCGGGCCGCTGCCGCTGTCGTTTGCGCAGCAGCGGCTGTGGTTCCTGGCGCAGCTCGATGAACGCGGCAGCGCGGCGTACCTGCTGCCCGGAGCACTGCGCCTGATCGGCGCGCTCGACGTGCCGGCGCTGCAGGCAGCAATGACCCGCATCGTCGAGCGGCATGAGGCACTGCGCACCTGCTTCCGCCCCTTGGACGGCACGCCGGTGCAGGTGATCGCGCCGCCCGAGGGGGGGCTGGCGCTGCAGCATGTCGATCTGTCTTCGCAGGCGCAGCCACAGGCCACGCTGGAGCGGATCGTTCAGGAGGAGGCGACGACCCCGTTCGATCTGGCGCGCGGGCCACTGATCCGCGGCCGGTTGCTGCAACTGGCCGCGCAGGAGCATGTGCTGCTCCTGACCATGCACCACATCGTGTCGGATGGCTGGTCGATGGGGGTGCTGATCAACGAGCTGCGTACCTTGTACGCCGCCTGCGCGCAGGGCCAGCCCGACCCTCTGCCCCCGCTGGCCATCCAGTACGCGGACTACGCCGCATGGCAGCGGCAGTGGATCACGGGCGAGGTGCTGCAGCGCCAGCTGGACTTCTGGCGCACCCACCTGTCAAACGCCCCGGCGCTGCTGGAACTGCCCACCGACCGGCCGCGCCCGGCGGTGCAGAACCATGCTGGCGCGAGCCTGGACTTCGCGCTGGATGCCGGGCTGAGTGCGGACCTCAAGGCGCTCGGCCAGCGCCATGGCGCCACCTTGTTCATGACGCTGCTGGCCGCCTGGGGCGCGCTGCTGTCTCGCCTGTCGGGGCAGGACGAGGTGGTCATCGGCACGCCGGTGGCCAATCGCCACCGCGCGGAGATCGAGCCGTTGATCGGCTTCTTCGTCAACACCCAGGCTTTGCGCATCGACCTGTCAGCCCAGCCGACCGTGAGCCAGCTGCTGGCGCAGGTACGCACCACCGCGCTCGCGGCGCAGGCACACCAGGACATTCCGTTCGAGCAGGTCGTCGAGGCGCTCAGGCCCGCGCGCAGCCTCGCCCACAGCCCCGTTTTCCAGGTCATGCTGGCGTGGCAGAACGCGCCGGAAGGGACGCTGGAGCTCCCAGGGTTGCAGCTGGAACCGGTGGCCTTCCAGGCCCGCACGGTGAAGTTCGACCTGGAGTTGTCCCTGCACGAGGACAGCAATTGCATCGTCGGCACCCTCGCTTACGCCACGGCCTTGTTCGATGCCGTCACCATCGAACGCTGGCTGGAGCACTGGCGCACGCTGCTGCGCGCGATGGTGCGCAATGACGAGGCGGCCGTGTCGCGCCTGCCGCTGCTGTCCACAGAGCAACAGCGGCTGCTGCACGCATGGAGCGTCGCCGACACCACGGCCTTCCCCGCCGATCGCTGCCTGCACGAGCTGTTCGAGGAACAGGCGGCGCGCACACCGCAGGCCGCCGCGCTGGCTTGCGAAGACATCGCGCTCAGCTACGCCGAGTTGAATGCAAAGGCCAACCAGCTGGCTCACCACTTGATCGCGCTCGGCGTCAAACCCGAAACGCGAGTGGCCCTGGCATTGCCGCGCGGCATCGAGATGGTCGTGGCGCTGCTCGCCACGCTCAAGGCCGGCGGCGCCTACGTGCCCCTCGACCCGCACTATCCCGCGGAGCGACTGGCCTACATGCTCGCCGACAGTGACGCAGGCGTGCTGCTCACCACGGTCAGCTCGCGCACGGCAGTGAAGGCGCCACCCTCGCTGTCGGTGCTGGAACTCGACGGCGCGCAGCGCCCCTGGCTAGACGGTGCGGCCACCAACCCCGATCCCGCCGCCCTCGGCCTGCAGCCCTCGAACCTCGCCTACGTCATCTACACCTCGGGTTCGACCGGGCGCCCGAAGGGCGTGATGGTCACACACGCCGGTCTGGTCAATTACCTGCACTGGGCCGTGTCGGCCTACGCGCCGGCCGCGAGCTCGGTGGTGTCGTCCTCGCTCTCCTTCGACGCGACGGTGACCAGCCTGTACGCGCCGCTGCTCGGCGGCGGGTGCGTGACGCTGCTGCCCGAACACGGCGAAATCGACGCGTTGCAAGCGCTGCTGAGCGGCCCGCGCCCGGTGGGGCTGGTGAAGATCACGCCGGCGCACCTTGCCGCGCTGGGGCAGCAGCTGCAGGCCCAGGCGCAGCCCCGCTCGGCCGAGCTGTTCGTGATCGGCGGCGAGGCGCTGACGGCGCCGGTGGTGCGGCTGTGGCATGACATCGCCCCCCAGGCCCGGCTGGTCAACGAGTACGGCCCCACCGAAACGGTGGTGGGCTGCGTGGTGCACGAGCTTGCGGCGCATGCTCCGACGCCCGAGCGCGTGCACATCGGCCGGCCGGTGGCGCAGGCGCGCATCTACCTACTCGATGCCCATGGCGCGCCGGTGCCCGTCGGCGTAGCCGGCGAGATTCACATCGGCGGGCCCGGCGTCACGCGCGGCTACCTGAACCAGCCCGCTCTCACCGCGGAGCGCTTCCTGCCCGACCCGTACGCCACCGAGCCCGGCGCGCGCATGTACAGGACCGGCGACCTCGGCCGCTGGCGAGCCGATGGCACGATCGACTACCTCGGGCGCAACGACCATCAGGTCAAGGTCCGCGGCTTTCGCATCGAGCCCGGCGAGATCGAAGCAGCTCTGCAGGCTCATCCGCAAATCCGCGAGGCGGTGGTGCTCGCCCGCGAGGATCGCCCCGGCGACTCGCGACTGGTGGCCTACGTCACCAGCCCCGACTCCCTGGAACCCGAGGCCCTGCGCGCGCATTTGAGCGAGCGCCTGCCCGAGCACATGGTGCCGTCCGCCTACGTGCAGCTCCCGGCCCTGCCGCTCACACCCAACGGCAAACTCGATCGCCAAGCCCTCCCCGCGCCCGAAAACGTCGACTTCGGAACCCGGCCCTACGAGCCACCTCGCGGCGATATCGAACTCACGCTGGCGTCGATCTGGCAAGAGCTGCTCGCGGTCGAGCGCATCGGCCGCCACGACGACTTCTTCGCGCTCGGTGGCCACTCGCTGCTGGTCATGCTGGTGGTGTCGCGCATACGCGCCCGGCTCGGCATCGAAGTGACCGTGCGCGATCTGTTCGATGAGCCCACGCTGGCCGGTTTCGCGCAACGCGTCGCGCAGGCCACCGCGGCCGAATTGCCGCCCATCGTGGCGGCAGATCGAACCCAGCCGCTGCCGCTGTCCTACGCGCAGCAGCGCCTGTGGTTCCTCGCACAGCTCGACGAGCGCGCCAGCGCGGCCTACGCGATCCCCGTGGGCGTACGGCTGCTGGGTGTGCTGCACCTTCCCGCACTGCAGGCGGCGCTCGACCGCATCGTCGCCCGCCACGAGGCGCTGCGCACGAGGTTCGCCCGTATCGACGGCGCGGCGGTGCAGCTCATTGGCGAGTCCGCGGTGGGCTTCGCGCTGCAGCACGTCGATGTGTCAGCCTATACACAGCCCGAGGCTGAGCTTGCCCGCATCACGTCCGAAGAAGTCGAGGCGCCTTTCGATCTCGCCCACGGCCCGCTGATCCGCGGCCGCCTCGTGCGCCTGGCCGAGCACGACCACGTGCTGCTGGTCACGATGCACCACATCGTCTCGGATGGTTGGTCGATGGGCGTGCTGATCAACGAGTTCAGCGCCCTGTACCCCGCCGGCGCGCAGGGCCAACCCGACCCGTTGCCCGCCCTGCCCCTGCAGTACGCCGACTACGCAGTCTGGCAGCGCCGCTGGATCACCGGCGGCGTGCTGCAGCGCCAGCTCGACTTCTGGCGCGATCACTTGTCCGGCGCGCCCACGCTGCTGGAGCTGCCCACCGACCGGCCGCGCCCGCCGGTGCAGGATTTCGCCGGCGGGGTCCTCGATTTCGAACTGGACGACGACCTGTGTGCCGCACTGAAGGCCTTGAGCCGCCGTCACGGCACCACGCTCTTCATGACGCTGCTCGCCTCGTGGGCGGTGCTGCTGTCGCGCCTGTCCTCGCAGACTGAGGTGGTCATCGGCACGCCCGTAGCCAACCGCCGTCGCGCCGAGATCGAGCCGCTGATCGGCTTCTTCGTCAACACACAAGCCCTGCGCATCGACCTGTCGGGCCAGCCCACCGTGGCCCAGCTGCTGGCCCAGGTGCGAGCCACCGCCTTGGCCGCGCAGGACCACCAGGATCTGCCGTTCGAGCAGGTCGTCGACGCGCTCAACCCGTCGCGCAGTCTGGCCCACAACCCCGTGTTCCAGGTCATGTTCGCCTGGCAGAACGCGCCCGGCGGAACGCTCGAATTGCCCGGCCTGCGGATGCAGCCCATGGGCGCGCCGCCGAGCACGGTCAAGTTCGATCTCGAGCTGTCGATGCACGAGGCGGCCGACCACATCGTCGGCGGCCTGGGCTATGCCCGTGCCTTGTTCGATGCGTCCACCGTCGAACGCCACCTGGCGCATTGGCGCACGCTGCTGCGCGCGATGGTGGCTGACGATGCGCAGGCCGTGGCGCGCTTGCCGCTGCTGTCTTGCGAAGAACGTGATCGGCTGCTGCACACCTTCAACCCCACCGAGACGGCCTGGCCTTCAGGCTGCATCCACGAGCTGTTCGAGGCGCAGGCCGCCCGCACGCCCCAGGCTTGCGCACTGGTGCATGACGACACCGCGCTCAGCTATGCCGCGCTCGATGCGCAGGCCAACCGGCTGGCGCATCGCCTCATCGCACAAGGAGTGCAACCGGGCGATTGCGTCGCGCTGGCGCTGCCGCGCTCGGCCGACCTCGTGGCCGCCGAGCTCGCCGCGCTCAAGTGCGGCGCAGCCTATGTGCCGCTGGACCTGGAGCATCCGCCCGAGCGGCTGCGCTTCATGCTCGCCGACTGCCGCGCGCGCCTGCTGGTGTGCCGCACCGACTGCACGCTGGACGCACTGCCCCGCCTGGAGGTGGACCGTCTGGACGACCCGGGACCCTGCACCAGCCCCAGAGTGGCCGTGCATGCCGAGGACGCGGCCTACGTGATGTACACCTCCGGCTCGACCGGCACGCCCAAGGGGGTGCTCGTGCCGCACCGCGCCGTGCTCAACCTCATGGGGCCCGCCTGTGACGCAACCCTCGGTCCCGAGGACCGCGTCGCCTTCGCCTCCAACCCGGCGTTCGACTCGTCCACGCTGGAGGTCTGGGGCGCGCTGCTGCGCGGCGCTGCCGTCGTGGTCGTGCCGCAGCCGGTGCTGCTCGATCCGCAGGCGCTGGCCGCCCTGCTGCGCCGCGAGCGAGTGACACTGCTGGTCCTCGTGGCCGGGGTGCTGCGCGCCTATGCGCCGGTGCTGGCAGGGCAGCTGTCCACGC
>CBINBY010000122.1:0-13197 GCA_966248995.1 uncultured Burkholderiales bacterium | reverse complement strand
CGGAGGGAGAAGCTCAAGCCGAACGGAGGGAGAAGCTCAAGCCGAACGGAGGGAGGAGCTCAAGCCGAACGGAGGGAGGAGCTCAAGCCGAACGGAGGGAGGCGCTCACGCCAACGGAGATAGGGGCTCAAGCCGACTGAGGGCGGACTCAAGCCGAACGGGATGGAGTTCACCATCGGTACCGTTCGCCCTGAGCCTGTCGAAGGGCCGGGCTGAGCTTGTCGAAGCCCTGCGACAGTGCCGCTTCAACGCATCACTGCGCCGTCTCCTCGCGTGGCCAATGCGCGATCGTGCTGATCGCCCCCGTGGTCACGCCGAGCATCCATCGCTCGCCGCGATGCTCCACGATCACCACGCGTTCCTTCGCGCCCACCGGCAACGCGCGGACGAAGCGCAAGCCGTCGTCCGCGGCGCCCGATGACGCGCCTCGCGGCTGCATGCGCGCGCGCATGACACGCAGCACGACCCACGCGAGGGCGACGACGAAGGCCAGGGCCAGCAGCATGCTGGCCACGCTCATCAGGAGTGATTCCATGGTGACTCGGGGTACCGGGTGAGGTCTTCGCCGGGCGCCGGGATGCGGCGCTTCGACGATGCAGAAGGAACGTCGAGGTCGATGTCGATCGGCGCGCCGGCATCCAAGGTGCCCTCGGCCGCGCGACGCTGCGCCTCGACATCCTCGCGCACTTCGCGTGCCCACAGAATGACCTCGGCAATGATGTCGAACAGGTCCTGCGGAATGATCTCGCCCACCTCGCCGCGGGCGAGCAGGTCGCGCGCCAGCGGGACATTGCGCACGATGGGCACGCCCTCCTCCTCGGCCGCCTCGCGCATCGCGCGGGCGACGTGGTCCTCTCCCTTGGCGGCGATGGTGGGCACGGGCGTCGTCTCCCGGTCGTAGTCGATGGCGATGGCGACGTGCGTGGGGTTGACCACAAGCACGTTCGCATTGCGCGCCGCCTGGGCCGCATTGCGCTGCGACCACTCCTGGTGGGCCTGCCGCCGCTGCTGCTTGATGTGCGGGTCGCCCTCGCTCTCCTTGCTCTCCTGCTTGATGTCGCGCAGGCTCATGCGCATCTTCTTGGTGAACGACCAGCGCTGGTACACAGCATCGAGCAGCGCGACGAGCGAGAAGATGGCGACGGTCCACGCCAGGGTCTGCACCGTGAGATCCCAGGTGAGCGCACCCACCGCGTGAGGGTGCAGCGTGGGCGAACGCGCGAGCCCCACGATCTGCGGCAGCGCCGACTTCACCACCATCCAGCCGATGAAGAAGAGCAGCGCCGTCTTGGCCACGGCCTTCAGCACCTCGACCAGGTTGTCCATGCTGAACATGCGCTTCACGCCGGCCACCGGATTCAGATGCTCCATCTTGGGCTTGAGCTTTTCGAAGCTGAGCACCGGGCCGGCCTGGAGAAACTCGGTGAGCAGGCCCACCGCCGCGGCGGGCACGAGCAGCATGCCCACGAGCAGCAGCGCAAGCTCCAGCGACTGCCCGCCCAGCTTGCGCAGCGCGCCCACATAGCCGGTACCGGACCAACCCTGGCCCAGCACGGCGAAGAGCGACTCGAACAGCGCCGCGAGTCGCGTGCCCGCAAAGCCCACCGCCAAGGCGCCGAGCCCGAGCCACACGACGAGCACCACCGTGCTGGTCACTTCGCGGCTCTTGGACACGTCGCCCTTCTTGCGGGCGTCCTTGAGCCGCTGCGGTGTCGGCTTCTCGGTCTTGTCGCCACTGTCGTTCTTGTCGGACATGGGCCGATCCTCGTGTCAGAACGTGTGAATGAATCCGGCGTGCCCGAGCAGACCGTCCAAACGTGCCCGATCAAGGCGCAAAGCGCAGCCGTAGCTCGGGCTACGGCGAGCATTTGCAACGCGGAGTGGGCGCGTTTGGGCGGGATGAGCGGGCATGTCGGATTCGTTCACACGTTCTCAGCCTTGCGATGCGCGGCAGTGTCTACATCCCCAGACCTTGCGGCGAGCCCTAGCTGGCACGGACCCCATCCCTACAACAGGGTCCCCCCTAGTGAGCAGGATGCGGGCGTCCCGCATAGGGATGTGTGGGGTGAAGACCGTCATCGATATTCATCGGCACCACCCCTCCAGGAGGCGAGCCTCTCCATGAAGCTCCACGCCCATGACCATCCGACACCGGGCCGCTCACCGCGCGGCGATCGCCGCGGGCGTTCCGCGCAGCGCGATCTGCTCATCACCGCCCTGTTCGCCGCGTGCGCGGCAGCGCTGCTGGTCGCCACGTCGATCGCCGCGGCGCAGCCGTGCCACGGGCCACTGCCCGACCCTCGCGCCTCGGCAGCCGCAGGCGGCGAGAAGTTCCGCCTCATCGCCACGCAGTGCGCGCCGGTGCTGGCCGAGCCCGCGCGCGTGCACCGCTCGCCGCTGCTCGATGTGTACGACCGCGGTGCTTCGGTCACGGTGCGCATGTCGGATCCCTACGCCGCCACCGAAACCACCACCGAAACGCTCGTGGACGAGGCCATCGCCTCGCCGCCGGTCGTGGCGCCGCTGGGCCGCGATGGCCGGCGCGTGCTTTCGCTGGCGCCTGCATTGATGTCGGCTGCGCGAGAGCATGGACTGGACCCGCTGCTGCTGCATGCCATCGCACACGTGGAGTCGCGCCACAACCCCGGCGCGGTGTCGCGGGCCGGCGCGCGCGGCGTGATGCAGGTCATGCCCGCCACCGGCCGCCGCTTCGGAGCCGCCGATGCGCAATCGCTCATGCACGCACACACCAACGTGCGCGCCGCGGCGGCCTACCTGCGCACGCTGTTTGAACGCTACGGCCACGACCTGCAACTCATCCTCGCCGCCTACAACGCGGGCGAAGGCGCGGTCGCCAGGTACCAGGGCGTGCCGCCCTACCCCGAGACGCAGGCCTACGTGCGCGATGTGCTGGCGATCTACCGGCGCCTGAGCGCCGAATTCAAGGTGTCGCCAGACGGCGCACTGCGGAGAACCTCATGAGCATGTCGGCCTACTTCCGCAGCGCGGCGCTCTCGCGAGAGAGCGTTTTCACGCGCTACAGCGACCTCCTTCTGGCGGCCGGCGTGGTTGCCATCGTGGCGCTGATGGTGCTGCCGCTGCCGCTGTGGCTGATCGACCTGCTGGTCGCGGCCAACATCGCCTCGGGACTGATCCTGCTGCTGCTCGCCATCTACATCGGCTCGCCGCTGGAGTTCTCGGTGTTCCCCAGCGTGCTGCTGATGACCACACTGTTCCGGCTGTCGCTGTCCATCGCCACGACGCGCATGATCCTGCTGCACGGCAATGCGGGCCACATCATCGATACCTTCGGCAAGGTGGTGGCGGGCGGCAACCTCGTGGTGGGCCTGGTGGTGTTCCTCATCATCACCGTGGTGCAGTTCATCGTGATCGCCAAGGGCGCCGAGCGCGTGGCCGAGGTGGCCGCGCGCTTCTCGCTGGACGCGATGCCCGGCAAGCAGCTGTCCATCGATTCCGACCTGCGCTCGGGCCTCATCGACAAGGACGAGGCCAGGCGCCGCCGCAAGGCGCTGGAGCTGGAAAGCAAGCTGCACGGCAGCCTCGACGGCGCGATGAAGTTCGTCAAAGGCGACGCCATCGCGGGCATCGTGATCATCGTGATCAACCTGCTGGGCGGCCTGGCGGTGGGCGTGATGCAGCTGGACCTGGACATCTCCAGCGCGATGTCGAAGTACTCCATCCTCACCATCGGCGAAGGCATGGTGGCGCAGATCCCCGCGCTGCTGGGCGCAATGGCCGCCGGCCTCATCGTCACGCGCACCACCGACGACGAAGACAAGCACCTGGGCGATGCGATCCGCAAGCAAGTGACCGCCAAGCCGCGCGTGCTGATCGTGGCCGGCGGCATCTGCGTGCTGATGTCGCTGGTGCCCGGCTTTCCGGTGGGCGCGTTCTTCGCGCTGGCGTTCTCGGCGATGGCGGCGGGCGTGCTGCTCACCCCCGCATGCCGCGAACGCATGCGCCAGTGGCGCCATCCCGCGCTGCGGCGCGTGGTGCAGCGGCTGGACGAGACGCCCGCGGTGACCGCCACGGCGCTGCCGCAACTGCGCCCTTCAGTGCCGCTGCTGCTGCGCGCGCCGGCACCGCTGCTGGCCGACGAAGGCGGGCGCCAGCTCACGCGCGGGCTGGAGCACCTGCTCGACGAATTCCAGCTCGGCCTGGGGTTGCCGCTGCCGCGCATCCACCTGCATGCGGTGACCGAGGGCGATGCGGCGGCCTGGCGGTGGGAGCTGCTGGCCTTCGAGGTGCCCATCGCGTACGGGGAGCTGCCGCGCGACGCCACCGCCGATGCGCTGGTCGAGCCCGTGCGACAGGCGCTGCGCCGCCACGGCCCCCTCTTCCTCGGCATCCAGGACACCACGCACCTGCTCACCCGCGCCTCGACCGACATGCCCGATGTGGTGAAGGAAGTGCTGCGCGCGCTGCCCATGCAGCGCGTGGCCGAGGTGCTGCGCCGGCTGGTGGCCGAGCATGTCTCCATCCGCAACCTGCGCGACATCCTGGAAGCGATGTCCGAAGCCGCGCAGCGCGACAAGGACGCGCATCCGCTCACGGAGTTCGCCCGAATCGCGCTCAAGCGCCAGATCAGCCACCAGGTGGCCGTGCAGGGCCGCGTGCGCGCCGTGCTGCTGGAGCCTCAGCTGGAAGAGCTGCTGCGCCAGTCGGTGCGCGTGGTCGGTGGCGTGTCGCAGCTGGCGCTGGAGCCGCAGGCCGCCCAGCAGGTGAGTGCCGCACTGGTGGCCACCATCACCAGGCACCAGCCGCATGCGGTGGTCACCGCGGTGGACATCCGCTGGCACGTGCGCCGGCTCATGGAAACCGAGTGCTTCGACACGCCAGTGCTCTCGTACCACGAGCTAATGCCCACGCTGCAGCTCGACGTGCTCGATCGCCTGGCCGTTCCCGGCTCGAACATGCTGGAGGTGGCGTGATGCCCCGTGTTCTGGATCGCCTCGGCGTGGTGCGCATGCTGCGCGGTGCCTGCTGCGCGCTGCTCATGATGGCAGGCGCTGTGGCGGCCGCGCCCATGCCCAACGCCTCGCGGCCGGTGTCGATCACGGCGCGCGAGCAACCCGTCGCCGCGTTCCTGCAGAACCTGTTCGCCTCGGTGGACGTGCCCGCCTCGGTGAGCCCGCAGCTCGCCGGCACGGTCAACGGCAGCTTCAGCGGGCCGGCCGAGCGCGTGCTGCGCGACGTCTCGCGCGTCTACAACCTCGTGACCTACTTCGACGGCGCGGTAATGCATGTCGTGCCGGCAGGCGAGCTGGTCACCAAGACCTTCAGCGCCCCGGGCCCCGTGTCGGAGCGGCTGCTGCGCGAGGCCCAGGACCTGGGGCTGCCCGACGGCCGCAACACGCTGCGCACCACGGTCAACGGGAACGTGGTCGCCGTGGGCACGAAGCGCTTCATGGAGCAGCTGGAGGAGCTGGTCAAGGCGAGCCAGTCCGCGCAGTCGGTGGCCGCGGCCCCACCGCCGCCGGGGGCGCTCGATTTCCGCGTGTTCTACCTGCGCTATGCCTGGGCGCAGGACACGACCATGAACCTCGGCGGGCGGCAGGTGGTGGTGCCGGGCGTGGCGTCCATCCTGCGCTCGCTGGTGGGTGCTCGAAGCAGCGGCGCAGGCGCACAGGACGTGCTCATGCGCCCCACGCAGCCCAAGCTCAAGGGCCAGGGCCTGGGCGGCCAGGGAGTGAGCGTGAACGCCCGCGAACGCGAGGCGGCGGCCGATTCGGCGCGGGCGCGTGCCGGGGTCGACGTGCTCGTCACCGCGCTCTCGCAGACCGCGCAGCCCGCAGAGGCTGCCGCGCCGGCTGCGGTACCAGGCCATGACCCACGCCAGGTGAGCATCGAGGCCGAGCCCCGGCTCAACGCGGTGATCGTGCGCGACGTGGCCGAGCGCCTCGCGCGCTACGAGCAGCTCATCGCCGCGCTCGACGTGGAGCCGCAGTCGCTTGAGATCGAGGCGACCATCATCGATGTCAACACCGACCGGCTGCGCGAGCTGGGCATCAACTGGCGCTGGAACAACGCGGGCAAGGAGCTTTCCTTCGGTGGTGCCGTATCGACCCTCGGCACGGGTGGCGTGGCCTCCGTGGTGCTGGGCTCGGTGGGGCAGTTCGTGGCGCGCATCCGGGCCTTGCAGAACGAAGGCGCCGCACGCGTGGTCTCCAGCCCTCAGGTGGTGACGCTGTCCAACGTGGAGGCGGTGTTCGACAACAGCTCGACCTTCTTCGTGCGGGTGGCGGGCAAGGACGAGGTGGACCTGTTCAACGTGAGCGCGGGCACCTCGCTGCGCGTGACGCCGCACGTGTTCCGCGACCGGGAGGCCACGCGCATCAAGCTGCTGGTCAACGTGGAAGACGGCGCCGTCACCGGCCGCCAGGTGGACCAGATCCCGGTGGTGGAGCGCTCGAGCATCAACACGCAGGCGTTGATCGCGGAAGGCGAGAGCCTGCTCATCGGCGGCATGGTGCGCGACGCGACGAGTTCCAGCGTGGACAAGGTGCCGGGTCTGGGCGATGTGCCGGTGGTGGGGAATCTCTTCAAGAGCAAGACGAACACCGCGACGCGCGTGGAGCGCATGTTCCTCATCACGCCACGGCTGGCATCGACTCGGCCGGTGTCCTCGAACACTTCCGTGCGGGCCGATGCGGGGGCGGCGGCCGGCGGGGCGGTGGCAGCTGCCGCGGTGCCGGCATCCCCCGGTTACCCGCCCACCCCGAGGCCTTCGGTGGAGCTGGACCTCGACAGCCTGCAGCCGCCGAGCCCCGCCACTGGCACTGCCGGCCGGGCCGACGGGGCGCTGCGTACCGCGTCGCCCTCAACGCGTTGACACCATGAAGCAGCATCCATCGACCCCCTCCCCGCACGACCTCGAACTGCGGGTACTGGAAGGCGCTCAGGCTGGTGCGCGCGCTCCGCTCGCGGCGGGCGTGATGTGTACCCTCGCAACGGGACCGCTCGCGGGCCACGTCGACATCGTGCTGCGCGAGCCGCAGGCCGAGCCCGCGCGCGTGCGGCTCACGGCGGGTGGCGGCAAGGCATTGCTCGAAGTGCTGGACGGTCAGGTGCAGTTGGGCCCCCGCACGCTGGAGGCCGGCGCGCGGGTCGCCTGGGCCATGCACGCGCCGTTGCGCATCGGTGCCGCGGTGGTGGCCTATGGTCCGGCCTCGCAACTGGAATGGCCACCACATGTCGGGGACGAGGGCGGCCAAGAGCTCTCCTCCGATCCGATCGATGCCGCACCCGCGACCGCCGATCCGCCGGATGAAACCTTCGTCCAGCCCCTGCGGCCCCCGCGCCGCCGCACACCCTGGGTCGTGCCTCTCGGGCTTCTGGTGGCGCTGTCTAGCGCAGGCGCGCTGGGTGTAGCGCATGTCGTGCTCGGCCCATCCGACACCGTGCAAACGACCGCCGCGCCGACGCTCGCCGATGCGCTGCACGGAAGCGAGTTCGCGCACCTCTCCACCGCACGCAATGGCGCCGGCCAGCTGGAGCTGCGCGGGCGACTGCCGACGCTGGCCGCGCGCGCACGGCTCGATGCCTGGCTGGCCGCGCAGCCCTACGCGCCGGTCGTGAACGTGCAGGTCGACGAAGGCATCGCCCGCGACGTGACCGACGTGTTCCGCGTCAACGGCGTGGCGGTGCAGGCGAAGGTGCAAGGCCCGGGACAGATCGTGGCCGAGGCCGCCGAGACCGACGCGCAGCGGCTGTCGCGCGCCGAGGAGATCGTGCGGCGAGACGTGCGCGGGCTGGAGCAGCTCACGCTGCACAACCGCGCGGCGCCTCCTCCGCCGCCTGCACCCCCGGTGATCGACGACCCCGGCAAGCGCATCGCCTCGCTGGTGCCTGGCGACCCGGGCTACCTCGTCACCGCCGACGGCGCTCGCTACTTCGTGGGCGCCATGCTGCCCACGGGCCACCGCATCACGCACATCGCTGGGCAACGCGTCACGCTGGAGCGCGACGGGCAGACCACGCAGTTGAACCTTTGAGCCCTCACCCGCAACCCACTTCGCACAGGAGACACCCGATGAGCAACTATGTGAACCCGCTTGCCCTCGTCGCCGCGACACCCATGGGCCAGCAGAAGAACGCCAGCGGCACCTGGTTCGAGGCCATGGCGCAGGCCTGGGGCCAGACGCTGGACAACCAGGCCGACCGCATCCAGAAGCAGTCCGACGCCGTGAGCGCGGGCGATGACACGCCCGCGGCCATCACACAGCTGACGGCCCTGTCCTTGAAGATGGGATTCCTTTCCAACAGCTCGCACAGCGCGATCTCCTCGGTGGGACAAGCGCTGGAGACGTTGGCGCGGAAGCAATGACCACCCCCGTAGCGCCTGACGGCGCTCCCCCTCAAGGGGGCGCCTCCGGCGGACCGGCAGAGCCGGATCCGCGGAGGCCACTGGAGGGGTGGTGCTTGCTCGGTGCGTTGTGCCTGCGGGCACATGAAGGAGAACTTTCATGACTTTCGAGATGGCTGCGGCGGCGCTTGTCGCGCCGTCATCTGCAGGAGCGGCTGCGGCTGTGCCGGTGCAAGCGGGCTACGGCGTGTCGCTCACCGACTTCGGCGGCTTCCAGGATGCGCTCGCGCGTGCCGGCATGCGGCTGGAAGCGCGGCCCATCAACCCGCCTTCCGAAGCGGCCAGGCAGCTCATGAAACCCTTCGACCACATCAACAGCGAGGCAGCACGCCTGGCCGCCGATGCGCAGGCCTCCAAGGCCACCGGACACGACCTGAGTCCGGGCGAGATGGTCTCGCTGACGGTGCGCTGCCAGGAGTTCATGTTCCATTGCCAGCTCACGTCGAACATCGCCAATCGAACGTCCGAAGGCTTGCAGACGCTGTTCCGGCAACAGGCCTGAGCGCAGCGGCGGGAGAACGACTTGCCATGCGCTCTTGTCATGCATTGACCGTCGTTTGGAGTGGGCTCGTGGAGCGGGCCGGTGCGACCACCTGGCCTTCCCCCTCCATCCCGTTCGCACTGAGCTTGTCGAAGTGCATGTATCCACCCCCAAGAGCCGGTCGACGCGCGCAGACCGAACCGACGCCAGAAGGAGTCCTGCCATGACCGCCCCGCCCCGCAATCTCTCACTCGTCGCCCTCGCATGCACCCTGGCGCTCCTGGTCGGCTGCTCCGGCCAGGAGCTGTACTCGCAGCTCAGCGAGCGGCAGGCGAACGAGATGGTGGCCGTGCTGCGCAGTGCCGGAATCAGCGCCGACAAGGTGTCGCAGGACGGCCGCTACTCCGTCAAGACCTCGCCCGGCGACTTCCCGCTCGCCGTGCGCGCGCTGTCAGCACAGGGTTATCCGCGCGAGGAGTTCGACAGCATGGGCAAGGTCTTCAAGCGCGAAGGCTTCGTCTCGTCGCCGCTGGAGGAGCGCGCACGCCTCGTCCATGCGCTCTCGCAGGAGATCTCCAACACCATCGCCAGCATCGACGGCGTGGTGCATGCCCGCGTGCACCTCGTCGTGCCCGAACGCAACCCGCTGGCCGACAAGCTCCAGCCAGCCGCCGCGGCCGTATTCATCAAGCATCGCCCCGACAAGGACCTCGCGCCGCAGGTGGCGCAGATCAAGGCGCTTGTGGTCAACAGCATCGAGGGCCTGCCCTACGACAACGTCACCGTCGCGCTCTTTGCCGCGGAGAACCTGCCAACCACCGGCAAGCCGCTGCCCGCCACGGCACCACGCCGCAGTGCCATGGAGGTGCCGCTGATGGCAGGCACCGCTGCCGGCGTGTTCGCCTTCGGCGGCGGCCTGATCTGGTGGCGCCGCCGTCGCCCTCACGCGGAGGACACGCAGCCACCACACGCCCCGGCCAATCCGTGCCGCCAGCCGATGCCTACCGAACTGCAAGCCGCGCTCCGGCGTGGGGCTGCGCCTCGCTGAACGCTGACCACCATGCAGCAGACACACATCCCTTCCGACGCCGACATGGCCCATGCCATGCAGCGCGCCATTGAGGCGCGCGAGCACCGGCGCCGCTGCGCCGCCGTGGCCGCACGGCTGCTGGAGCGTGCTCCGCGGGCTGCCCCCACTTTGGACTGGGACTCGCTGGCGCAGGTGCCCGCCTGGCTGGCCTGGCCCGACGCGGCGCTCACCGCCTTGCAGCGGCAAGTGGGTGCCCTGCTGTGCGCCCCGGCGCTGCGCCTGTGGATTGACGCCCCGCGCCTCGCCGCGGCACGGTCCGTGCTGGGGGAGCGCTTCCTGCAGGTGCTGCTGGCGCCTTCGCCGTGGACGCCACCGCGCGTACCGGATGACCTGCCTCCCCGCATTGACCACGCCCAAGAGGTCCATGCCGCGCTGCAGTCGGCCGGAGCCGCAGTGCTGATCGCCTCGCTGCCCACTGCCACCCTGCGCGCAGCCGCGGCGGCGCTGCTGTCGCACGAGGCAGCGGCGGGCCTTTCGATGAGCGCGGCGCAGGCGGTCATCGAGCACGCGATGGCGTTGGACGTGGCAGCCCACGCCAAGGAGCCGCAATGAGTTACGTGCTGTGGCATGCCGCCGGCGCCGCGCGCATCGCCTCGTCACGCCAGGTGCTGCGCGCGGCCGAGGTGCCGGTGTTGCGGGAGGCCGGCGAGCTGTGCGAGCGGCTCGCGCAACTGCATCGCGACGAGCACGAGCGTGTCGCCACGGCCTTGCGCGCAGCCCAGGCGCAAGGCCACGAGCAGGGGCTGCAGGAAGGCCGCTGCGCCGCGCGGGAGGAACTCGCGCAAACGCTGGTCGCGCTGGCACAGGCCTCCGCCCGCGAGCGCGAGCAGCTGCGCGGCGAGATCGCCACGCTGGCGCTCCAGGTCGTGCGCAAGCTGCTCGGCCGCTACGCCGAAGATGAACGGCTCGCCGCCCTGGCCGACACGGCGGCGCGCGACGCCCTGCCCGCGCAGCAGCTGACCCTGGTGGTCCATGCCGACGTGGCCGATGCCGTGCGCGAGCGGCTGGCCGTGCAGGGCGCGGCAACCATTCATGACACGCAGGCACTGCGCTTCGAGGTGCGAGGCGACCCTGCGTGTGCACCCGATACCTGCCGCGTAGAGACCGAGCACGGCACCGTCGATGCCTCGCTGGAAGGGCAGCTGACGCGGCTGGCGAAGGCATGGGAAGCGCGAGCGTGAACGCGGCTACCGACACGCATCACCTGCTGCGCGCCCTGCACGCGACGCGCACGGTCGCCGAGCACGGCCGGGTGGTGCAGGCGGGCGGCACCATCCTGCGTGCGACAGGACTGCGTGCACGCATCGGGCAGCAGTGCCGCGTGTTCGATGCCGCCACGCCGTCGGACCAGGACGATGGGCTCATCGCGGAAGTCATCGGCTTCGCCGGCACCGAGGCCATCCTCGCGCCGTACGGGCCGCTGCAGGGCGTGGCGGTGGGTGCCGCCGTGCAGGCACTGGCCGACGAGGCCGAGGTGCCGGGCGGCCCGGCCTTGCTGGGCCGCGTGATCGATGCCTTTGGTCGCCCGCTGGACGACCGGCCCATCGACGCCACCGCGCTCACGCGCACCCCTTTGCACGCCGATGCTCCTTCGCCGCTGCAGCGCCGCGGCGTCGATCATGCGTTGCCCACCGGCGTGCGCGCGATCGACGCGGCACTCACGGTCGGCGTGGGCCAGCGCGTGGGCATCTTCGCCATGGCCGGCGGCGGCAAGTCCACGTTGCTGGGCATGCTGGCGTGCCGCGCGCAGGCCGACGTGAACGTGATTGCGCTGGTCGGCGAGCGCGGCCGCGAGGTGCGCGAGTTCATCGACGAGAGCCTGGGAGAGGACGGACTCGCCCGCTCGGTGGTGGTGGTGTCCACCTCCGACCGCCCAGCGCTGGAACGCGTGCGCGCCGCCTATGCCGCCACCGCGATCGCCGAGGGCTTCCGTCGCGAGGGGCGGCGCGTGCTGCTCCTCGTCGACTCGGTCACGCGCTTTGCACGCGGGCTGCGGGAGCTGGGCCTGTCTGCGATGGAGCCGCCCGTGCGGCGGGGTTATCCGCCCTCGGTGTTCGCCGAAATGCCTCGCCTGTTCGAGCGGGCGGGCAATGATGCGCACGGCTCCATCACCGCCTTCTACACGGTGCTGGCCGAGGACGACGACAACAGCGACCCGGTGGCCGAGGAGGTGCGTTCCATCCTGGATGGGCACATCGTGCTGTCGCGCAAGCTGGCGCAGGCCAATCACTATCCGGCGATCGACGTGCTGGGCAGCGCGAGCCGTGTGTTCACTCGCGTGGCCGATGCGGCGCACCGCGAGGCGGCCGGCAAGCTGCGCGCGCTCCTGGCGCGCCACGCCGAGGTGGAGTTCCTGCTGCGCGTGGGCGAGTACCAGGCGGGCAGCGATCCGCTGGCCGATGCCGCCATCGAGCGCATGCCGGCGCTGCGGGAGCTGCTGGTGCAACGCTCGGACGAGCCTGCGCCCTTCGACGAGACGGTGGTGCGGCTGCGGGAAGTGGCGGGATGAGCTCACTGCCGCACCCGCGCGATGCGCAGCAGTTGGCACGCCTGCGCACGCTGCGTGTGCAGCGCGCGCGGGACCGCTACAGCGAAGCGCAGGCGGAAGCCGACCGCGCGATGCAGGTGGTGCAGGAGCGGCATCGGGAGATCGGGCGGTGTCGCCAGGAAATCGAATCGCTCGCGCACGAGATGGTGCACGGCCTGGCCCCGGCCATGCCGCGCTGGGCCGAACTGGTGGACGCGCAGCGCGAAAAGCTGTCGGAGGCGCTGGAGCGCGCCGAGTACGCGTTGATCCGCGACGAGCGCGAGCTCGAAAACGCGCAGGAGCGGCTGCAGCAGGCACGTGCCGAGCTCACTCGGGCACTGGCCCGGGAAGACGCAGTACGGGGGTTGGCGGATGAAGCACGGGGCGCGCATCAGAAGATGCGCGAGCAACGGGCGGAGTCGGAGCTGGAAGACCAGGGTCGTGTGTCTCGCTCGGGCTCTCCAAGATCCCGTTCGCACTGAGCTTGTCGAAGTGCACGTATTCACCACGCAGGGTCGAAGTGCACGTATTCACCACGCGGGGCCTTCGACAGGCTCAGGCCGAACGGGGTGGTGGGGGTGGCAGATGCCGCGCCAACTCCCCACACCCAGTTCGCACTGAGCTTGTCGACGTGCACGTATTCACCACGCAGGGCCTACGACAGGCTCAGGCCGAACGGGGTGGTGGGGGTGGCAGATGCCGCGCCAACTCCC
>CBINBY010000121.1:0-13390 GCA_966248995.1 uncultured Burkholderiales bacterium | reverse complement strand
GGGCCTCGTCGCTTTGCGTGTCAGCCGCGGGGCCCGTGCCGGCCAGATTGACGATGTCGCCAGCCGTGGCCATCAAGCCGAAGATGGCCGCGCCGTTGTCCCGCTGAAGGCGATAGATGGCCGCCATGTCGTCGCCTCGTCAGGCCACCTGAACGGGGCCGGAGAAGCCGCTGTGCTCCATGGCCACGGTGCCGTCGCTGTTGGTCACGTCCAGCCAGCCAACACCGCCACTCGCAAGGGTTGTGCTGACGGACACGGTCAGGACGCCGAGCGCATCGGTGGTCTCGCCAGTGCCTTGTGACGCGGGCACCCCGAAGGACTGGGGTTGCGGTGAATCGAAGAACGCCCACCGCAGGCCCGTCAGGTTTGCGGCCGTTGTCGTCCCGTCGGTCGTCAGGGTGACGGTCACCGTACGCGCGGTGCGCGCGGCTGGCGTGAGGATGGCGGCGGCCATGCGCGGCGCGATGTTGGCCATATCGGCCCAGCCGTACGGGTGCAGCGCATCAGGCGACTCCGGGGACGACCAGAAGCCCGCCGTGCTGATATACCTCACGCGCGATGGGTCGGAGCAGCCGGCAGCGATGGCCTGCAAGTTGGCCGCCTGGTTGGTGCCGTCCAATGGGCGGAACAGCACAAACTGTGTGCTCGGCATTGCGGTCAGCATGCCGTTCAGCGCGGCGATGCCATCGGCCTGCGTGTTGCTCGTTCCGTCGTTGTAGCCCTGGAGCCAGATGCAGTAATCCGGCTCCGGCGTGAACGTGCGTGACTGGCCGGCGTACAGCAGATCCCATGAATTGCGCAGGTTGGGCACGTTGCCGTTACCGGTGTCGCTGATGCCCTGACTGCCAAAGCCGACAACGCCGACCTCCGCGCCGAGCTGGCGGCCCAACTCCAGCGGCCAGCACACTGTGGCGGAATTGCGATCCACGTCTGCAGTGCCATTGAGGGCCAGCGTGCGCACTCCCTCGGTAATGCTGTCGCCGTAGCACAGGATGTTCAGCGGCCGGCGCTGAGGCGCGGTCACCGTGTCGCCGCCAGAGGCAAGCGTGATGCCGGTCAACTTCACCACGGCGTTCTGCGGCGAGTTCCAGCGGTTCACGGTCTCGCTCGTCGCATCGACCCACACCTCAAGCAAATGCGTCGTGTTGTCCTGCCCGCTTGGCATGTTGACGCTGATCGTCGACGCGAGGCTGGCGCTCTGATCCGTGCGCCCATCGACGCGAATGCGCATGCGCGGGACAGGCGCCGACACGTTGCTCATGTCGAAGTTCAGCGTGCAGGTCGAGCCCGTGAATAACACACGGAAATAGGCGCCCGGGTTGATCGTCTGCGCACGCGACGCGTTGACGTGCCAGGTGTAGGGGCTGTACAGGATCGCCGCGTTGTTCGGAGCGATCGGCGTCACGCCGCCCGAGCTCGCCGTGTACGAGATCGGCGATGGGTTGCTGAGCCCGCCGTTGTTCGTGACGCTGATCGAATGCGTCGCGGCACTGGCCGCCGTGTACGTGAAGGTAGCAGTGGGCGTGCCACTGCTGATGTTCACTGCGGCCGGGGTGAAGGTGCCTCCGGCGCCGCTGTCGCTCGGCGTCACCGTCACCGTGCCGGTGATGCTGCCGTTCGCGCCGACGGTGAAGTTCGTCGAGGCAACCCCCACCGTCCCGCTCGACGGACCAGACAGGGTGACCGCAGTCGCCGCGCCCGATGTCGCTGTGTACGTGATCGGTGACGGGTTCGACAGGCCTCCGTCGTTCGTCACGCTGATCGAGCGCGCGCCGGTCGTACTGGGCGTGTAGGTGAACGTAGCCGTCGGTGTGCCGGAGCTGATCGCCACCGATGCGGGCGAGAACGTCCCCCCCGCCCCGCCGTCGCTCGGTGTGACCGTGACGGTTCCAGTGATGCCACCGTTCGCACCAACGGTGAACGGCGTAGACGCCACACCAACCGCGCCACTCGACGGGCCCGAGAGGGTGACAGATGTGGCCGGGCCTGCGGTGTCCAGGCCGTTGCCGTCGAGGTGCCACAGCGAAATCAGGCCGCTTGTGCCGTTTGCCGTTGGCGCCGTCGGCGGCGTGAATCCTGAGGTGTAGCGCTCGGTGCTCCACACCTCCACCTCGTCGACATCGCCCTGCCAGTCGAAGCTCGTTGCACCGGGGAATGTGCGCACCCCCAAGTCGCTGGTGTACTGCGTGCCAGCGCCGGACGCGGTTGTGGCGCTGCTTGCGACGAGAACACCGTCAACGAAAAACCGGCCGCCTGACGGACCAAGGACGAGCGCGACGTGATGCCACTGCCCGTCCATGACGTTGACCGACGAGCTCAGCGACACCTCGCCAGCACCGTTGGTGCCGTAGCGCGCCATGGCGTTGTTCGATCCGTCGCACCCGATCCACGCCGTGGAAGGTGCGCCGACCGCCACACGCACTGCATTGCGCGCGGTGTCCCGGATCCAGCCGACGACAGACCAAGTGCCGTTCGTCGGGAACGGATTCGCAACTTGGCCGGAGCCGCCGCTCAGAACGCTGCCGAAGTTCGTCCTGGCGCTGTATGACGGGCTGCTGAGGGTAAGGTTTGCCATGTCGCGCTCGGGTCAGTTGAGGTCGCTACGGAACTGCAAAGAACCGATGGGGAAGCTGACGGTCGCGCCAGTGGTGATCGCGCGTGGCGTCGTGAGAGTGAAGCGCCAGAGCAGATTCCCGCCGGTAGGCGCATCGAACACGCACGCTTCGGTCGCCGTGCCCCATGGAGCGGTCGGCGAAGTCCAGGTGATCGCAACGGCGTTGGAGGTGACGGCGACGGTGCCGGTGGACACCGCCGTGTTGCCCTGCGTGCTGAGCCATGCCGTGAGCACATTCGCGGCGATGCTTGCACGGGCGTAGCTGCCCCCGGTCGGTTCAGTGCCGCATGCGGTATCGCTGCCGGTCGTGGTCCCCAAGCCAACGTACACGGGCGACGGCGGCGTGAATGCCTGCCCGCGCAGCAGCCAGTCGATGAGCCTGTTTTCCAGGTAGTCCGATACTCCCTGTGCATGCGCGGACACCGTTGCCACGGACAGGACGAGCGTGACGAGCACGCCGCCGCATAGCCGGCTGAGCCGATTGAACATCGGTAGCTTCCTTTGATTGCTGTTGTGCCGGCTCATCGCCAGCGTTGAACAAAGCCCTGCCGCCGTCGGCCGGGAGCCTTCTTGCGCACCACCATCGGTGCTACTTCCTCGGGCTCTGCCACGTCGCCCGGTTCTTCGTCGGCGCCCTTGTCAGCCAACGGCACCGTCTCCTGTGCAGACGCCTGCGACGGCGCCGACACCTGGGCGCCGTCGTCGAGCAGATCCAGCTGGCGCACCTGGCCATACAGCCTTTCGCGCTCTCGCCACACGGTTTCGGCGTGCCGGCCCGCCATGGCGTAGAGGAACGCGGCGTAGAGGTACACCTCGCAATCCCAGTACTCGTTGCGGCCAGGACCCTTGACCCACCACAGATCCTTGTTGCCGCGGCTGTCGCGGCGCCACTCGCGCCGCTCGCTGCGCATCTGCTCGTAGTAGTCGGCCTCGAAGGCAAGGGGGTAGTGGTAGTACCCGCCGCCAGGCTTGCCCAGCTTGAGTCGCCCGTCGATCAGGTTCTTGATCGACTGCGTGCCCACCCAGCGCATCTCGATGCCGCCCGGCACTGGCTGGCCGCGCCATGTGAACTCGTACTTCTTCGGCCTGGACAGCTTCGGTGCGTCATAAGCCTTCGCACCGCGCACCGCGAACCAGTGCTTGCCGCGCAGCTGAGCATCACGGCAGAAGGCGAAGACGTCCTCTGCGTGGTGGCCACCGGCGTCAATCGCCGCCGCGTCCACGCGCATCACCTGCCCACTCGCGTGCCTGATCGGCGCCTCAAGCACCTCGCGCACCTTGGCCCAGGTCTCCGGTGAGGAAGGATCACCAGGAATCTCACCGTGCGCGATGCCCCAGCTTTCCTCGCCGCGCCCGAAGGCCCGGATTACCCAGGCGAGTCGGTTGTCCTGCGTGTCGACGCCAGCCAAACACACGAGGCCTCCCATCGGGCAGGTCCACAGGTCGTACTGCTCGGCGCGCTGCTGCAACTGCTTCGCGCCGATCGCGGTGCCAAGCTTCGGGCTGTAGCACTCGCCGTCGTAGTTGTTGACGAAGACCTTGATCTTCTCGTCGTCTCCCTGAGCAGCCAGCCACTCGCGCACGAACTGTGGCCATGGCCGCCATCCGAGCGGCGCATTGAGGGCACTGAAGCTGCACCAGCTGGCCACGCCCGGCTCGCCGACCGCGGTGGCCTCCCAGTACGCGAGGCCCGCCGCCTTGGCTTCGGCCTCGGTCATGCCCGGCGCGCGCGGGGCGTAGTTCTTCGCCTTCCACGCGTGCTCGGTGTTCAGCGTGCCGCACTCGGCGCAGGCATAGCGGACAGTCTCAGGGTCGCCGTCCAGCCAGCGCAGCTGCGTGCGGACCAGCACCTGTGCATGCCCGCAGTCCGGGCAGTGCATGTGCCACTTGCGCTGGTCGCCGCGGCGCACCTGGCGCTGTATGGCGCTGCGCTCGTCGATCGTCGGCGTGCCGTCGCCGTAGATCTTCGCCTTGCGGCCAAAGTTGTCGGCCCGCTTGCGCGCCAGGTCGATCGGGTGGCCCTGATCGCCGAGGTCCGCGGTGTACTCGTCGGGCTCCTCGAACTTGATGTAGCGGATCGTGGCCGACTTCAGCGCGCCCACGCGGTTCGCCCCGACCAGGCGCATGACACCACCGGGGTAGCGCTTGCGCAGCTTCGTGTTGTCGCTGCCCTTCTCCAGCGCCGGGCGGATCCGCCTGCGCAGCGCCCGCGTGCTCGAGCGCATCGGCTCGAAGCGCGACAGCTCCCACTGCATGGCGTCGTCCTTGGTCGGGAACACCATCAGCAGCGAGCCGGCCGCGGTGCAGATCCACGCACCCACCATGTTCTCGCCGCTGACCGAGCCGCCCACCTGGTGGGGCTTCTGCCACCAGCCTTCGCGCCAGGGAGACCCGGGCGACATCGTCCGTTGAATGTCGATCAAGTACGGCGTGCGCTCGTTGCGGTACGGCCCCGGCTCCGGCGTGTCCTCGGGCAGCACGCGGTTAGCCTCGGCCCACTGGTCCACCCAGACCTCAGGATCCGGCCGCAAGGCATCGGCGATCGCCTTGCGGACAGCATCAATCGGCAGCATCGTCTTCGTCGTCGGCCTCGGCGGTGACACCGCGCGCAAGCACTTGGTCGGCGAAGTCAGCGAGCCGGGCCGAAATCTCGCGGTCGATCAGCTGCTCGCAGCGCAGTGCGTCCGACTCGGCAGCCACTGCATCCTTGATGCGCGCCCCCACGTTGCCCAGGGCATCGCGCAGCGCACGGAATTCGGTGAAGCGCAGCCGTGCCACCTCGGCCTTGTCCACCAGCGAGCCGCGCAGCTGGTCGAGCTCGAGCTGCTCGCGCTCCCGCCGAATGCGCTCGCGCTGCGCCCGCTCCGCCCGGTACGCCTTGGTGTCGTCGTCGGTGGCCCCGCCCGCCGCAGGCTCATCCGGCGGCTCGTCGTCATCGCCAGAACTGGCGGGCACCGCGGTCCGCGCAGCGCCCGCCCCGGTTGCCAGCCCGGCTTGCGGCTCCCTGAGCAAACTGTCCCCATGGTCGGGCCCGGCGCTGTACAGCAACGACTGCTTCGCCGGGTCCGTGTTCGTCACCCAGTCGCGGTCGGCCTGCTCCGAGTCGATCTTCGACTTGCCATCGACCACCACAACCTTGATGCGACCCGCCTCGATGGCCTTTTGCACCGCGCGCAAGGTGACCTGGCGATGACGCGCGTACTCGCGGTACCCCATCAACGCCATGCTCTGACTACCCTCGTTTGACGACTTGACTACCTCCACCCGACTACCGGGCGACTACCCTGCGCAGACGCCTGCAACAACCTGCGTAACGTGCTCGCGAATGACCCGCGTGGCTGCCCCCTCGGGGAGGACCCGTTCACTTCGCAGTGGCAAGGGCACGTGCCCATGCACTGTCGAGCGCGGGCTCGAAGGCGCGAACCACGATGCGTTCCGCCCTCGCATGGAAGTCGAAGCGCCGCTCGTACCGGGCTGGCTGCTTTGGGAACACGATGATTGGTATCAGCTGGTGGTGCAGTGCACTCAGCACCACCCGCTTGTAGATACCTGCGGGCCTGCCATCGCCTGGCTCGCCATAGAACAGGTCCACCGCCTGGCTCACACCGAAGCGCCTGGACTGCGCCTTCGTGGCCCGCTTGCCCGACTTCGCCCGATTGATCAGCGACTTGATCAGCCCGGCCGGCACGTTGCCGTACTCATTGAGCTGCACCACGCTGGGTAGGCGCAAGGCCTTCCGCTTGGGCTGCCTCGTGCCACCCTGCACCTGGTACTGCAGGTACTCGGCCTGGCGGTCCTTGATGCCCACCGATGCCTGCAGCCGATCCTTTCGTGCAGGCTCGATGAAAAAGCCGCCCTTCGTGAAAGACGTAGGGCGATCGAACACGCTTTCGACCTCACCCGGCATCGCATCGCGTGCCGCCTTCACCGCCTCGGTCAGGGCCAGCGCCGAGGCAAAGCGGAACTGCGTGTGCAGCTTGGCCGTCTCGCGGATCACCTCGCCGATGTTGCTGGTGGTGGTCACGCGCATGGAGCACTCCAAATGAAAACGCCCGACGGGTGGAGGCTCACGTCGGGCGTCTGTGCGATCTGGCTGATGGACCAAACCGCAGCGTTCCTGAAATGTACTGGTTTCGGCTAATGCTTAAAACTACTTTTGCTGGCCCGCTGCAGCGCCTCCACCCGCTCGCGCTCGGCCCGAGCCAGGGCGGCACGCTCGGCGAACCACACCACCAGGCGACGGTGCGCCTCCCACACGCGCGCCTTCACCGTGGCTTCGCTGCATCCCAGCTTGCGCGCGTCGAGGGCTGCGCTGTCACCCGTCAGGTAGACCTGCTCGATGGTCTCCCGCAGCCGTACATCCAGCGACGCTACGGCCTGGTCGGTGACGCTCGCTTCGCAGTCGATCGTCGGGATCACAGCCTCCCGATACCGCGTGCCACTGGGCTCCATGTTCCACGCTGACCCGCCGTAGCCCAACCCACCGCCACCAGCACCCAGCTTCCACCGCGCCCAGTTCTGCAGTCGACGCTCGATCTCCTCATTTCGCGCCATCTGCCTTCTCCCTCAGGATCAGCACAGCCTGCGACGAGGTGACCGATGCCGCGGCGAAATTCGCCATCACCGGCTCATCCCAAGGCGTGCCTACGGTCAGCGCGCCCTCGCGAGCGAAGAACCACCCGGGCTCGCACTGCAGCACGCCACGCCGCCAGCACTCGTTCACATGCGCATCGCCCAGCTGTGCCCGCCTTTCCCTCACCAGCTTTGCCACCCGAGGCATATGCGCGGGCAGCCAGTCGTATCGGTTCGCCTTTTTGTCTTGGTCCACTGGTCCACCTCTTCACATGGACACTTCACACACCTGATTCGCTCGCGCGCGACACGTGCGCACGCTCGCCCGCCCCCGCCCGGCCGCGCTTCCGGGGTGGACCATGGGCCGCTTGGGCAAAGCTCCGCCTGGACACTCACCATCAGCCTCTTGCCGATGTCTGAGCAGTCGCTGCGAAACCGTGGACCAGTGGACCAACGGACCAACCCCCCGGTGCGCCGGGCCCGCACGCGCGCCTACATACGCGTCACCACGAGCGCCCCGACCTTTTCCGGCACGCCTGCCGCTCGCTGGTCAGAACGGGCACTCATCTGCGGCCCTCTCTGGTTGATCGCCCTGCGTTGGGCGCGACGATGAACCGCTGCCGCTCGGCATGGCCGAAGCAGCGGGTGAATCCTTGGGCCTGCGGTACACGCGCGGCCGCGGGCCGCCGCCCTGGGCGCGTGGACGGCACTCGATCCAGCCGAGCTTGCGCAAAGCGGCAAGGGCCTGCTTCTCATGGAAGCGCCCAGGCCCGAGCTTCTCGATGCCGATGCCAATCTTTCCGAGGAGCTCCACCACGGAGATCTCATCGACCATGTCCCCGTCGCTGTAGCGCCCGGTGATGCCCTCCGGCGGGTACAGGTAGCGGGTGATGGCCGCCTCGATCGCGTTCTCTACCGCGCGGTTCTGCTGCTGGGGCGCGAACAGGATGAGCTCTTCCTCGGGCGTGGGGTACATGCGGCGCCCGGCCTTCCATCTCGCCAGGGCTTCCGCGAACAGCTGCTCGCGGTGCTCCTCCACCCACTCGATGTCCACCTGGTCGCGGGTCACACGCACCGGCCAGAAACGCCGGTTGCCCGTCGGGTCAGTGAGATAGTGATCCTCGTTCGTCGTGCCCGCGAACACCACCTGGCGCGGGTACTTCGCCGCGCGCCGGTCAAAGCTGGCGCGGAAGTAGTCCTCCTGGCTCGCGACGTAAGCCTTGATCTTCATCACGTCGGCCTTCGAGAACGCATCCAGCTCGGGGATCTCGTACAGCCACACGCCCTGCAGCTGCTGGTAGCTGTCCTTGTCGCCCAGCACCAGGCCGGTGTCAGCAAAGTAATCCCCCGCCAGCGTGCGCAGGAGCGTGCTCTTGCGGCGGCCCTGCATGCCCTCCAGGATCAGCATGTAGTCGAACTTGACGCCAGGCTGCATCACTCGGGCACACATCGCCATCACGAAGAACGTGCCCACGCGCGCCAGGTATCGCTGCAGCGTGTCGGTGTCGTCGTACTCGTCATCCTCCAGGCACACGCGTCGCAACCATGTGGATAGCCGCTTGGTGCCATCCCATGCAAGGCTGTCCAACCACTCCCGCACCGGGTGGTACCGGTGCCGGTACGCCACCATGCGCACCGATTCCTCCAGCGTGCCGCGCGGCATGCTGGGCAGCCAGTGCTCGCGCACGAGCCACTCCCCCAGTAGCAGATCGTCGACCTCGGCCCAAGCCCCCTGCGGTGTGCCCCACGGCGAGGGCTTGAGCTTCACGATGTCGTTGGCCAGCTCGTTGAACGCGATTACGCCCACCGCCTCCGGGATGCCGGCCAGCCCACGCGACGGCATGCCATCGAGGGCGAGCACCACGTTCTCGCGCACGGCCTTGATGGCGCCCGTCTGCGCACTCTTCAGCAACGCATCGCGCCAGGACGCCGCCGGATCATCCGGCTCCGCGCCAGCCATCGTTGGGGTAGACGCAGCTTTCGCGCGCGCCGCGTCATCGGGCGGCAAGAACTCGGCGGCACGGCGAATGAAGCCGCGCACCATGTCCGCATCCCACCCCTGTGCAATGGCGTCCGCGATGTCCCAACCGTCCGACACATCGCCCGGCTCGGGCAACCGGCACATGAACACGGTGCATCCGTGATCCGCGGCCAGCGTCGAACCGATGGCCACCATCGCCTGCATGCCCGGCTGCTTGCCAACGGGCAGGATGGGCTTGCTCCCAGGGTCGACACCTGCCTCACGCTCGGCACGTGTCAGGCGCTGGCGCTTGGCATCGCAGTCCGGCCACAGATACACGGTGCGGCCCATCAGCCGGCTCCACGCGGCCTTGTTCGCCGCCTTGCCACCGCCTGGCCAGGTCACGAAGTCGAACTCGTGCCCCAGCAGCTCGTGGCCGGCCAGCGCGCACTTCTCGCCCTCGACCACCACCACGGGCACGCGTGCCGGGTCGCCGCTCAGGATGGTTGCCGGCGCGTACAGCGGCCGAGGCTCCTCCCACTGCTTCCACCGCCACTGCTGCGTGCCACGGCCGTCGCTCTCGTCCTCGCACCAGGTCAACGGCAGCAGGTCCTTGGTGCCGTCGTCATGGTCGAAGCGGCAGACGTAGCCGAGGCGCTGCCCCTCGAACTCGTACAGCCATTGGCGGCTCGAGCGCCACTCCACCCAGTCCCGCATCTCCTTGTCGAAATAGCGGAACACGAACGACGGCGCCGGTGCGTGCGTTGGCACTGGCGTGATCGCCCGCCATATCGAGCGTCGCTTCCCTTTGCGCTGCGCGGTTTCGCTCGGATCTCCCGCCGGCGGCTCCTCGCTGCTGTCCTCATCCGCAGACGTCTGCACAGCAGATAGCCGACGCACCGGCGCCCCGGTGGGTCGCTCCCACCCGAGATCACGCATCAGCTGGCGCGCAGCCTGGCCCTGGTTGAGGTTGTGGATCGCGGCGTAAAGGCCGATGAGGTCGCCACCCTTGTCGTCACCGGAGAAGTCCGCCCAGTGGCCGGTACGCAGGTTGACCGAGCAACTGCGCCCCTCCCCACCCGTGAGATCACCGCACACGTACTCTGCGCCCGCGAACTTGCCCCCAGGCAGCCATTGGGGCACCAGGGTTTCGGCACGCTGCAGCAGCGCGGCAGCCAGCTCTGCGAAGTCAATCGGGTCACTGCCCACCAACACCCCCCTTCACGGGGTGCGGCTCCCCACTCGGAGCGTTGCCGGCCCCGGTGTCCCATCCATGCATTCGGGTGTCGCCCTTTTTGGTGTCGTTCTCAGCGCGCCCATCGGCGCATAACGGTGTCGATTGCCTCCTTGGCGGGCGAAGGCTCGGCCGGCACGTACAGCGTCATCCCGCGATTGGAGTGCGGGCGCTTGGCGGCACCCACGGCCTGCAGCTCACCGGCATGCGCCATGTTGCAAACCGTGCGTCGGGCGACGCGAAAGCCCACCGACGCACGCGCAGCCATGTCGCGCCAAGTCGCCGCGCTCTGCTCGGCGTGGAGCTCTTGCGCGGCTCGGCGCAAGGCCTTGCGGATCTCGCCAGGTGGCCTCATCTACGCCGTCCTCCCCGTCCAAACTGGCGGGCGCCCTGCCTCAGGTACGCTGGATGTCCCCACGACTTCCAGCCCGAGGAGGGCACCCATGAAACTCACGCCAAGCCAACTCGAGGCCGCGTTCTTCGACGCAGTCCGCGGCATGGCCAGGGTGCAGGCGCGCCAGGAAATGATGGAATGCATCATCCGGGCCTTCATTGCTGAGGCCCCTCCGGCTCGCCCACTGTTCGCGAAAGCCTTGCGTACAGCGAAATCAGACATGGAGCTCCGATCGGCTCGCGCCAGGGAATGGACCGCTCCCGAGCTCGACGCCGATGCCATGGCACTTTGGAACGAACTTTGGCGCGCCTGCGCTCCGCCAAGCGAAGTCGGCAACGAAAGCTGATCGCCCTGCTCGGCCGCTGCGCGCTCATGCCACCCGCCTCATTGCCTGCACGCGCTGGAGCTGCGACTGGATCTGCTCTAGGCGGTCGACCGCCTCGACGAAGGAGCGCTGCAGCTCGGCGACGCGGTCGGCGAGGTCCACTGGCCGCGCCTCGTAGCCGATGTCGCCTGCGATGAAGGTCATCGCTGCGTGGTAGCCGGCCTGGCGAGCCAAACGCAGGATGAGAATCGCCTGCTCGGGACTCAGCTTCTCCCGACGCTCGGGGTTGAGGCAGTCCCGCAGCCAGTTGGTGGCCTGCTCCATGGGGAGCTCGGGCCGCAGCAGCGACCCGACCTTCTTGTTGCCACCCAGGGCTCGCACGGCCTCTTTCAGCGCGTCGTTCACGTCCACGATTTCGCCGGTCGGCGATTGCTCCATACCTATCTCCCGGTGCATTTCAGACCCTGTACGTGGCTGTACGTGAATCACGGAGAGCCACGTACAGACCCGCCCAGACAAAAAAAAGACACTGCCCAGCCATGAGCAGCGTCAACAACAAGCCGGCCGACAGATGGCCTAGCCGCGACAGGATTCGTGCCCCATCAAGCCTCAGAGAGGACACGAATCCATGGAATACGAGGACAAGTACACCGACCATGTGCGCCCCAAAGGGGAGCGCCTCAGCATGAGCAAGGCGACGAATGGCAACGGCCAGCGCCAGCAGGTCGAGGTGTGCCTGTGCATCCCAGAGGACCAGCGACGCTACCTGCCCAAACGCAGGAACATGCCGTCCTGCCTGCCACCGCACGCGCCTCTCCCGAGGCAAGGGGATGTGGTCTACCTCAGCAGCTCCAGCGCTTGGGGCGTCTCGATGGTGGTCCATGAGCTGATCGCGAACGACTCCGTGCGCGTCGAAGTGTGGTTGGAGCACTTGACTAGCTCGCGCCACAGCAGGCCCACGGGCTTTATGTTGACGCAGTGATAGCACCGCGGTCCTCAAGCTCCTTCTCATGGGCGGCCGCGAGTTCTGGCCACACCTCACGCCAGTCTTCCGGGCGCAGGTCTTGCCGGCTTACTACGCCGGCGGTAGCACGCTCAATGGCCGTACATCGCTTGGTAGCGACAGGCTTTCCACCTGCCCACTGAGTTACGAGCGAGGGACTGACACCCAAAGCGCGGGCTAGCGTCTGAGTCCGTCCGCGCTTCTCGCGCAAATAGGTCTGGAGATCCATGACGCCGATTTTTGAACCGAAAGTTGCAATCAGTCAACAACCGAAAGTTGAAACCCGGCTGCATAACCTTCGGTTCATGACGGAACCCGACGAAAAGCAGCTCTTCGCCAAGCGGCTCAATGAGGTCTGCGCAGACAAAGGCCTGCCGGAGCGAGGCCGTCAAACCGCCCTCGCCCGACTGTTCAAGGTGACCGCGACAGCGGCCAGGAAGTGGCTTGTGGGGGTCGGGATGCCCGAGACCGAACTAGCGATTCACATCGCCAAGTGGGCGGACGTCAACTTCGAGTGGTTGATGACTGGGCGCGGCCCGAAAGTAGGCGACAAGGTGCCCACACGGGCCCTTGTCGTCGATGAAATCATGCGCCACGGCACGCCCGAGGAAAGACGGGAACTGATCAACTACATCAAGTACCGCATCGAGCACGCCACTACACCAGTGACCAGAGAAGAAAGGGCGCGCTACAACGCCGCCCTGGACACGTACGCGACAGAAAAGCTCCGAACTCGGAGCAGCCACTAAACGCCGGAAGGCGTGCTCTAGTAGGCGCCGCGACAGGCTATCTGCCCCATGTCGTCATCGAGGTAGTCAAGCACTTCACCTGCACGCCAGAAAATGAAGACGTGCTTGTAGCCGGTGTAGCCACCATAGCTGTTCTTGGCGTTCACCTCTGCGCAGATCCGCCATCCTGCCCCACCGTTGGTGACCATGGTCTTGTTGATGACCATGGGATACGGCGACCCCACCAGCTTCACCATTGCAGAGTCCGGATCCTTCAATCGATAGCGAAGTGCATCACGCACTATTGCCATAGGGTCCTCCGGCCTCTCGCCTGCATCTGAAGGCGTTAGCGGCCGGCCTCCCGGTCCGGTCGGCGCAACTGCGCACGCCGAACAGAACATAGCCAGCACAGCCGCGGAAATAACCCGCGCACGACTCCTCATCTTCTGCTCCTCCCTCAAACATTTGTGGCACGGACTCTGGCACGGCACCACCATCACGAACGTTAACTTTCGGTTGTTGACATGACATAACTTTCGGTTTAACTTTCGGTGCACTGA
>CBINBY010000120.1:0-13422 GCA_966248995.1 uncultured Burkholderiales bacterium | reverse complement strand
CGCGAGGGGTATGAGCGCGAGGCGCCCACCGGGGTCGATACCGTGTGGTATCGACTCGGCGGGGCAACGCGGCTATCGCCCCGTGTCGGCCCGCCCCGAAGGGGTTCGGCCAGATGGCGCCCTCGCGCGACCGTCGAAAGGGGTCGCTACCACCCGGTATCGACCCCTTTCGCCCGCCGCACGATCATCACCACCTGGTCGAATCGAAATGCCACGTATTTCCAACTCACGACACTAGGTCACCGCGGACCGCCTTCCCACGATGCGTTGCCCCTTCTGCAGCCACCATGAGACGCAGGTCGTCGAGACACGGGAGTCCGACGAGGGCGATGTGGTCCGCCGGCGCCGACGCTGTCAGGCCTGCGACAAGCGCTTCACCACTTATGAACGGGCCGAGATCGCGCTGCCCCAGGTCGTGAAGAAAGACGGAACGCGCGCCGAGTTCGATACCTCGAAGCTGCGCGCCTCCATGGCCCTGGCCCTGCGCAAGCGACCGGTAAGCGTGGAGCAGATCGATGCCGCCGTGGAGCGCATCCAGGAAAAGCTGCTCAACAGCGGCGCTCGGGAGGTACCTTCCTCCCGTGTGGGCGAACTGGTAATGCGTGAGCTAAAGCGCATCGACAAGGTGGCCTACGTACGGTTTGCCTCCGTGTACCGCAGCTTCGAAGACGTCGACGAGTTCCGCCAACTCATCCGCGACATTTGATCACCCGGGTGCCGCCCCCTTCGGCGGCCCCTCTTCCTCCCACACCCCCTCCGAGGGCCAGCGTCTTCCCACCTCGTGGGGGCGCGAGATCGTGTGCCGATTCGTACAGTGCCGGCACAACATCACGGGAGGGGGAAACATGCAAACAGCAGCGCAGCTGCGCGGCGTGACTTTGGTCGAGGCGAGCATCGCCATGGCGATCGCGGCCATCACGATGGCCGCTGCAGCACCAAGCTTTCGCGGCTTGATCGAGAGGCAGCGGCTCGACGGCGCGGCGGCTCAGCTGGCAAGCGACCTGCAGTTCGCCAGGGCCGAGGCAGTCATGCGCAACACCCCACTGCGAGTCACGTTGCACGAGGCCGCATGGGGCCACTGCTACGTGATCCACACCGGTGCCGCGCAGGAATGCCGCTGCGACGCCTCGGGGGCCGCCGTCTGCGAGGGCGAAGCCGAAGCGCTGAAAACGGTGCAGTGGGCGTCGGACCAGGGCATTTCGCTGCAGTCGGCCGTGCGCTCGCTGCTGTTCGATCCGCTGCACGGAACAAGCACGCCTGCAGGCACGCTCAAGGTCGTGGCGACCAGCGGCCGCGCCGTGCATCACGTGATCAACGTGATGGGTCGGGTACGCACCTGCTCGCCGCGAGGTGCTGCGGCCGTCGCGGGCTACCGCAGCTGCTGAGGAGCTGATCATGCGAGACCCAATGCAGGCGCGCAGCGCCGGTGGCTTCACTCTGATCGAAACGATGTTCGCGCTTGCCGTGGCGGCCATCCTGTCCTCGCTTGCCTACCCGGGCTACCTTCATGTGATGCAGAAGCTGCGCCGTGCCGACGCGCTGGTGGCAGTGATGCAGGTGCAGATGGCGCAGGAGCGCCATCGCGCCGAGCATGCAAGGTACGGCAGCCTGGCCGACGTGGGCATGCGCGACGCCTCGCCCGCGGGCCACTACAAGCTGGCGGTGCGTGAATCAGGCTCCACCGGCTACGAGCTGCACGCCGAGGCCCGCGGCGTTCAAGGCGGCGACAAGAGCTGCCGACACCTGCGCCTGGTGGTGGATGGCGCACAGGTCTCGCAGTTGTCGGGACCAGACGAGCAGGTCGCGAACGGCGTGTTGGCCAACCACAAGTGCTGGGGGCTGTGATGACGGGCTGGCATCAACGCGGGCTGACGATCGTGGAGCTCCTTGTCGGCATGGCGCTCGGCCTCTTCGTCGTCTCGACAGCGCTCCATTTGCTCGTCACGCGCATCCACGAACACCGCACAGCCCTGCTCCATGGCCGGCTGATGCAGGACTTGCGTGTCGCCGCCGACATCGTCACACGAGACCTGCGGCGCGCGGGCTACTGGCACGATGCGTCCGCGAGCGTGCCGGACGGCGGCACTCGCTCCTCGAACCCTCACACGGCCCTCACGCCGACCTCGGGACCCTCCGAGACAGTGACGTTCAGCTACTCGCGCAACGTGCGAGAAGGACATGACATAGACGGCAACGAGCAGTTCGGCTTTCGACTCCGGCGTGGTGCCATCGAGATGCTGCTCGGTGCAGGCAACTGGCAGGCACTCACCGACACCGGCACATTGGTGGTCACCTCCTTCAGCATCACCCCTGCCCTGCGGGAGATCTCGCTAGAAAGCGTTTGCGCGCAAGCCTGTCCAGCGGATGCGGCCGATTGCCAGCCGCCTCGACAAGCCCTTCGCAGCCTGGCGGTGTCGATCAGCGGGCATGCGGCGGCGGATCCGCGCGTCGTCCGCTCGTTGCGCACCCTGGTGCGTCTTCGCAATGACGCCATCACCGGAGCGTGCAGCACATGAGACGCGAGATTCGATGCCCTGTATCGCAGCGCGGCAGTGCTGCCCTCGCGGTGACCCTGGTTCTGTTCTTTGTGATGACGATGGTGGCGGCATACGCGAACCGCAATCATCTGTTCGAGTGGCGCGCTTCGGCCAACCATGTGCGCGCGACACAGGCCTTTGAAGCGGCTGAGGCGGGCCTGGAATGGAGCCTGGGGATGCTGAACGACCCCCGACCGATGAACGAGCACTGCCTCCCGAAGGAGGGGAACGAGGACAGCTTCCGTGCCCGGCACCTCGCGGTGTCGGCGAGGACTGCGACCCTGGAGCCGCGCGATGAGGTGGGAGGCGCCCGCGCCGTTTGCGTGCGCGATGGCGATGCCTGGCGATGCAACTGCCCAGGACGCGGCGACTCGCTCGCGGCTCCCTCGGGTGATGGAAAGGCGGCTTCGGCATTCATCGTGCAGATCTCCCCTGGGCCGAAGCCTGGCCTGCTGCGACTGGAGTCGACGGGCTGCAGCCAGGCCGCGGGAGCCTGTAGCCCGGGCACAGACACCGTAGCCGATGCGACGGCACGCACACAGATCCTCGTCGGCTTGCTACCGGCGCTCGCCACCGCGCCGGTGGCCGCACTTACGGTGCGCGACGGTGTCGATGCAGGCGTCGGATCGCCGGGCCTACACCACGCTGATGCCGCCTCGGCTGGATTCGCCGTGCATGCCGGCGGCGCGGTTCTGGCACCGAATGCCCGCATCACGACCGCACCCGGCGGGCCGGCGAGCGCCGCAGTGATAGAGCACGACGAAGCGCTGCACGCACTCAGCGGGGAGCGCTTCTTCGCCTCGTTCTTCGGCCTGGACATGGCGACCTGGGCCGCACAGCCCGTGGTGGCCAGTGTCGACTGCAGCAGCGACTGCAGCGAGGCACTGAGGCGCGCAGCCGAGGTCCACTCGCTGCTTTGGGTGAATGGCGACCTGCAGATCGACGGCACCACGCAACTCGGCAGCCGCGAACGGCCGCTGGCGATCGTCGTGGCCGGTTCCGTGCGGGTGCAGGGACAGCCCGCGCTCCACGGGGTGCTGTATGCACGCGGACTGCACTGGAGTGGCGGCGGGAGCCTTTACGGCGCTGCCATTGTCGAGGGCGCCTACACAGGTGACGGCGCACCCGAGCTGGTCTACGACCCTTCGGTGCTGCGTACCCTGATGCGAGGAACGGGGACCTATGCCCGCCTGCCAGGCAGCTGGAGGGATTTCTGATGGAGCGGCATCGTCAGAGAGGGGCGTCGCTCGTCGAGGCCATGGTGGCCTTCCTCGTGTTGTCGCTCGGCATGCTCGGCCTCGCACGTCTGCACACGCACATGCAGCGCCATGCCGACCTGGCACGGCAGACGTCCGAAGCCATGCGACTGGCACAGGAGGCAATGGAGGGGCTGCGCGCAATGCCCGCAGAAGCGCAACCGAAAGAGGAGATTGCGGAGGACGCGGGCGCGGGCATGTCGTCGAACACGGTCTATCGGCTCCAGCGTGAAGTCGACCGTCAGGACGGCGACCGCTACTCATCCGCGCGTGTCGAGGTGACATGGAGCGACCGCAGCGGAGAGGTGCGTCGCGTACAGCTGCACTCCGCAATGGCGCGAGTACCCGACGTGCTTTCGGGCGCGCTGGCGGTGCAGAGCCACCGAGAGCGGTTGACCCGCGTGGAAGCACGAGCGCCCTCCGTTCCCCGCACGGCGCATCCCCTCGGCGATGGGCGCAGCGTGCTCAAACCTGCCGGTTCGACGGTCGCCCTCGTCTTCGAAGACGTCACAGGGCAGGTCGCATCAATATGCAGCGGATTGAACGCATCCGTGTCGTCCGAGCAGGTGTCGGTGGAGATGCTGAGCCATTGCCAGGCCGTACACGCCCACTTGCTGAGCGGCTGGGTGCGCTTCGCTACCGGAACAGCGGACACGCTGACGCTGTCCGTCGCAGTGGATCTGACACGCGAGGCCACGCCCACCTCCACGCCATGCGTCATCGAGACCCATGCCGATGGGGTGGCCTACCATTGCGCGATCGCGACAGCAGGCCCATGGTCCGGGCGCAGCCGCATCGTTCCGCAAGGGTGGACGCTGGGAGAAGCATTCGGCCAATACAGGGTTTGCCGCTACAGCGCAGACACCGACGGCAGCGGCGCCGTGGACCGCCCCGCGGAGCACCCCGAGCACTACCGCGAGGTCGATACGTCCTTGATTCAGCAGAACTTCCTCGTGATCCCCGGCGATCGCAAGTGTGCCGACGCCGGCCCAGCGACGACGCCACACCAACCTTGAGCGCCGCCATGGACTTTGACGCGCTCATGCATGAGGCGCTGACACTCGCCGAGCAGGCCATCGGGTTGTCGGAGCCCAACCCGCGCGTCGGTTGCGTGATCGTCACCCCCGAAGGACGGGTGATCGGCCGCGGCCATACCCAGCAGGCCGGCGGCCCGCACGCCGAGGTGATGGCCTTACGCGATGCGGCCGCACGCGGCGAAAGCGTGCGTGAAGCCACGGTCGTCGTGACACTGGAACCTTGCGCTCACCATGGCCGAACAGGCCCTTGCAGCGACGCCTTGGTGCAGGCCGGCGTGGGCCGAGTGGTCATGGCACTGGAAGACCCGAATCCGCTGGTCGCGGGCCAAGGAGCGGCACGCCTGCGTGCTGCAGGCATCGAGGTACTCGACGGTCCGGGCGCCGACGCCGCCCGCGAGCTCAACATCGGCTTCTTCTCGCGCATGGAGCGGAGCCGCCCCTGGGTGCGACTGAAGGCCGCCATTTCGCTGGACGGCCGCACAGCCTTGGACAACGGCGCGAGTCAGTGGATCACAAGCGCGGCCGCGCGAGCCGACGGGCACGCGTGGCGCAAGCGCGCGGGGGCCTTGCTGACCGGCGTGGGAACCGTGCTGGAGGACGACCCCCGTCTGGACGTCCGGCTGGTCAGCACTCCGCGCCAGCCCTCGCGCGTGATCGTCGATTCGCGACTCGAAACGCCGCTCGCCGCGCGCCTGCTGGCCCCGCCGGGCGAAGTGCTCATCTATGCCGCTCAGCGCGACGAGGAGCGCGCCGCGGCGCTGACCGCCCGTGGAGCGGAAATCGCAATGGTCCCCGGCCCGCACGGCAAGGTGGACTTGCCCGCAATGCTGGTCGACCTGGCCACGCGCGGCATCAACGAACTGCACGTGGAAGCCGGCCACAAGCTCAACGGGTCCTTCGTGCGCGAGCGGCTGGTGGACGAGTTTCTGGTTTACGTGGCACCCAAGCTGCTCGGTCAAGGCCGCGAGCTGGCGGCCTTCGGGCCCTTGCAGTCGCTCGCCGAAGGACTGGAGCTGCGTTTCATGAGCGCGACGCCGATCGGTGCCGACCTGAGGATCCTGGCGCGGCCGCTGGGCTGACACAATCGCGGCCATGTTCACAGGCATCATCACCGGCATCGGCCGCATCGCGAGCGTCCAATCTCTGGGCGACGCGCCTACCCACGGCCGGCGCCTGCTCATCGAGGTGCCCGCAGGTTATCTCGACGACGTGCTGCCGGGCGACAGCATCGCGCTCAACGGTGCATGCATGACAGTGACCTCGCTCGACACTGCAACGGGCCGGTTCAGCATCGACATCTCCGCCGAGAGCCTGGACAAGACCACGGGGCTGGACGCCACCGGAGCGGTCAATCTGGAAAAGGCGCTGCGGGCACAGGACAGGCTGGGCGGCCACATCGTGACGGGGCATGTCGATGGCATCGGCGAGGTGACCTATTTCGAGCCGGTCGGCGAATCCCGGGAACTACGCGTGTTGGCGCCCCAGGCGCTGGGGCAGTACCTCGCGTACAAGGGATCGATCACCGTCAACGGCGTGAGCCTCACAGTCAACCACGTGCGCGACCACGACGAGGGCTGCGAGTTCAGCATCAACCTCATTCCGCACACCGTCGTGCAGACGACACTCGGCACGCTGAAGGCCGGCTCCCGCGTGAACCTCGAGGTGGACGTCATCGCCCGGTACGTGGCACGCATGCTCGGCCGGTAAGGCTCGCGCGGCCTGCTGGTTCGCCGCCTCAGATTGGCCGTGAAGGAGTGGTGGTCGGGGTGAAGTCGCCCCCCTGCGCTCGGCCGAGCCGAGCAGACCCGCCGCCTACAATCCGCGGATGGCAATTTCCCCCGTCCCCGAGCTCATCGCCGAGCTCGCCGCAGGACGCATGGTCATCCTCGTCGACGAGGAAGACCGCGAGAACGAAGGCGACCTGGTGCTTGCGGCGGACCATGTGTCGCCCGAGGCGATCAACTTCATGGCCCGCTTTGGCCGCGGCCTCATCTGCCTCACCCTCACCCGTGAGCGCTGCGAGCGCTTGCAACTGCCGCCGATGACCATGCGCAATGGCACGCGCCACGGTACAGCATTCACCGTGTCGATCGAGGCCGCCACCGGCGTGACCACCGGCATCTCGGCAGCCGACCGAGCACGCACCGTGCAGGCCGCCGTGGCCCGCGACGCCAAGGCGAGCGACCTGGTGCAGCCCGGTCACATCTTCCCGCTCGTCGCGCAAGACGGCGGCGTGCTGATGCGTGCCGGGCACACCGAGGCCGGCTGCGACCTCGCCGCCATGGCTGGCCTCACGCCCGCGGCCGTCATCTGCGAGATCATGAAGGACGACGGCACCATGGCGCGCTTGCCGGACCTGGAGCGGTTCGCCCAGGAGCATGGGCTCAAGATCGGGACCATCGCCAGCCTCATCGAATACCGCAGCCGCAACGAAACGCTGATCGAGCGTGTGCACCGCCGCAGGCTGCACACCGCCCAGGGTGAGTTCGAGTGCCACGCATTCCGAGACCGCACTGGCGGGCTGCACCTGGCGCTGACGCAGGGCCAGTGGGCGCCGCACGACGAGGTGCTGGTACGCGTGCACGAGCCGCTGTCGGTGCTGGACCTGCTTGATGTGGGCCAGTGCGGCCACAGCTGGCCCCTGCCCGTAGCGCTCGCCGCGGTGCAGGCCGCGCCTTGCGGCGCTGTCGTGCTCCTCAACTGCGGCGAGGACGTCCACACCATGCTCGGCCACCTGCTGCCGCACGACGAACGCGCCGAGCGCCAGCAGGGGCAGATGGACCTGCGCACCTACGGCGTCGGGGCGCAGATCCTTCGCGAGCTCGGCATCTCGCGCATGAGGCTGCTGGGCAGCCCGCGCCGCATGCCGAGCATGGCGGGCTACGGTTTGGAAGTGACGGGCTTCGTGGCACCGTCGGAGCACATTGAAGGCAAGGCATGAAAGACGCCGACAAAGGCCCGGAGACCGAGATCGACGGCCGCCACCTGCGCATCGGCATCGTGCAGGCGCGGTTCAACGCCAAGATCACGCAGGCCCTCGCGAGAAGCTGCCTCGACGAGCTGCGCGAGCTTGGCGTGGCGCCGAAGTACATCCGCCATGTCACCGTACCGGGTGCGCTTGAGATCCCGGTGGCCCTGCAAGCCATGGCCGACAGCCATGACTACGATGCACTGATCGCCCTCGGATGCATCGTGCGCGGCGAGACCTACCACTTCGAGCTGGTGGCCAACGAAAGCGGCGCGGGCGTGACGCGCGTCTCGCTGGACCATCACATCCCCATTGCCAATGCCATCCTGACCGTCGAGACCGAAGCGCAGGCCTGGGCCCGTGCCGAGGAAAAGGGCCGCGATGCCGCCCGCGTGGCGGTCGAGATGGTCAACCTGCTGGAAGATCTGTCGTGAACGAGTCCGAAAAGACGGGCCACCGGCCCCAACACGCCGGCAAGCGCGCCGCCCCGAAGTCCACCCGCCGCCGCTCCCGCGAGGCCGCCCTGCAGGGCCTGTACGAGTGGTTGATCTCGGGCACGGACCCCGGCGCCATCGAAGCCCATGTGCGCGAGCAGGAAGACTTCGACAAGTGCGACAAGGCCCACTTCGACGCCTTGCTGCACGGCTGCATCGCCGAGGCGGCCGACCTCGACTCTGTGCTCGCTCGCCATGTGGACCGCAAGACCAGCGAGCTGTCGCCCGTCGAGCATGGTGTGCTGATGATCGGCGCCTACGAGCTCAAGCACTGCATCGACGTGCCCTACAAGGTGGCCATCAACGAGGCGGTGGAGCTGGCCAAGAGCTACGGCGGCACCGACGGCCACAAGTACGTCAACGGCGTGCTGGACAAGACGGCGGCTGACCTCCGTCCGGTGGAGGTGCAGGCCGCGCGAGCGGCACGCCGGTGAAGACCGCGGGGCGGCTCGATCGCATCGAGCCCTTCTACGTGATGGAGTGCGCGAAGGCCGCGGCCGAGCTGGCCCGCAGCCCCGAGTGCGCCGGGTCGCCCATGGTCTTCCTGAACATCGGCGAGCCCGATTTCACGGCGCCGCCGCTGGTGCAGGAAGCCGCAGAGCGGGCGGTGGCCGGCGGTCACACGCAATACACCGACGCCACCGGCCTGGCGCAGCTGCGAGAACGCATCAGCGGCTGGTATCGCAGCCGATTCGGACTGGACATCGCTCCCAGGCGCATCGTGGTGACCGCGGGGGCATCGGCTGCGCTGCAGCTCGCTTGCCTGGCGCTGGTGGACCGCGACGACGAAGTCCTGCTGCCCGATCCGAGTTATCCGTGCAACCGGCACTTCGTAAGCGCGGCGGAGGGCCGCCCAGTGCTCGTGCCGGCCTCGCCCCAGGAGCGATTCCAGCTGAGCGCGCAGGGGGTGCGAAACGCCTGGTCGGCCCGCACGCGAGGGGTACTGCTCGCCTCGCCGTCCAACCCCACCGGCACGTCCATCGATCCCGCCGAGGTCGGCCGCATCGTCCAGTTCGTCCGCGAGCGCGGCGGCTTCACGGTGGTCGACGAGATTTATCTCGGGTTGAGCTACGACGACCGGTACGGGCACAGCGCCCTGATGCACGGCGACGACGTGATCTCGGTCAACAGCTTCTCCAAGTACTTCAGCATGACGGGCTGGCGGCTGGGTTGGCTCGTGGTGCCCGAGGCGCTCGTCGCTGCCGTGGAGCGGCTGGCGCAGAACCTCTACATCTGCCCTTCCGCGGTGGCGCAGCACGCTGCCATGGCGTGCTTCGAGCCCGACTCGCTGGCCGAGTACGAGCGCCGGCGCAGCGAGTTCCGTGCGCGGCGCGACTTCCTCGTGCCGGCCCTAGAGAACCTTGGGCTGCCGGTCCCCGTCATGCCGGACGGCGCGTTCTACGCCTGGGCAGACTGCTCCGGGCATGCGGACGACAGCTGGTCCTTCACCTTCGACCTGATGCGCAAAGCGCACGTGGCCGTGACGCCGGGGCGCGACTTCGGCCACCACGCCGCCAGCCGCTACGTGCGCCTGTCATACGCCAGCTCCATGGCTCAACTCGAGTTGGCGGTGCAGCGCCTGAGCAACGTTCTGTCGTAAAGCGCTCGGGTCTGCATGGGGCGCACGGCCAAAAGCGTGAGCTTGTGTTAACGGCGGCCTCAAGATCCTTCTTTTTCACGCACGACGCCACTGCAGCACGGCTAAGCTGCCGTCGAATCGCGCCATGGCCTCCACACCCTCACCCGACGTACCGCCCGATAGCGAGCCGATCCCGACGCCCAGCGTCCCCGGCATTGGCCTCTGGAACGATTCGGACATCGTCAGCACGCAGCCGTCCCCGCAGGCGGGCTCGCAGTCGCAGGCCGCCCCGCCCAGGACGAACGAGCCCCTCACGACCATCGGCCACATCGGCCGCTACGCGCTGAAGTACCGCATCGGCGAGGGAGGCCTGGGGACCGTGTATGCCGCCCATGACCCGCTGCTGTCCCGGGTGATCGCCATCAAGACGCTGAACTTTGAGATCAGCGCCGAGCAGCGGCCCGCGTTCAACGCGATGTTCCTGAACGAGGCGCGTGCCGCGGCCAGCCTGTCGCACCCTCACATCGTGACGGTGTTCGATGCTGGTGTGAGCGACGACCACGCCTACATCGCCATGGAACTGCTCAAGGGCCGGGACCTGCGGCAGCTGCGCCTGGGAGGGTGGCGGCCGACTCCGTCACAGGCGGCGCTCATCGTGCGGCGCGTGGCCGATGCGCTGGCCTACGCGCACAGCAAGGGCGTGGTTCACCGGGACATCAAGCCGGCGAACGTGTTCATGGTGGGCCGCACGCAGCCGCGTGTGCTCGATTTCGGCATTGCCCGCGTCGCGCACCAGCACGACGCGCATTCGGGCGAAGGCGTCGTCGCCGGCTCCCCCTACTACATGGCTCCCGAGCAGGTGCGCCAGGAGCCAGGTGATCGTCGCGTCGATGTGTTCTCGCTGGGCGTGGTGCTCTACGAGCTGCTCACCGACCGCAAGCCTTTCCAGGGAGGCACGCTGACCGAGATCACCAACGCCGTGCTGGAGCATCAGCCCCCGGCGGCACACGAGGTGAACAAGGACGTTCCCCTGGCGCTGTCGGAGATCACCGCTCGCGCCATGGAGAAGGATCCCGAGTATCGCTTCCGCTCGGCACGCGCGTTCTCGCGAGAGTTGCGGCACTGGCTGGAAGAGCACGGCCAGGAGACTGAAGCGGCCGAAGCGCCGCCTGCCGCGGATGTCGACCCCAAGTCGCGGCGCGCGTGGGCTCTCGCCGGTGGCATCGGCATGGCGATCGGCGCCGGCGCTGCCTGGCTCGCGCTGGCGATCGGCGATCGCAACGAAACCCACGAGGCGAAGGCCAAGGAGCAGCCCCCAGCGACAGCCACGGAAGCGACCGCGCCATCGGCCATCCCGGCTCCGCCGGTTGCAGAAGCATCGCCCCCAGTGCCCGATACCGCCGCAATGCCCACCACCATCGCGGCAGCCACCTCGGACATGCCGCCACCTGCAGGGGAACCGATCACCGCTCAGGAACCGTGGCCGCCCCTGGTCCAGACCAAGCCGGAAGCCCCTCACCATGCTGCCCGGCCCTCGGCACGCGAGGCGGCCAAGGATGCCGGCCGGGCGCATGCCCGCGAAGCGCGCGATCGCGCCACGGGCGGCGCGGCGCAGGCACCCGCCTCGGGAATCATCCAGCTTGCCATCAGCCCCTGGGGCCAGGTCGAGGTGGATGGCACGCCCGTGGGCACGGTGCCACCACTCACCGAGCTGGCACTGTCGGCAGGCACGCACCGGGTGGTCGTGCGCAACGCGGACTATCCCCCCTACAGCACAAGTGTCGAGGTCCGGCCAGGCATGCCCGTGCTGGTCAAGCACCGCTTCGGATCATGAAATCGCTCATCGTCCCGTTGATCCTGTGCGCGCTCCTTGTCGCCGGCTGCGCCCAGCCACCGGCCGCGCAGCCCGGGCTGATGGACGTGACGGAACGGCCTGCCGAGAAAGCGTTGCTGGCCGGCATTCGCGCCTACGACGACGCGCATTACCCCGAGGCGGAAAAGCACTTCCATGCCGCCCTGAGCACGGGGCTCACATCTGCCCGGGACCGGGCCGCCGCCTACAAATACCTCGCCTTCATCTACTGCACCAGCAACCGGGCGGCCGAATGCGAAGGCGCTTTCCGCTCTGCGCGCCAGGCCGATTCGAACTTCGCCCTCACGCGGTCGGAAAGCGGCCATCCGCTGTGGGGACCGGTGTACAAGCGCGCCCTCCCCTGAGCGGGCAGCGCCCGCGCGGTCCGGGATAATCGGCGTTTTCCTGCGCCAGCAGGACGTCCCGACATGACCCAGCCCGATTTCGTCCACACCGTGCGCGTGTACTGGGAAGACACCGACGCGGGCGGCGTGGTGTATTACGCCAACTACCTCAAGTTCTTCGAACGCGCGCGCACCGAGTGGCTGCGCACGCGCGGCATCGGGCAGCAAAAGTTGCGAGACGACACCGGTGCGATGTTCGTCGTGGCCGATACTTCGGTGCGCTACCTCGGGCCGGCGCGGCTGGACGATCACTTGCACGTCAGCGTGCGCATCGTCGAAAGCGGTCACGTGTCGATGACCCTCCAGCAGGAGGCGCGACGCGACGGCATGCTCCTCGCCGAAAGCCGCATCCGCATCGGCTGCGTCGACGCGGCCACCTTCAGGCCTCGCCGCATTCCGGGCAGCATATTCAACTCGATCCCATGAACCAGGACCTTTCCATCGTCACCCTCGTCCTGCACGCGAGCTTCGTCGTGCAGGTCGTCATGGTGGGCCTCCTGCTCACCTCGCTCGCCAGCTGGACCGTCATCTTCGGCAAGCTCTTCGGCCTGCGCCGCGTGCGCAACGAGAACGAGGAGTTCGAGCGGGAGTTCTGGGCTGGCAGGAACCTCACCGACCTCTACAACGACGCGGCCCAGCGGGCCGAGAGGGCCGCGCCCATGGAGCGCATCTTCGCGTCGGGCATGCGCGAGTTCCTCAAGCTGCGCGAGCGCCGGCTCGGTGACCCTTCCGCCCTGCTCGACGGTGCTCGGCGTGCCATGCGCGCGAGCTTCCAGCGCGAGATGGACGCGATCGAATCGCACCTGTCGTTCCTGGCTTCGGTCGGCTCGGTCTCGCCTTACGTGGGCCTGTTCGGCACGGTGTGGGGGATCATGCATGCCTTCGTGGGCCTGTCGAACCTGCAGCAGGTCACGCTCGCCACCGTGGCCCCCGGCATCGCGGAGGCGCTGGTGGCCACGGCCATCGGCCTGTTCGCCGCCATCCCGGCCGTGATCGCCTACAACCGGTTCGCGCGCGACATCGACCGCATCGCCATTCAGTCGGAGACCTTCATCGAGGAGTTCTCCAACATCCTGCATCGCAACGCCAGCCAGGCGCCCGCTCCGGTGACTGCGGCCACCGGAACGATGGGCGTCACGGTGGGCGCTGCTCACTGAAGCAGGAGCCGACATGCCCGCAGTCAGCCAACGCGGAGGCGGCCGGCGCCGCACCATGAGCGAGATCAACATGGTGCCCTTCATCGACGTGATGCTGGTGCTGCTCATCATCTTCATGGTGAGCGCGCCCCTCATCAC
>CBINBY010000119.1:0-13479 GCA_966248995.1 uncultured Burkholderiales bacterium | reverse complement strand
CCGCACGGCTACGAAGGCCAGGGGCCCGAGCACTCCTCGGCGCGCCTCGAGCGCTTCATGCAGCTTGCTGCCGACAACAACATGCAGATCTGCCAGCCCACCTCGGCCAGCCAGATATTCCACCTGCTTAGGCGGCAGATGGTGCGCATGTTCCGCAAGCCGCTGGTCATCATGACGCCCAAGTCGCTGTTGCGTCACAAGGACGCGGCCTCGCCGCTCTCCGAGTTCACGAAGGGCGAGTTCCGAACCGTTATCGCACATCCGAACGCCGACATCGATCCGCAAAAGGTGCGCCGCATCGTTGCCTGCTCGGGAAAGGTGGCGTACGACCTTCTGAAGCGCTGCGAGGAAAAGAAGGCCTCGGACGTGGCGGTCATCCGCGTCGAGCAGCTGTACCCGTTCCCGCACAAGGCCTTCGCCGCGGAGCTGAAGAAGTACCCGAACGTGACGGAAATCGTGTGGTGCCAGGACGAGCCCCAGAACCAGGGTGCCTGGTTCTTCGTGCAGCACTACATCCACGAGAACATGGCCGAGGGGCAGAAGCTCGGCTACGCGGGCCGACCGGCTTCCGCCTCTCCGGCGGTCGGTTACGCACACCTGCACCAGGAGCAGCAGAAGGCGCTGCTCGAGCAGGCATTCGCGAAGCTCAAGGGTTTCGTTCTCAGCAAGTGATACGCCGTGCGATCACCACGGGCGCTGCGCGCCGGGGTGGTCGCTGAAGGCCGGCCGTATGTCGCCGGCTCGCGCGGCATCGTGAATACCCGAAAGAAGCGTAATGGCAATCATTGAAGTCAAGGTTCCGCAGTTGTCCGAGTCGGTGGCGGAGGCCACGCTGCTGCAGTGGAAGAAGAAGCCCGGTGAAGCCGTGGCGATGGATGAAATCCTCATCGAGATCGAGACCGACAAGGTCGTGCTCGAAGTGCCGTCCCCCAGTGCCGGCGTGATGGCCGAAATCGTCAAGCCCGATGGCAGCACCGTCGCCAGCGACGAGCTCATCGCCAAGATCGACACTGAAGGCGCCGTGCAGGCTTCGGCACCTGCCGTGGCGGTGCCCGCCGCCTCTTCCGCTGCCAGTGCAGCAGCGACAACCGCCCCAGCGGCCGGTGGCTCCAAGGCTGATGTCGCGATGCCGGCGGCGGCCAAGCTCATGGCGGATCATCAGCTCGCGGCTGGCTCCGTTGCCGGCACCGGCCGCGACGGCCGTGTGACCAAGGGCGATGTGCTGGCCGTCATCGAGGGCGGAGCGAAACCGGCCACACCGTCCGCCAAGGCGAGTGCGCCGGTCGTGCCTGCCATCCCTGCAGCCAAGCCGCTGCCTTCGGTGCCCGCACCGGTGTCGCTCAACCTGGGCGAACGCCCGGAGCAACGCGTGCCGATGAGCCGTCTGCGCGCCCGCGTGGCCGAGCGCCTGCTGCAGTCGCAAGCCACCAATGCCATCCTGACCACCTTCAACGAGGTCAACATGGCCCCGGTGATGGAAATGCGCAAGCGGTTCCAGGAGAAGTTCGAGAAGGAGCACGGGGTGAAGCTCGGCTTCATGAGCTTCTTCGTCAAGGCCGCGGTTGCCGCGCTCAAGAAGTATCCGGTGCTCAACGCGTCGGTCGACGGCAATGACATCGTCTACCACGGTTATTTCGACATCGGCATCGCAGTGGGCTCGCCGCGCGGGCTGGTGGTGCCGATCCTGCGCAATGCCGACCAGCTCAGCTTTGCCGACGTCGAGAAGAAGATCGCCGAGTTCGGAGTGAAGGCCAAGGAGGGCAAGCTGTCGCTGGAGGAGCTCAGCGGCGGCACGTTCTCGATCTCCAATGGCGGCGTGTTCGGCTCCATGCTCTCCACGCCCATCATCAATCCGCCGCAATCCGCGATCCTCGGCGTGCACGCCACCAAGGACCGCGCGGTCGTGGAGAACGGGCAGATCGTCGTGCGGCCGATCAACTATCTCGCCATGTCGTATGACCACCGGATCATCGACGGTCGCGAAGCCGTGCTGGGTCTGGTCGCCATGAAAGAGGCGCTGGAAGACCCGTCTCGCCTGCTGTTCGACCTGTGAGCGGAGCCGCCAGCGTGACCAAACAATTCGATGTCATCGTGATCGGCGGGGGCCCTGGTGGCTATATTGCCGCCATCCGAGCCGCGCAGCTGGGTTTCAACACTGCCTGCATCGACGAGTGGAAGAACGGCAAGGGCGGCCCGGCACTGGGCGGCACCTGCACCAACGTCGGTTGCATTCCCTCCAAGGCGCTGCTGCAGTCCAGCGAGCATTACGAGCACGCCAATCGCCACTTTGCCGAACATGGCATCCGGCTGTCCAACCTGGGCATCGACGTCGCCACGATGCTCGGCCGCAAAGACTCGGTGGTCAAGCAGAACAACGACGGCATCCTCTACCTGTTCAAGAAGAACAAGGTCACCTTCTTTCACGGCCGCGGTGCGTTTTCCAAGGCGCTGGAGGCTGGCTACGAGGTCCAGGTGACGGGTGCCTCGCAAGAGGTCATCACAGGCAAGCACATCGTCGTGGCGACGGGCTCCAATCCGCGCGCATTGCCAGGAGCCGACTTCGACGAGGAACTCATCCTGTCCAACGACGGAGCGCTGCGCATTCCCTCCGTGCCGAAGCGCCTTGGTGTCGTCGGCTCAGGGGTCATCGGCTTGGAGATGGGGTCGGTGTGGCGTCGGCTCGGTGCGGACGTCACCGTGCTCGAGGCCCTGCCCACGTTCCTGGGCGCCGCCGACGAGCAGATCGCCAAGGAAGCCCACAAGGCCTTCACCAAGCAGGGGCTCAAAATCGAGCTGGGTGTCAAGGTAGGCGAGGTCCAGAAGGACAAGGCCGGCGTCAGCTTGGCCTACGTCTCGGCCAAGGGCGAGTCGCATCGATTGGAGGTGGACCGGCTCATTGTCTCGATCGGCCGTGTTCCCAACACCAACGGACTCAATCCTGAGGCTGTGGGCCTCAAACTCGATGAGCGGGGCGCTGTGGTGGTGGATGACGAGTGCCGCACCAATCTGCCCAATGTGTGGGCCGTAGGCGATGTGGTGCGTGGACCCATGCTCGCTCACAAGGCGGAGGAGGAGGGTGTGGCGGTTGCCGAGCGTATCGCGGGGCAGCACGGCCACGTCAACTTCAACACCGTCCCGTGGGTGATTTATACGTCGCCGGAGATTGCCTGGGTCGGTCAGACCGAGCAGCAGCTCAAGGCATCCGGGCGCGCGTACAAGGCCGGCACGTTCCCTTTCATGGCGAATGGTCGTGCGCGAGCATTGGGGGACACCACCGGCATGGTGAAGTTCCTCGCCGACGCGAAGACCGACGAGATCCTCGGCGTGCACATCGTCGGGCCCTACGCCTCGGAGCTAATCTCCGAGGCCGTGGTGGCGATGGAGTTCAAGGCCAGTGCCGAGGACATCGCCCGCATCTGCCATGCGCACCCCTCGCTCAGCGAGGCGACCAAGGAAGCTGCGCTGGCAGTGGACAAGCGGACGTTGAATTTTTGAAGCAACTCCGTCGTGAGGCGGATGGGGCTGCACGCTGCCGAGTTGTTGCGGCGTGCGCGCGTCTCTTGGTCTGCGAGTGATGCCGTGTCGGTACGACTGCTCTATCACGCCGTGCTCGCCGAGCGTGGCTACCAATCCGACCCGGCGCAACTGCGCGCCATCGCGGCCTTGGAGCGCTGCGAGAACGAATGGGTCGAGTACAAGTCCCGTCGCGGCAATGCGCTCGCCAAGCTGATCGCGCGCCCTCCCATTCCGCGTGGCGTGTACATGCATGGCGGCGTGGGACGAGGCAAGAGCTTCCTCATGGACTGCTTCTTCAATTCGGTTCCGATCACGCGCAAGACGAGGCTGCATTTCCACGAGTTCATGCGTGAGGTGCATCGGGAACTGGCCGAGCTGAAGGGAACGGTCAATCCACTGCACGAGTTGGGGCGGCAGGTTTCACGCCGCTACCGGCTCATCTGCTTCGACGAGTTCCATGTGGCGGACGTCACGGATGCGATGATCCTTCACCGGCTCCTGGAGTCGCTGTTCGAGCACCGGGTGGGCATCGTCACGACGTCGAACTTTCATCCGGACGACCTGTACCCCAACGGTTTGCACCGCGACCGCATCCTGCCCGCCATCGAGTTGCTCAAGCGCCATCTCGATACGGTGAATGTGGACAACGGCACCGACTACCGCCGGCGTACGCTGGAGCAGGTGAAGCTCTACCACACGCCGCTGGGCCCCGCGGCCGAGGCCGAGATGGGCCTCGCCTTCGAGCGATTGGCCGAGGCTCGGGAGGAGAGCCCGGAGCTTCACATCGAGCATCGCGTGCTGCATGCGAAGCGCCGTGCCGGCGGCGTGGTGTGGTTCGACTTCAAGGAGCTGTGCGGCGGCCCGCGTTCGCAGAACGACTACCTGGAACTGGCCACGCAATTCCACACCGTCCTCGTGTCCGGCGTGCCGCAGATGACACCTCGGCACGCATCGGAAGCTCGCCGCTTTACCTGGCTGGTCGACGTGATGTACGACCGGCGCGTGAAGCTCATCGTGTCGGCGCAGGTGCCGCCCGAACTGCTCTATGCGGAAGGGCCGCTCGCCCATGAGTTTCCGCGCACGGTGTCACGCTTGTCCGAAATGCAATCAGCGGAGTTTCTCGCCCTGGCTCGCCGGGACGTGGATACTTCGCTGACATGAAGCCCGCCTGGCTTGCCATTGCCCTGAGCGCCGCTTTGCTGCCGCAGGCACTCGCCGTTACGCCCGGGGAAGAGCGCCGGGAGCGTGAGCGCATCGCCTCCGAGAGGGCGCAGGTGCAGGCCCTCTATGCGCAGCGGGAGCGCGAGTGCCAGCAAAAGTTTATCGTGACAGCCTGCCTCGAAGAGGCTCGTCGAACGAGGCGTGAGGCGCTGGAGCGATTGCGCCGCGAAGATGTCCTCCTCGATGAGGCGCAACGCAGGCAAAGGGCGCGGCAACGCATGGAAGACATTTCAAGCAAGGTGAGCGCGGGTCCGTCGCCGACGCGGGGGCGCACGGGTGAGCCGGCGCGAGTGCGATGGAATGCTTGGGTCGCAGCGCCAGCGTCTGCCGCGAGGTAGAACTCAGCCCAAAGCTTCGATGCGCACCAACGCGAGCGACAAATTGTCGCCGCCGCCGCGGGCGCGCTGGCGTGCCTTGGTCACAAGCATCTCGCTGGCTTCACGAGGCTGCAGCGTGTGGACGATCGCCCCCAGTTCCTTGGGCGTGAAGTAGTGCCACAGGCCGTCGCTACAGGCCAGGATGGTGTCGCCAACTTGCAGCCAGTCCACGTGTCCGATGGTGATGGGCGGGTCGGAATGCGTGCCCAGACATCCGGTCAGCAGGTTCGACTGCGGATGGTTGTTGGCCTCTTCCTCGGTGAGTTGTCCTTCGTCGACCAGCCGCTGCACGAAAGAGTGATCCACCGTCCGGCTCATCATGTCGGGCCCGCGGAAGTGGTACACGCGGGAGTCTCCTGCGTGGATTACATTGCAAGCCCGTGTGGGGCTGATGATGAAGGCCGCCACGGTGCTGTGCGGCTCCTCCTCGGAGGTGATCGCCGTCAGCTTGATCATGAGGTGGGCCTCCAGCACCAACTGCTTGAGCGCCTCTTGCGGGTCGTCCCGGCTGGGGGCATAGCGGTCGAAGATCTGCTGCGCAGTGAGGATCACCTGATCGGCAGCTTTGCGTCCGCCACTCTTGCCTCCCATGCCATCCGCCAGCACGCCCATGGCACAGCCGGGCACGCGAGGATGGGGAATGATCTGCACTTGATCCTGTTGGTACGCCCGGTCGCCGCGATGGATGCCGGTGGCGGCTGACAGGCGGTAGCCTTGAGTGCAAGTGCTCATAGACCGAAAACTATAATCGCGGCGCATTGCTTTCCACGGCGGGGAACCTGCGAATTAATGGACGACAACCTGCATTCGCTGTCCCGCAGGCTCATTGAGCTACGCATCGAACATGCGGACCTCGATTCCCTCATCGATGGGGCGAGTTTCGACAATGCCGTTGATGAGCTCTCGTTGCAGCGCATGAAGAAGCGCCGCCTGTTGCTGCGAGACCGCATCGCGCAGCTGGAAGCCAGGCTTGAACCGCCCGAACCCGCATGACCGCTCTCGAAGAGGCAGTGGACCACGCCTTCGCGGCTGGAGGTCCGCTGTCCCAGGCCGACGACCGCTACACCGCGCGAGAGGCGCAGCGCACCATGGCGCTGGCCGTCGCGGCTTCCATCGACCGTCGCGAGGTGCTCGTGGCCGAAGCGGGGACCGGCGTAGGCAAGACATTTGCGTACCTGGTTCCGGCATTGCTGAGCGGGGCGCGTGCGCTCATCAGTACCGCGACCAAGAGCTTGCAGGATCAGCTCTTTCTGCGCGACCTGCCACGCCTGCGCGACACGTTGCAGGTGCCAGCCAGCCTCGCGTTGCTGAAAGGGCGTTCCAGCTACTTGTGTCTGCACCGACTCGCGCATGCGCGGCACTCGGCGCAGCTGCCCGACCGCTGGGCCGTACGCATGCTCGCCAAGGTGGAAGAGTGGTCACAGGTCACTACCACCGGTGACCTGTCCGAGATGCCGGGGCTGGACGAGCGCAGCAGTGTCATCCCACTCGTGACCTCCACGCGCGAGAACTGCCTCGGCACCGAGTGTCCCGAGTACCGTCAGTGCCACGTGCTGAAGGCTCGGCGTGAGGCGATGGCCGCCGACATGGTCGTGGTCAACCACCACCTGTTCTTTGCCGACATGACTTTGCGCGACAGCGGCGTGGCAGAGCTGCTGCCCAGCGTGGAACTGGCAGTCTTCGACGAGGCGCACCAGTTGGCCGAAGCCGGTGTGCAATTCCTCGGGACGGCCCTGAGCAGCGGCCAGGTGATTGACTTCGCGCGTGACATGCTGGGCGCCGGCTTGCAGCAGGCGCGGGGATTGGCGCCTTGGCAAGACGTGGCAGCCGGCTGCGATCGGGCTGCACGCGACCTGCGCATCGCGGCGGCCGGATCGTTGCGTGATGTGCGGGGCACGCTGAAGTTGCGCTGGGAGGAGCGCGCGAATCGCACGGAATTCATCGGGGCGCTGAGCGGTGTGGCCGATGCCTGCAAGGCCGCGCGCGACGCCCTGGATACCGTGAGTGACTTGGCACCGGACTTCGTGAAGCTGGCAGAGCGTGCCTCACAGCTCGCCGGCCTGGCGCAAGGCTTCGTCGAGAGCGCCTCGCCCGGTCAGGTGCGCTGGATTGATCTCACGTCCCAGCAATGCCGGCTCATCGAGTCGCCGCTGGACATCCGGGAGGCTTTGCGAGAGCAGATGGGACGCGCGCCCAAGGCTTGGGTGTTCACCTCCGCAACCCTGGGGGACGACGAACGGCTGAGCTGGTTCACCGAATCCGCCGGGCTCGACGCCGCCCACGTCCTGCGCACAGGCAGTCCCTTCGACTATCCGGCCCACGCACGCCTTTACATTCCGCGTCCCTTTCCCAAGCCCAACGAGCCTGGGCATCCCAAGGCCGTTGCACGCCTGGCGGCCTCATGCGCTCGCATGCTCGGCGGTCGTACCTTCGTGCTGACCACGACACTTCGCGCCTTGCAGTCCATTGGCGAACTGTTGCGCGATGACTTCTCCACGAGCGGCGACGACATCGAGGTGCTGCTGCAAGGGCAGGCGTCCAAGCGCCAGCTGATGCAGGAGTTCCTGGCGCGCTCGTCGGGTCCGCACGGCACGCGCGGGGCAGTCTTGGTGGGTTCTCAGAGCTTCTGGGAGGGCATAGACGTGCCGGGTGACGCTCTGCAATGTGTGTTGATCGACAAACTGCCCTTTCCCCCGCCCAATGACCCACTGGTCGAAGCGCGGGTGAAGCGGCTGCAGGCCGAGGGCCGCAACGCTTTTGCCGACTACTTCGTCGCCGAAGCCGCGGTGTCGCTCAAGCAGGGGGCCGGCAGGTTGATTCGCAGCGAAACCGACCGCGGGTTGCTCGTCGTCTGTGACCCGCGCATGGCGGGCATGAACTACGGCAGGCGCTTGCGTAAGGCCCTGCCGCCCATGACCACGGTGGCTTGCGAAGAGGAGGCGTTCGCCTGGCTGGCAGAGCTGGCAGGAGTCACTCCCGCGGCTTGATCACCACATCTGCCACCAGGGCTTGGGCCGCTCTTGCAGGCCTTCTGAGGCGAGGTAGGCGCTGTTGGGGAAGTTCTGCCGGAGTACTCGGCTGGCATCGTCACGCAACTCCGTGAGGCCCAGGCGGTCGTAGCTGCGCGCCATGATGAACAGCGCCTCTTCCGAGGAAGGTGATTGCTGGAACTCCTGCACGGTCTGCTGCGCCCGGTTGGCCGCAGCCACGTAGGCGCCACGGCGGAAGTAGTAGCGTGCGACGTGGACCTCGTAGGCCGCGAGCGAGTTGAGGATGTAGTTCATCCGAACGCGTGCATCCTCGGCGTAGCGCGATTGCGGCCACTGTTCGACCAGCTGCTTGAACGACTGGAAGGCATCACGCGAGGCCTGCTGGTCGCGCTCCGACAGATCCTGGCGAGTCAAGTTGCTCAGGATGCCAAGGTTGTCGTTGAAGTTCACGAGACCCTGCAGGTACAGCGCGTAGTCGGCCGCGGGGCTTGTGGGGTGCAACTTCAGGAACCGCTCCAGCACTGACAGTGCTTCAGCTTTCTCCTGCTGCCGGTACAGCGCGTAGGCGCGTTCCAGCTGTGCCTGCTGCGCGAGCAGGGTGCCAGCCGCACGGCCTTCCAGGCGCTCATATAGCTTGGTGGCGCGCTCGAGGCTGCCCGACTGCGCTTCCTCTCGAGCTTCTGCATACAATTTCTCGGGCGGCCAGCCGCTCGTCTCGTCCTTCGGTGTCGAGCCGCAACCCGCGAGCAGCCCCAGGGCCACCGCGACCGCCCCTATCAGGCCCGAGGCCCGACCATGCCTATGCTTCAAGTCCATGTATCGATGGCGTTTCCCGGCGCATGGGCCGGACTGCGCTGCCCTCGCAAGAATGACCGCGGATTATAGGAGCCACCCCCTGCAGCAACCGGCCGCCGACGACCCGACCGCTGAGGTGGACCCCCCGTGGGCGGACGACATTGAAAGGCGCCAATCCACAGTGAGCCACGCGCTGCATGGTGCAAGGCTCGACAAGGCACTGGTGGCGATGGCGGGCGAGTTCTCCCGCAGCCATCTGCAGACGCTGGTCGAGAAGGGGCACGTGCGTGTCGATGGTCGCGCGGCCACGGCTGCGTCGCGCAAGGTATTGGTCGGGCAGCACATTGAGGTGGAGCTCATCCCCACGCCGCAAAGCCAGGCATTCCGGCCCGAGCCGATTGCGCTGTCAGTGGTGTTCGAGGACGAGCACGTCCTGGTGCTCAACAAACCGGCCGGACTCGTGGTCCATCCGGCTGCGGGCAACTGGTCGGGCACGGTGCTCAACGGGCTGCTGGCCCATCATGCGCACGCCGCGACATTGCCCCGTGCCGGCATCGTGCATCGGCTGGACAAGGACACGTCAGGCCTCATGGTCGTGGGCAAGACCCTGCCGGCAGTCACGGCGCTCGTGCGGGCCATCGCGATGCGCGAGGTGCACCGCGAGTACCTCGCGATCACGCATGGCGTGGTGCGTGAGGACCAGTTGCGCATCGAAGCACCCGTCGGTCGCGATCCACAGTCGCGGGTACGCATGGCGGTGGTGGCATCGGGCAAGGCCGCGACGACCGACGTCGAGGTGCGGGTACGCGGTTTGCGCTGCACTGGCGTGATCTGCGTCCTTCAAACGGGTCGCACGCACCAAATCCGTGTCCACCTTGCTTCGCGCGGCCATCCCCTGGTTGGTGATGTCACTTACGGTGGCGTGCCCGCCCTGGGGATGCAAAGGCAGGCCTTACACGCGACACGGCTTGCGCTGAGTCACCCAATCACCGGCTCGGCTCTAAGCTTCGACGCTCCGCCGCCCGCAGACCTTGGTGCCGCCTGGGATCGAATCGGCACCGAACAGTGAGCCGGCAGGCTTCGCTACAATGACGTGATCCTTTGCGATGAGCGGGGCGAGCGGCCCAAGGCCTTTTCGATCACGCATGCAAAGCGAGCCGCGCCCCGAGGGCGCGAAGACGGGGTTCCACGCGAGAGGCGCGAAGACCCTTAGGACCACCAGCCAGCCGCCGGGAACCGGCCGTCCAAGAATGCGAAGAGGGCGGTGACCCGCGGCGCTGATTGCGAGGCGAGACCCTCTGACTCAGCATGCCGGCAAGGCCGGCCGAGGATGTGAACGAAGTCCATGAACACACAGGATGCCAAGCGCGTCCTTGAGACGGCACTCATCTGCGCGCAGCAGCCTATGCCGCTGCGTGACATGCGTGCATTGTTCGCCGACGAAATTGGGCCCGATACCTTGAGAACGCTGCTGGACGAATTGGCGCGCGACTGGGAGGGGCGGGGCGTCGAGCTGGTGGCTTTGTCCACCGGCTGGCGGTTCCAGAGCCGACCGGAGATGCGCGAGTACCTCGACCGGCTCCATCCGGAGAAGCCGCCCAAGTATTCGCGGGCCGTCATGGAAACGCTGGCCATCATCGCCTACCGGCAGCCTGTGACCCGTGGCGACATCGAGGATATCCGCGGTGTGACGGTGGCCAGTCAGATCATCAAGCAACTCGAGGATCGTGGCTGGGTGGAGGTCATCGGCTACCGCGAAGCGCCAGGGCGGCCCGCACTGTTCGCGACCACGCGGCAGTTCCTTGACGACCTCGGCCTCGCGAGCCTCGAACAACTACCTCTGCTCGATGGTGCCGGCCACGGCGGCGGCGCGATGCTCGGTGATTCCTTGTCGCAGCAGGTGTCGCTGATCGAAGCGCAGTCGGCACTAATCCTTGACGAAGCGCCGCACGTCCGCGAGGAGGCCGAGCTGGCCCGTGATGCGGTCGCTGTGCAACCGGCCGATCAAGAAGTCGCTGGGCCCAGTGCCACCGCGAACGACGGCAGAGATGCCTCTGTCGCGGTGCTCGATGACACTTCCCGTGCTGAAGCGCCTCCCCAGTCCCTTTCAAACGAGCCTGCGGCCGATGCCGCTCCCATGGAACCTCAAGCATGAATGCCAACGCAGACGACGCGACTAACCCGGACACCGACGCGACCGCCGCGGCATCGGTCGCTGATGAAGGCGCTCTCCAGCCGGAGAAACCCGCCCGGCGCAAACGTGCCGCGAAGCCCGCTTCACAGGATGCGGAAGGTTCTGTCCCAGCCGAGTCGGTTGCTGATACGGTGACCACGAACAAGCCCGTCCGCCGGCGACGCACCACGACAAAGGCTGCCGATGCCGGCACGGCGACGAGCAATGCCCTTGCGTCTGGTGAGTCGGTCCATGCAGAGCCGAGCTCGATCGAGGTGGGTATCCAGGGGGCCGACGGCGTGAAGGCCGAGCCTGCCGCCGTCATGCGCGCCGACGTGCCGGGCACGGCCCTTCCGCTGTTTCATGCCGAGCCGGTACTGGAGGGGGCGCCTTCGCCGGTGACTCCCATTGCGGAAGCCGTGGCCGAGGTAACCGCCGAGGTGGAGGGCGGCGCAGGCGAGGGCGGCGCGGTCCCTTCGGATCGTTCTCGTCGCCGCAATCGCCGGGATCGCCGGCGTGACCGCGGCGAGGGGCTGGACGTCGTCCCTCAGGCCGCTGGTGCCACAGATGGTGCCGAGGCGGACGACGCTGGCGAGCCCGACGTGATCGAGCCCTTGCCGCCCACGGATCCCAACGAGCTGTTCGCGCACGTCATCTCTGGTGAGTTCGATGCCGAGGAGGAAGCGCCGGCGCCGCCCGCAACACCGTTCAAGCGCGTGCTGCGCGCCGAGCCGGACGCGCCCAAGCTGCAGAAGGTGCTCGCCCAGGCGGGCATCGGTTCCCGGCGCGATATGGAGCAGCTCATCGTCGAGGGGAAGGTGTCGGTCAATGGCCAGCCGGCGCATATCGGGCAGCGCATCTCCTTCGGAGACCACATCAAGATCGATGGCAAGCCTGTAAAGGTGCGCATCGTGCCTCCCTCTCCTCGGGTAATCGCTTACCACAAGCCCGTGGGCGAAGTCGTGACGCATGACGATCCACAGCATCGTCCTACCGTGTTCAGGCGTCTGCCCCGGCTGCCCCACGGCAAGTGGCAGTCCGTGGGCCGACTCGACATCAATACCGAGGGCCTGTTGCTCTTCACGAATTCCGGCGAGTTGGCAAACCAGCTCATGCATCCCCGGTTCGGCGTGGAGCGCGAGTACGCCGTGCGCGTGCTGGGCACGCTCGACGAGGAGGCGCGCCTCAAGTTGCTGGAGGGGGTGGCTATCGATGGCCAGACCGCCTGTTTCAAGTCCATTGAGGACGGTGGCGGTGAGGGCGCCAACCACTGGTACCGCGTGGTCATTGCCGAGGGGCGCAACCGCGAGGTGCGCAAGCTCTTTGATGCCGTGGGCCTCACGGTGAGCCGCCTCATACGCATTCGCTATGGCAGCGTGGTCCTGCCACGGGGGCTCAAGCGCGGCGTATGGGTCGATCTGGGCGACGAGGACGTGCGCGTGATCCGACGCCTGGTGGGCGCGGGCGAGGGGCAGCAGTCTCGTGAGGAGCGCGGTGGAAGGCGCAACAAGAAGCGCAATCGCCATGAGAATCAGCGCAACGAAAACCGTCAAGGTCCTCACAACAACCGCCCTGGGGATCCGTATGCAAAGCGGCCGGACACATCAGGTGAGCGTGAAGACTTCGATGCCGAGTTCGACGAAGAGATCGATCCCGCCCGCATTCCCAACCCACTGGAGCAGACCTTCGACAAGCGCTTTGTCCAGAATCCTCGCAGCGCGGTGGGTGGGCGAGGCTTTCGTACCGGCGGTGGCGGCTTCGGCACGCCGGGCAGCGGCGCAAACCGTGACGGTCGCAAGGGTGGTCCCAAGGAGCCCGATCCATTGCAGACGTCGGTGGGCTACATCGGCGCCGATGCCTTCCATCGCAAGGGCGGCCGTGGGGGCGGTGGCGGCAAGGGCGGCGGCTTCGGTGGGGGTCGCCGCGGGCGTTGACGACAGCCGGCGCGTCCGACGGGCCGGTACCCGATTGACTGCCGCGTGACGGTTCGCCGTCACTGTTTGCTACGTGCGTAGGCGATACAATTTCGCGCTTTTGCCTAGCCTTTGATTCCAGGAGAAAAACACATGGCGCTCGAAAGAACGCTTTCAATCATCAAGCCCGATGCCGTGGCCAAGAATGTCATCGGCGAGATCTACAGCCGCTTTGAGAAGGCAGGTTTGAGGATCGTTGCCGCCAAGATGGCTCACCTGTCGCGCGGCGAGGCCGAAGCTTTCTATGCCGTGCATAAGGCTCGCCCCTTCTTCAACGATCTGGTGAACTTCATGATCTCCGGTCCGGTCATGATCCAGGTCCTCGAAGGCGACAACGCGATCGCCAAGAACCGGGAACTGATGGGTGCAACGGACCCGAAGAAGGCCGAGAAGGGCACCATCCGCGCCGACTTCGCCGACAGCATCGACGCCAA
>CBINBY010000118.1:0-13534 GCA_966248995.1 uncultured Burkholderiales bacterium | reverse complement strand
GATGGACGATCTGCACCATCTCGACCTTGTCGAACTGGTGCTGGCGGATCATGCCCCGGGTGTCGCGGCCGGCGCTGCCGGCCTCGCTGCGAAAGCATGGGCTGTGCGCGGTGAGCCGCATGGGCAGCACGTCGGCCGGCAGCACTTGCTCGCGCACGGTGTTCGTCAGCGAGATCTCCGAGGTGGAGATGAGGTACTGCTCGCTCCCCGCAGCCACGGCCTCACCGCCCTCGCCCTGGTCGCCTCGATAGACCCAGAACATCTGGTCCCTGAACTTGGGCAGCTGCCCGGTCCCTTCGAGGATCTCGCGATTGACGATGTAGGGCGTGTAGCACTCGGTGTAGCCGTGCTCACCGGTCTGCACGTCGAGCATGAACTGGGCGAGCGCGCGATGCAGCCGGGCCACCGGGCCGCGCATGAAGCCGAAGCGCGAGCCGGACAAACGCGCCCCGGTGTCGAGGTCGAGGCCGAGGGCCTCGCCCAGGTCCACGTGGTCGCGCGGCGTGAAGTCGAAGGGCCGCGGCGTACCCCAGCGGCGCAGTTCCACGTTCGCGGACTCGTCGGCGCCGACCGGCACGCTTTCGTGCGGCAGGTTGGGCACGGCCATGAGCATGTCGTGCAGCTCGACCTGGATGCCCTCCAGGCGCTCAGCCGATGCCTTCAGCTCATCACCGATGCCGCCCACCTCTGTCATCAGGGCGGAGGTGTCCTCGCCCTTGCCCTTGGCCTGGCCGATTTGCCTGGACAAGCTGTTACGGCGCGCCTGCAGCTCCTCGGTGCGGGTCTGCAGCGCCTTGCGCTCGGACTCCAGCACCTGGAAGCGGCCGATGTCGAGGAAGGGCTGCGGCGACTTGCGGGCTTCGAGACGTGCGATCACGCCGGGCAGGTCACGGCGCAGCTGGTTGATGTCGAGCATGGACATGGGCCGCGCATGGCGCACGGCGAAACGGGTGCGTGGAGCCCGGAATTGTAGGCAGCGAGCCTCGCCGCGCCGACAGCGAAATCAGTCCGCCTCGCTCATCTGCGACTGCAGGTAGTTTTCGAGCCCGACCCGGGCCGCCAGCTCGATCTGCGTTTCGAGGAAATCGATATGGCCCTCGGTGTCGTTCAGGATGTCGTGCAGGAGATCGCGCGACACATAGTCGCGCACCGATTCGCAGTGCGCGATGCCTTCCTTGACGGTGGCCTGCGCCGTGCGCTCGGAGCGCAGATCGCAGTCGAGGACCTCGAGCACGTTCTCGCCCACCAGCAGCTTGCCCAGGTCCTGCAGGTTCGGCAGCCCGTCGAGCATGAGGATGCGCTTCATCAGTCTGTCGGCGTGCTTCATCTCGCCGATCGACTCCTCGTACTCCTTCTTCGCGAGCTTGCCGAAGCCCCAGTGGTCGAGCAGCCGGTAATGCAGGAAGTACTGGTTGGTGGCGGTCAGCTCGTTCTTCAGCTGGGCGTTCAGGTGGGCGATGACTTGCGGGTCGCCTTTCATGGGAGCTCCTGTCGATGCATCGGTATGCGCCCGATTGTGAGCGACGCGGCGGCAAGCCCTTACTTCAGGCCCTTGGGCAGCGGGAACTGCGTCGTCTCCTGCACGCCGGCCATCTTGCGCACGGACAGCGCTCCCAGTGCGCGCAGCCGCTCGATCACCTGTTGCACGAGGATGTCCGGCGCGGAGGCGCCGGCCGTGAGACCCACGCGCTGCTTGGCATCGAACCACTCGGGTCGCAGGTCATCGGGTGTATCCACCATGTAGGCATGGGTCCCGAGGCGCTCCGCCAACTCGCGCAGGCGGTTGCTGTTGGAGCTGGTCGGGCTGCCCACGACCACCAGCACGTCCACGCTCGGCGCAAGCACCTTGACCGCATCCTGGCGGTTCTGGGTGGCGTAGCAGATGTCCTGCTGCTTGGGCTCGCGCACGTCGGGGAAGCGGCGCTTCACGGCAGCCAGGATCTCGGCCGCGTCGTCCACCGACAGCGTGGTCTGCGTTACCACGGCCAGCTTCGTGCCGGGGGCGACTTGCACTCGCGACACGTCGTCCACATCCTCGACGAGATGGATGCCCGCATCGAGCTGCCCCATGGTGCCTTCGACCTCCGGATGGCCCTTGTGGCCGATCATGATGAAGTCGTAGCCCTCCTTGTGGAGCTTGGCCACCTCGACGTGGACCTTCGTCACCAGCGGGCAGGTCGCGTCGAACACGCGGAAGCCGCGCTCGTCCGCCTCGCGGCGCACCGCCTGCGACACACCATGCGCGGAGAACACGAGCGTAGCGCCTGGGGGAACCTCGCCGAGGTCCTCGATGAAGATGGCCCCCTTGGCCTTGAGATCGTTGACCACGTAGGTGTTGTGCACGATCTCGTGACGCACGTAGATCGGGGCGCCGAAGCGCGCGAGTGCGCGCTCGACGATCTCGATGGCGCGATCCACGCCGGCACAGAAGCCGCGCGGCTCGGCGAGAACCACTTCCTGCAGACCACCCGTCATCACAGCACTCCGATCACCTGGACCTCGAAGGTCACTGCCTGCCCGGCCAAGGGGTGGTTGAAGTCGAACAGCAGCGCCTGCTCGCCCACCTCGCGCACGACACCGGCATAGCGCGCCTGGCCGTCGGGCGTGGGGAACTGGACGACATCGCCCACGTGGTACTCCTCGTCGGGGTCGCCCAGTTCGGCGAGCAGCTCGCGGCGCACGCGCTGCAGGAGCTCGGGATTGCGCTGCCCGAAGGCCTCGCCGGGGGCGAGCTGGAAGCTGGCGCGCGTGCCCTCCGCTAGGCCCAGCAGCCGCGACTCCATGGCGGGCGAGAGCTCGCCGGTGCCCAGCGACAACGTGGCGGGCTTGTCGGCAAAGGTGTTGATGATGTCGGCGCCATCCGGGCCGGCCAGACGGTAATGCAGGGTCAGGAACGACCCCGGTCGGACAGGGTTCACGGGCAAGGCGGTTGATAGACTGGCCGCCATTCTAGGAGCCGGCGTTCGAGGGAGCAGGGGTCGGCATTTGAGGGGGGGAGCCGACACAGATCATGGCCCTGGACGACATTCCGGCCGCGGCGCGACCGCGGGAAAAACTGCTGGCGCAGGGGCCCGCCGCCTTGGCCGATGCCGAACTGGTGGCACTGCTGTTGCGCACCGGGCTGCCCGGCATCTCGGTGTTGCAGCTCGCCCAGCACATGCTCGACGGCTGCGGCGGTCTGGCGGGGCTGCTCCACGCGCAGCCGGCAGACCTGAAGGGCATCAAGGGCCTGGGCCCGTCCAAGCGGGCGCTGATCGCCGCGGTGATGGAACTGGCACGCCGTTCGCTGGCTCAGGAACTCCAGGCGCGGCCGGTGTTCGACTCGCCGCAGCGCGTGAAGGATTACCTGCAGCTGCATCTCGCGCACTTGCCGCACGAGGTGTTCGCGGTACTGTTCCTGGATGCGCAGAACCGACTGATCCGGCTCGAAGAAATGTTCCGCGGCACCCTCACCCAGACCAGCGTCTATCCGCGCGAAGTCGTCAAGCGCGCGCTGGAGTTGCACGCGGGCGCCGTGATCCTCGCCCACAACCATCCCTCCGGCGTGGCCGAGCCTTCGCGCGCCGACGAGTTCCTCACCCGCACGTTGTCCAGCGCGTTGCAGCTGGTGGACGTGCGGGTGCTGGATCACCTGGTGGTGGGACAGGCGCAGGTCGTTTCGTTTGCGGAGCGGGGGCTGCTGTGACGCGCCGGGCGCACGGGCTGCAGGACCTGGGCTCGCTGCGCAAGGCGCTGGCAGACGCGGCAGCGCAGGCGGCTCGACGGGAAGCCGAGACACGCGAGCGCGCGGCACGCGAGAAGCACGAGCGCGAGCTGTTCGCTCGCAGCGTGGGGCCGGTGGTGCCTTTGCGCCACGCGGTGCGAGCCGTGGTCGAGCGCCCGCGCCCGGCACCCATGCCGCGCCAACGGGAGCGCGACGACGCCCAGGTGCTGCACGAGGCCATCTCCGACGAGTTCGACGTCGACACGCTGCTCGATACCGACGACGGCCTGTCCTTCCGCCGCCGCAACGTGGGCCCCGAGGTGCTGCGCAAGCTGCGGCGCGGCGCGTGGACGGTGCAGGCCCAGCTCGACCTGCACGGGCTGCGCCGGGAAGAGGCCCGCGAGCAGCTGGGCGCCTTCCTGCGCGAGGCCGACCGCCACGGGCTGCGCTGCGTGCGCGTGATCCACGGCAAGGGCAACGGCTCCCCGGGACGCGAGCCCGTGCTCAAGTCGCGGGTGAAGAGCTGGCTGGTGCAAAAGCGCGAGGTGCTGGCCTTTGCGCAGGCCCGCGCCTGCGACGGCGGGCATGGGGCGCTGCTGGTGCTGCTATGGCCGGGGCAGGCGCCGCACCCGTGAGGGGCGGGATCGCCGGGGTCAAGCGCCGGCTTCGATGGCCTTGAGGACTTCGTCGGGGTGCACGGGCTTGACGAGGTGGGCATCGAAGCCCGCCTCCTGCGTGGCACGCCGGTGTTCGTCCTGGCCGTAGCCGGTCATCGCCACCAGCCGTGTGCCTTGCAGGCCCGGGGTCGAGCGCAGGCGGCGTGCCACTTCGCAGCCGTCGAGGTCGGGCAGCCCGATGTCGAGCAGGATCACGTGGGGCGCCTGAGCCGAGGCCAGCCGAAGCGCCTCGCGTCCGTCGGGCGCCATGAGGACGTGGTAGCCCGACATCCTCAGCAGGGCCGCCAGGCTTGAAGCCGCATCCTCGTTGTCGTCCACCACCATCACGCGGCGGCCGTTCGTGGCCCCGGCGGCCGGCGCCGGCTCGTCGTTCCCCGTCGACGCACGGTGACCCACGGGAAGCGACACGGTGAACGCGCTGCCCTGCCCGGGGCCGGCGCTGGTCGCCGTGACGCTGCCGCCATGCATCAGGGCGATGCGCTTGACTAGCGTGAGGCCGATGCCGAGGCCGCCTTCCTCGCGCCCGACGCCGCGCTCGCCTTGCACGAACATATCGAAGGCCGACTCGATCAGCGACTTGGACATGCCGATGCCGTTGTCCACCACATGCAGGTAGGCGTTGGCACCGCGCCGCTCCAGCCGGACCTCCACGCGCCCGCCGCGAGGCGTGTACTTGGCGGCATTGGTGAGCAGGTTGACAACCAGCTGGGTCAGGCGCGTCGGGTCTCCGGTCACCGGGATCTCGGACTCCGGCAGGTCGACCTGCAGGTCGTGTCCGTAGCCCGTCACCAGCGGGCGCATCGACTCCACGGCACCGGCCACCACCGCACACAGGTCCAGAGGCTCCTGCCGCAGCTGGATCTTTCCGCTGGTGATGCGGCTCACGTCGAGCAGGTCGTCGACCAGACGGGACAGGTGCACCACCTGACGCTCGATGAGCCGCGTGACCCACTGCAGCTCGGGCGTGGTGCCCACCTTCTGCAGGATGCCGACCGCGTTGCCGATGGGCGCCAGCGGGTTGCGCAGCTCGTGCGCGAGCATGGCGATGAATTCGTTGATGCGCCGCCCTTCGGTTTCCAGCTCCTGCACACGCCGCCGCTCCGAGAGATCGTGCGTGATCTGGGCAAAGCCACGCAGCCTGCCATCGCGCTGTCGCAAGGCCGTCAAGGTCACGTCCGCCCAGAAGCGCCGTCCATCACGGCGGACGCGCCAGCCGATGTCGGCCGAGGCACCGGCGTGGCGCGCGATGGCCAGCTCGGTCTGCGGCTTGCCCGCGGCGATGTCGTCCTCGGTGTAGAAGACATCGGCGCTGCGGCCCAGCACCTCTTCGGCGGCATGCCCGTGCAGGCGTTCGGCACCCGCGTTCCAGCTCTGCACGCGACCGTCGGGGTCGAGCAGGAAGATCGCATGGTCCTTCACGCCTTCGACCAGCAGGCGCAGCGTCTCCTCGCTTTCCTTCAGCGCCTGTTCATGCCGCCGCCGTTCGGTGAGGTCGCGCGTGATCTTGGAAAAGCCGAGCAGCTGGCCTTCGGAATCGAACAGCGCAGTGATGGTCACGTTGGCCCAGAAGTGCGTGCCGTCCTTGCGCACGCGCCAGCCTTCGTCCTCGAAGCGACCGAACCGCACTGCGCGGCGCAGCTCCTCCTCCGGCCAGCGGGCAGCCAGCGCCTCGGGGGTATAGAAGGTCGAGAAGTGGCGGCCGATGATCTCGGACGCCGCGTACCCCTTGATGCGCTGCGCGCCGGCATTCCAGGTGGCGATGCGGCCGTCCGGCGTGAGCAGGAAGATTGCGTAGTCGTGAGCTGTCTCCACCAGGCGCCGGAACATGTCGTCCGTTGGCGGGGGCGGAAGGTCGGTCGGCGCGCCACCCGGCGAGGGAGGCGTGGCGTCGTCCTTGCGGCCTCGTGGGGGTGGCGTATCCATGTGGTCAAAAGAGGTGAATAAACGCGGCGTGCCCGAGCGGGCCGCAAGAAGGTACCCCATCAAGACGCGGAGCACAGCCGTGGCTCGGGTTACGGCGAGCATTTGCAGCGCCGAGTGGGAGCCTTCTAATGAAGCGAGCGGGCATGGCAGGTTCGTTCGCGCCTTCTTCAGGTTTCCGTTCGGCTTGCGATTCGCGCAGGCGGCGTGATACTGTCAATCCATACAGCCGCGACGACCAGCGGATGATCTCCGCGCCGCGCCGGCACCAGCTGGACCGTATCGCCGACACGCTTTTGTACCTGCACGTGCGGCAGCCCATGACCGACCCGTCACGCCTCATCGCCCACCTCGACATGGACGCGTTCTACGCGTCCGTGGAACTGCTGCGCTATCCGGAGCTTCGGGGACAGCCGGTTGTGATCGGCGGCGGCCGCGCCCATGCGCCGGTGCGGCTGGCTGACGGCACGCGGCGCTATGCGCGCCTGGCCGACTATGCCGGCCGCGGCGTGATCACGACCGCCACCTATGAGGCACGCGCCCTGGGCGCCCGCTCCGGCATGGGCGTGATGAAGGCCGCGCAGCTCGCACCTGCCGCCGTGCTGCTGCCCGTGGACTTTGACGAATACCGCAAGTATTCGCGCCTGTTCAAGGCCGCGGTGCGGCGCCTTGCGCCGCAGGTGGAAGACCGCGGCATCGACGAAATCTACATCGACCTCACAGAGGTCCCCGGCGCGCTCGCCGACGGCGGCCTGGCGATCGGCCGGGCGCTCAAGCAGGCGGTGCGCGAAGCCACCGGCCTCACCTGCTCGATCGGCATGACACCCAACAAGCTGCTTTCGAAGATCTGTTCCGACCTCGACAAGCCCGATGGGCTCACGCTGCTGCGCATGGCCGACGTGCCCGCACGCATCTGGCCGCTGCCGGCCCGGCGCATCAACGGCATCGGCCCCAAGGCCAACGAAAAACTCGCCGCGCTTGGCATCCACACCGTAGGCGAGCTGGCCGCCGCAGACCCGGCCCGGCTGGTGGCGCATTTCGGCCGCAGCCACGGCACGTGGATGCACCATGCGGCGCACGGCCACGACGACCGCCCGGTCGTCACGCACAGCGAGCCCAAGTCCATCAGCCGCGAGACCACCTTCGAGCGCGACCTCCATGCGGTGCGCGATCGCGCCACGCTGTCGGGGATCTTCACGTCCTTGTGCACTGAGCTGGCAGGCGACCTGGCGCACAAGGGCTACGCAGCCCGGACCATCGGCATCAAGCTGCGTTTCGACGACTTCCGCATCGTCACGCGCGACGTGACGCTGCCCGCGCACACCCTGGATGCGCGAACCATCCGCCAGGAGGCGGGCGGGTGCCTGAAGCGCGTGGATTTGTCGCGGCGCCTGCGCCTGCTGGGGGTGCGCGCGGGCTCGCTGGCCCGGCTGGCCGAGCTGGTGGCGCCCGTGCAGCACCCTGCAGGGGCGGGGACGGGCACCGAAGCGACGGCCGTGCACGAAGACCCGCCGGGCTACGGACTGCCTCTGTTCGACCTGCCCGCCGACGACGGCTTCACATCGGGTCGACGCTGAGCCCAGGGCAACGGGCTCAAGGCTCTTCCGTGAGCGCACCCGGCGCGGTGCGCGGCACATTGCCTTGCTCCATGAGCTCCACGCAGGCCTGCACCACCTGCCGCACCAGTTCCTCGTCCACCGGAAACCGGTAACGGAAGCGCAGATGACGCACGCCGCGGCCGCTGCCTTCGAGCTCGGGAAAGCGGTCGACCAGCAAGGCGCCATTGAAGATCTGCAGGTTGGCGTGGTCCTTGTACATCACGATGGCCACGGCATGCGTGCCCTCGTACGTGAACATCAGGTTGCCCCATTTCACCGAGATCGCCAGCTCCGGAGCAGCGGAGACGACCAGGTCGCGCAGCAGGCGCGCCAAGTCCTTCTGCTCGGGACGCAAGGTGTCGAACCAGGTCTCGATCAAGGCCGCGGGGCGGAGGATGGATCGCATGTCGTCCTCACAACTGTCGCGCCCGGAAAGTGTCGCACTGGTCGACCCTTCCCGTCTGGAAACCTCGCTTGAACCATGTCACCCGCTGGGTGCTGGTGCCATGGGTGAAGCTCTCCGGCACCACCGTGCCCTGGGAACGCTGCTGCAGTGCGTCATCGCCGATCTGCGATGCGGCGTTCAGTGCCTCCTCGATGTCCCCCTCCTCCAGCACCTGGCGGGCGGCTTGGGCGTCGTGGGCCCACACCCCGGCGAAGCAGTCGGCCTGAAGTTCCACGCGCACGCTCAGCACATTGGCTTGGGAGCCGCTCGCCCGGGCACCGAGGGCGGCCACCTGCTCCGTCACGCCCATGAGCTTTTGCACATGGTGCCCCACCTCGTGCGCGATGACATAGGCCTGGGCGAAATCGCCGGGCGCCCCGAGGCGGGATCTCATCACCTCGTAAAAACCCAGGTCGATGTAGACGCGTTCGTCGGCCGGGCAATAGAAGGGACCCATGGCCGACTGGCCGGGCCCGCAGGCCGTGCGCGTGGTGCCCCGATAGAGCTGCAACCGGGGCTCCCGGTAGGTCCGGCCGGCCTGGCGGAACTTCTCGTGCCAGACGTCCTCGGTGTCGGCCAGCACCGTCGAGACGAAGCGGGCCATGGTGTCGTCGGCCGGAGGCTTGTGCACCTGTGCCGTGCCGCCAGGGGCGCCACCGTCCATCAGGCCGAGGATCGTCAGGGGATTGATGCCGAAGAGCCAGCCGGCGATCACCGCGACGGCCACCGTGCCGAGGCTGAGGCTGCCGCCCCCCAGGTGGAAGCCGCCGCCCGCCCCGCGCGCGTCCTCCACGTTTTCACTCTGACGGTTGCCTTCCCATCGCATGAGGGTCTCCGTGTGCGCCAGCCCCCTGCGACCCGGCGCTGCCCGGCACAGGCAACCGACGTGCCCGCATCCTTTACCGAACGAACTCCTGATTCAACTCGGGGCCGCCCCAAGTTGACTCTCCCCCTTGGGGGCGGAAACGTCGAGGACGTTTCCTGGGGGCGCTCTTTACGTCTTGGGCAGCGTGACGCCTCGCTGGCCCTGGTATTTGCCGCCGCGGTCCTTGTAGCTCGTCTCGCAGACCTCGTCGCTCTCGAAGAAGAGGACCTGCGCGCAGCCCTCGCCTGCGTAGATCTTGGCGGGCAGCGGGGTCGTGTTGGAGAACTCGAGCGTGACGTAGCCTTCCCACTCGGGCTCGAACGGCGTCACGTTGACGATGATGCCGCAGCGCGCATAGGTGCTCTTGCCCAGGCAGATGGTCAGCACGTTGCGGGGAATGCGGAAGTACTCCACGGTGCGTGCCAGCGCGAAGCTGTTGGGCGGGATGATGCAGACGTCCGCCTTGATGTCGACGAAGCTGCGCTCGTCGAAGGCCTTGGGATCGACCACCGTGCTGTACACGTTGGTGAAGACCTTGAACTCCGGCGCGCAGCGGATGTCGTAGCCGTAGCTGGAGGTGCCGTAGCTGACGATGCGGTGTCCGTCGGCGGCATGCCGTACCTGGCCCGGTTCGAACGGCTCGATCATGCCGTGCCGTTCCGCCATGTGCCGGATCCACTTGTCGCTCTTGATGGTCATCGCCCGTCCTCGGTTTGCCGCGATTCTAGGCAAGCAGGTTTCACCACCGAACTGGGCGGTGGCGTGCGAAGCTCACTTTGACAGCACCCGTGTGCTGTGCTGCACTTCGCATGACGCGCCTTGCTAGCGCCCAGGCAGGAGAACAGCATGCGAAACGCCACGGAGCTGATGGTCGGGTATGCGGCCTACCACCGCGACCGCCGCAACATCACGACGCATTTCATCGGCATTCCGCTCATCGTCTTCTCCGTGGGCATCCTGCTGTCGTGGCCGGGTTTCGAGGTCGGCGGGTGGGCGCTCACGCCGGCCTGGCTGGCGTGGGGCGCGACCACGATGTGGTACCTCACGCGCGGCAACGTCGTGCTCGGCACGGCGGTGAGCTTCATGAATTTCGTGCTGTTCCTGCTCGCACACCAGGTGCCGACCGCAAGCACCACCGGGTGGTTGACCTGGGGCCTGGGCTTCTTCTCCTTCGGCTGGGTGATGCAGTTCATCGGCCACTGCTACGAGGGCCGCAAGCCGGCCTTCGTGGACGACCTGGTGGGCCTGCTGGTCGGGCCGATGTTCGTGGTCGCGGAATTCCTGTTCGGCCTCGGTTGGGGCAAGGCGCTGCTGGAGGAGATCGAACGCCGGGCAGGCCCCACGATGCTGCGCGACCTGGCTCACCCCTGAGGGGCCATCGAGCGTCGCAATGCGGGATCCGGCGCCGGTTCGGGTTGCGCTTCGAAGCGCTCGAAACCGCAGTAGCAGATGAAGTGGCGGTTGGTGGCCCGGCCGAACAAGGCCAGGCCCAGCTCGCAAGCCAACTCGTAACCCATCTGCGTGATGCCGCTTCTCGACACGACGATGGGTACGCCCATCTGCGCCGACTTCATCACCATCTCGCTGGTCAGCCGCCCGGTCGTGTAGAACGTCTTGTCACTGCCTTCCATGCCCTGCAGCCACATCCAGCCGGCGATGGTGTCGATGGCGTTGTGGCGGCCTACGTCCTCCACGAACATCAGGAGCTCGTCCTGCCGGAACAGGGCGCAGCCATGCACCGAACCGGACGACTTGTAGGTGCTCTCTTGGCGCCGCATGGCGTCCAGCAACCGGTACAGCGCACCCTGGCTGAGCCGGGCTGCGGGATCCTCGGGCGGGGGCAGCCGCACGGCGTGCAGCTGCGTCATGAGGTCGCCGAACACGGTGCCCTGCCCGCAGCCCGTGGTGACCACGCGTCGCGCGGTCTTCTGCTCGAAATGCTCGATGCCGCGGCGCGTCTTGACGGCGGCGGCCGCGACGTCCCAGTCCACCGTGACGGAGTCGATGTCGTCCACGGCCTCCACCAGCCGCTGGTTGTGGAGGTAGCCGAGCACCAGCAGCTCAGGGGCGGCGCCCAGCGTCATCAGCGTGACCAGCTCGCGGTTGTCGACGAACACCGTGAGCGGCCGTTCGGCAGGGATGGTGATGACGCGGCGCTGGCCGAACTCATCGAGCACCTCCACTTCCTGAATAAGGGGCGCTCGCGCTTCAGTGAGTCGGGGCAGATGAGGCATGCGTCGGGGCCCGGTCGCAGGGCCGGGCTTGATCGTATCGGCAGCATCAAAGCGATGCCGCCCGTGGCCTCATTGCTTCGCGCCTTGGGTCTGGGTTTGCGTGGCGGGGCTCGCGCTCGGCGGGGTGCCGGCAGTGGCGGGCGGCGAGTGCGCGCCGGACGCCTCGATGGGCTTAGTCGCCGCGGGCGCGGCCGCGACGAACGGGCCCGGGTCGGTGCATGGAGGCGTCGGCAGCGCCGGGCGCGTTTCCTTGCCTGCCGCCTTGGCGCTCGCGCGGTAGCTCTCGGCCACGCGGTCCATGGCACGGCACAGCTGGAAGGCCGACACCTTGTCGGTCCAGGCGGTCTTGGCCTTCGCCTCATCGGCCTTGGCCTGCGCTTCCGGCGAGGGTGGCGGCAGCTTGGCGTGGGCCAGCGCGGCCGCGATTGCGCAGGCGAACGCGGCCAGGACGGGGACGGCATGCCTCATCGTCGTTCCTTTCATGGCTGCTGCACGGCCGGGTGGCCGCGAGCCGCGTCGGACGTGCGCTGTGCCGGGATGCGGCCGGCCTCGATGTCCTGGTGCCACAAGGCATGGTGTTCGCGGGCCCAGGTGTCGTCGACATAGCCGTCGCGCATGGCGCGCCAGGCCCCTCGCACGCCCACCGTGCCCAGGTAGATGTGCACGGCGAACACCACCATGACGAGCACGGCCGAGATGGCATGGACCATGTGGGCGAGCTGCATGTCGCCGCGCAGGTAGGCCAGGCCGGGCAGGAGCCTGTCGAGCACAAGGCCCGAGCCGACCACCACCACGCCGAGCGCGAACACGCCCAGCCAGAACACGAGCTTCTCGCCGGCATTGAAGCGATGCGAAGGCACCTCCTCGCGCCCGAAGGCGCCGCCGCCCTGGGCGATCCACTTCAGGTCCCCCTTTTGCGGAAGGTTGTCGCGCACGAAGGCGACGAAGATCACGACCAGCGACACGGCGAAGAGCGGCCCGAAGAAGTTGTGCAGGGTCTTGAGCGCGTAGCTCAGCCAGCCGAAGAGCGTGAGACCCATCACCGGCATGAGAAAGAACTTGCCGAAGGCCATGACGATGCCGGAGACGGCCAGCACGCAGAACGCCACCGCGTTGACCCAGTGCGCCGCGCGCTCGAAATAGGTGAAGCGCTCGATGCGCCGCACGCCGGTGTTCTCGGCGTGGCCCAGCGGCCCCTTGGTGAAGTACAGCAGCGCGAGGCCCGCCAATGCGATGAGCAGCAGCGAGCCACCGTAGGGCACGATCCAGCGGTTGCGCACCTGCCGCCACGCTTCACCGGCGTTCGTGTAGCGGGAGCCGGGGTACTGCACGAAAGGCTGCACCAGCACGCCCTTCTCCGCGCCCGGCAGGTTCACGGTGCCGGCCCGCGTGCCGGAGTCGTGCACGCCGCGCCAGAAGGGCGCGTTGTTGCCGGGCTGCGTCCGGGCACGCTGGGCGTTGGTGTCTTCGGGGCGCGGGGTCGGCGCCGCTGTCACCTGCGCGGGCGGATCGAATCGCGCAGGCGGGGCGGGGTCGGTCCGGGTCTGCCCCGACACCGCGGCTGCGCACGTGGTGAGGGCGACGAGCAGCGCGATGCGGATCGTGGGGTGCATGGCATGTCCTCCACAGGCGATGGACGACGGGCAACGGTCAGAGCACGCGGCGGTACTCGTTCTGCGCCTGGGCGCGGTTGCGCATCTGCTCTTCCCAGCTGGTGCGATCGCCCGCCTTCCAGCCGGGAGCCGAGTAGGGGTTCTCGGCGCCCTGCCAAGCCACGGTGTCAGGCCGGCGAGGATGGGCTTGGGCCGTCTGCTCGCGTTCAGCGCAGGACGACAAGGCAAGCACGCCGATGACAGTCCCGAACACGAGGGTGGTCGCGTTCATGACTTCTGCGGCGTCGGCTTGGGTTGCGGCACCGCAGGACTACCCTGCGCGGGCCGGCCGTAGGCCGTGCCCCAGCCCCACACCTCGCTGCCCTTGCCGCGGCTGAGCACGCGCGTGCGGAAGATGTCGGCGACCACGTCGCCGTCGCCGCCCAGCAGGGCCTTGGTCGAGCACATCTCGGCGCACGCGGGCAGCTTGCCCTCGGCCA
>CBINBY010000117.1:0-13590 GCA_966248995.1 uncultured Burkholderiales bacterium | reverse complement strand
GGCCGCTACATCCAGGAGCAGACCGGCGCCGACATGCTGATGTGGAACGGCGCGTGCATCGTCCACGACGAGTTCAAGGGCCTGGAGCTTGAGCTGCTGAAGGCCGAGCACCCCGACGCCAAGGTGCTGGTGCATCCCGAGTCACCCCGGATGGTCGTCGAGCAGGCCGATGTAGTGGGCTCCACGTCGCAATTGCTCAGCGCCGTGGTCCAAGGTGACGCCAAGACGTTCATCGTGGCCACCGACAACGGCATCCTCCACCGCATGCGCCAGCTGGCACCTACCAAGACGCTGATCGAGGCGCCCACCGCGGGCACCAGCGCCACCTGCAAGAGCTGCGCACACTGCCCCTGGATGGCGATGAACGCATTGCAGGGCGTGGTGCAATGCCTGGAGCAGGGCTCCGGCGAGGTCCACATCGATGAACCTGTGCGGAAGCAGGCCCTCGGTTGCATCGAACGCATGCTCGACTTCGTGGCACGCAACCCCGCGGCCACCAGCAAACCCGGCTTCGTCAAGCACATCGGCGCCGCGTGACGCGCGGCGTCGTACCGTCCCGGCCATTCAAGGAGCGAGCGGGACCGTTTCCCGGCTCCAGCACGCATCTCGTAAGCCCGACCATGTTCGATCACAACGAAACCCTCGAAGCAGCCCGGCAGCGCAACATCCACGATGCGCTCATGGAAGACATCGGCCGGCGCGACTGGACCGCGGAGTTGGTGCCCGCGGGGCAGCGCGTGCATGCCCAAGTGCTGGTTCGCGAGGACGCCGTCCTGTGCGGCCGCGACTGGTTCGATGGCTGTGTACTTGCACTCGACCCCGAGGCCGGGGTGACATGGCTCTACGAAGAAGGCGCGGCGATGCAACGCGACACGGCGGTGTGCCGCATCGAGGCCGGCGCCCGCGCCCTGCTCTCGGCCGAGCGCCCGGCACTCAACTTCTTGCAACTCCTGTCGGCCACCGCCACGCTGACTCGCCGGCACGTGGAGGCCATCACCGGTGCGTCGCCCAACCCTCGGGGCTGCGCGATCCTCGACACCCGCAAGACCCTGCCCGGCCTGCGCCAGGCGCAGAAGTACGCGGTGCGCGTGGGCGGCGGCACGAATCACCGGCTCGCCTTGTGGCACGGCATCCTGATCAAGGAAAACCATATCGCGGCCGCAGGGGGCATCGCCGCCGTGTTGCGGAACGCTGCCGCGCTGAATGCCGGGGTGGACATCCAGATCGAGGTCGAGAGCCTCGACCAGCTCCGCGAAGCATTGGCCTGCGGCGCAATGAACATCATGCTCGACAACTTCACGCTGCCCGTGATGCGGGAGGCGGTCTCCCTCAATGCCGGGCGGGCGCTGCTGGAGGTGTCGGGCAGCGTGCGCCTGGAAGATGTGCGCGAGATCGCAGCCACGGGTGTGGACCGGATCTCCATCGGGCGCCTCACCAAGGATGTGAAGGCGGTCGATTACTCGATGCGGGTCGTCGCGCGAGGTTGAGCGACCGGGAAATTACCCCGGGAACCAGCCTCTCTTCACGCACTCGATTCATCCGGCGTCGGACACACTCGGCTTGCAAAGTCGGAGTGAACATTCGGGAAGGCGAGCATGAGCAGCGAGTTCCAGTCCATCTACAACCACCATGAGCGCACCGTGATGGAACTGGTGCGCACGATGGGCTCGACACGACATGCTCACATGCAGGGCGACATCCTGGCTGATGTCGCGTGCGTCGCACTGAACCGGCTGCCGCCGCGCTACATCCGGCACGAAGTGGACTTCGCGTTCTACCTCTCGGACAAGGAACGCGCCGACACCGAGCGCGCCATCGCGGAAGCGGTGAACTTTGCCTTCGAGTTCGTGCAAGCCCGCGTTGCAATGCGGGCGCGCAGCTGAAGTCAGCCGCTCAGGCCAAACGCCTTCGGCCGCTTGCCATCCCGATGCGCGGGCAGCAAGACCGTGGGAAAGCTGACCGGCAAGGTGTGAGGGAAATCCCGGCTGTAGTGCAGGCCTCGGCTTTCCTGCCGCATGAGCGCGGAGCGCACGATGAGCTCGGCGCAGTCCACCAGGTTGCGCAGCTCCAGCAGGTCGCGGTTGACCCGGAAGTTGGCGTAGTAGTCGTCGATCTCGTCGCGCAGCAGCTCGATGCGATGCAGCGCGCGCTCAAGGCGCCGCGTAGTGCGCACGATGCCGACATAGTTCCACATGAGCAGGCGCAATTCGTCCCAGTTGTGCGCGATGACCACCTGCTCGTCGGCGTTCTCGACCTGACTCTCGTCCCACGCCGGTGGTGGCGGCGGCGATTTGGGACCGGCCGTCAAAATTTCTTCGGCGCAGGTGCGACCGAGCACCACGCACTCGAGCAGCGAGTTGCTTGCCAGCCGATTGGCGCCGTGCAGGCCGGTGTAGGAGGTTTCGCCCACGGCATACAGGCCGGGCAAGTCGGTGCGGCCATGCACGTCGCTCACCACGCCGCCGCAGGTGTAGTGCGCGGCCGGCACCACGGGAATGGGTTGCCGGGCGATGTCGATGCCCAACTGCAGGCAACGCGCATGGATGGTCGGGAAGTGGTCGCGCAGGAAGGCATCGCCGAGATGGGTGGCGTCCAGGTGCACGAAATCGACCCCGTGCTTCTTCATCTCGAAGTCGATGGCCCTCGCCACGATATCGCGCGGGGCGAGTTCCAGCCGCTCGTCGTGCGCGGCCATGAAGCGCGTGCCGTCGGGCAGCTTGAGGTGCGCACCTTCGCCGCGCAGGGCCTCGGTGATGAGGAAGGTGCGCTCCTGCGGGTGATACAGGCACGTCGGGTGGAACTGGATGAACTCCATGTTGCCCACGCGGCAGCCCGCGCGCCACGCCATGGCGATGCCGTCGCCGGTGGAGGTGTCCGGGTTGGTGGTGTAGCGGTACACCTTCCCGGCGCCCCCCGTGGCGAGCACCACGGCCGCCGCCGGCAGCGCCTCCACGCGCTGGCGGTCGATGTCCAGCGCGTACAGGCCGTAGCAGTGCGGTCGCTCGTCGCGCCGCAAGTGCCGCGAGGTGATGATGTCGAGCGCCATCCAGCGCTCGCGCATCCGGATGTTGGGATGCTGGCGCGCGCGCGCCAGAAGCACGTCGTGGATGGCTTTGCCCGTGGCATCTGCCGCGTGCGCAATGCGCCGCACGGCGTGACCCCCTTCCCGGGTCAGGTGCAGCCCCAGCGGGCCTTCCGGATCGGGCGAGAACGGCACCCCGCATTCGACCAGCCAGGCGATGGCATCCGTGCTGTGCTCGGCGATGAAGCGCGCGGTGCGCTCGTCGACCAGGCCGGCACCTGCGTCCTGGGTATCGCGCACATGCGACTCGATGCTGTCGTCATCGCCGAGCACGCCGACGATGCCCCCTTGCGCCCAGGCTGTGGCACCTTCGCCAAGTTCGCGCTTGGCGAGCACGATGACCGGGTTGCGTTCGGCCAGGTGCAGTGCGACGGTCAACCCCGCAAGGCCGGCGCCGACGATGATGACCGGAGCGTGGGGAGGAGCAGCGTCGGTATGGGACATGGGGTCTCAGGGCCGAGACATGCCCACCGGCTTGCCGGCCACAAAGTCGAGGTGCGGCATTCTATCGACGGGCAAGGCACCCGCTCCTCGACATGGCATGGCCGCACGCTCTGCGGCGAGCACGGAAACGGCGCAGCCCCTACACTCGTTCGACCCTTGGACCTGCACCGTGCTGTGCGGTGCCGCCATCAAGGGTGCGGCCCGAGGCCGCAGATCACGACACTAGCGACATGAGCACTCCGAACACGGCAGGCCCCGAACGGGGCTCGATTTCGGCGGGTGGGGGCCCGCACGAGGCGCCGCAGACCTCTCACTTAAGGCCCGTGCATGCCGGGTTGTTGTTCGACGAGGCTGACAACCCGTCCGCCGGCGCGATCGACATCGGCCGCCCTGCCGGGGACAACTCCTTCGAGCTGATCACGTCCTGCGATCCCGCGCCCACGCTGGAGCAACAGTTCGAGCACGTTCGTCCGGAGTTCATCGCCATCCATGACGTGGCGACCAGTTCCTCGCGCAAGCTGATTGCCGGCATCGCCGCGGCCAGCAAAACCGCGGTACAGAAACTCGCCATCCGCCGCCAAGGCTACGGTCACACCCTTGCGACGATCGAGTTCGTCGCACTCTCCACGGCCGAAGGCAAGCGGCTGCGCATCTATTCCACCGAGGCCGACGTCGATCCGGCCTCCCGCCTGGCGCTGGCCCGCGTGCTGCTGGCATTCAGCACGCTGGGTGTCGTGCTGGTCGGCGACATGCCGGGGCACACGGTTGCCGGTACGTTCAAGCCGCTGCACGAAGCCATGCTCACCGGCCGGTGGCCCAACCGCCATCTGCTGCTCCTGCCCCTGTCAACGGCGAACGCGCTGGTCACGCAGGGCATGGAGCTCGCGCGTGGCACAGGCGTGAATGTGCGGACCACCCCACAGGTAACGCGACCCGCCGACGCCTGGAACTTCATCAGCAGCACATGGGCGCGGCTGCGGGCGGAACTGTCTGCGCACGGTGCCGCGCGGCCCGTCGCTGCGGCCGACGCACACACGCCAGTCGAGCCCCATCACGCCGTCTCGCAAGCGGCGGCGCGGCGTACAGAACCGCTGTCGCTGCATGCCATGCCGCCGGTGACAACACGGCGCGACAGCCTCTCCACGCACGACTCGATCAGGCGCTACGTCGACCAGCTCGGCCAGCTCACCGGCATGGTGAGCTGCTGCGTCTTCGATGTCGCTACCGGCCAGGCGCTGGCCCATGCGGGTGTTCGTCCAGGTCCGGAAGACCTGGCCTCCCACGGCGCCGAACTGCTGACCTCCATGCTGGAAACGAGCCGCGCCCTGGGCATGGGCCATGCTTTGCCCGAAGCGGCCGTCACGCTGGGTTCGCACCACCTGCTGCTGCGCGCGGTACCCCGTCATCCGGGGCTTGCGCTGCACGCAGTGCTGGACAAAAGCCATGCCAATCTCACGCTGGCGCGGCTGCAGATCGGCCGGATGGATCCGGTTTTCGACGAGACGCGCTGAGCGGCCCTGTCCCAACGGCCCCGCCCTACGAGGAGACGAGCGTGGGCGTTCAGCTCAGAGGGTGAGAGCTAATTCGGCGTGACCGAGCAGGCCCGCCAAAGGCCTCCGGTCTAGGCGCAAAGCACAGCCGTAGCTCGGGCTACGGCGAGCATTTGCAACGACAACCGGGGACTCTGGTGGGAATGAGCGGTCATGCTGATTGACTCTCACTCTCTCAGTGCACCGTGCGTCCGAAAGTGAACTCACCGCCTTCCATGTCGACGGGGACCACGTCCTTCGGCCCGAACCGTCCTTCCAGGATCAGCTTGGCGACCGGGTTCTCGATGCGCTGCTGGATGGCCCGCTTCAAAGGGCGTGCGCCGAACACCGGGTCGAAGCCCACCTTGGCCAGCTCGGCGAGCGCCGCAGGCGAGACGTCGAGCTTCATGTCCATCTTCTCCAGCCGCTGCTCCAGCACACGAAGCTGGATGCGCGCAATGGACTCGATGTGCTTCTGGTCGAGCGCATGGAACACCACCGTCTCGTCGATGCGGTTCAGGAACTCCGGCCGGAAGTGCTGCTTGACCTCGACCCACACGGCATCGCGTATCGCCTCGGTGTCCTGCCCCGCCATCTGCATGATCTGGTGCGAGCCCAGGTTCGAGGTCATCACGATCACCGTGTTCTTGAAGTCGACGGTGCGTCCCTGGCCGTCGGTCAGGCGCCCATCGTCGAGCACCTGCAGCAGAACGTTGAACACGTCCGGGTGGGCTTTCTCCACCTCGTCGAGCAGCAGCACGCTGTAAGGCTTGCGACGCACGGCCTCGGTGAGGTAGCCGCCCTCGTCGTAGCCCACATAGCCGGGCGGCGCGCCGATGAGGCGGGCGACGGAGTGCTTCTCCATGTACTCGCTCATGTCCACGCGAATGAGGTGATCCTCGCTGTCGAACAGGAACGCGGCCAGTGCCTTGCACAGTTCCGTCTTGCCCACGCCCGTGGGCCCGAGGAAAAGGAAGGAGCCCGTGGGCCGGTTCGGATCGGACAGGCCCGAGCGCGAGCGGCGGATGGCGTCAGCAACCGCCGTGATGGCCTCATCCTGGCCCACGACCCGCTCGTGCAGCCGGGCTTCCATCTGCAGCAACTTCTCGCGCTCGCCCTGCATCAGCTTGGCCACGGGGATGCCGGTGGCACGCGCCACCACCTCGGCGATCTCCTCGGCACCCACGGTCGTGCGCAGCAGCTTCGGCCGCCCCTGGTCGCCCTTTTGCGCTTCCGTGGCCTGGGCCTCCTTCAGCGAGCGCTCCAGCTCCGGCAGACGGCCGTACTGCAGCTCCGCCACCTTGTTGAAGTCGCCCTTGCGCTTGAGCTCCTCGATCTGGGTGCGCACGCGCTCGATTTCTTCCTTGAGATGCGCCGAACCTTGCGCCGCGGCCTTCTCGGCCTTCCAGATCTCCTCCAAATCAGCGGCCTCGCGCTTCAGGCGGGTGATCTCCTCCTCGAGCAGGGCGAGCCGCTTCTGTGAGGCCTCGTCCTTCTCGCGCTTGACGGCCTCGCGCTCGATCTGCAGCTGGATCAGCCGCCGGTCGAGCTTGTCCATCGCCTCGGGCTTGGAATCGATTTCGATCTTGATCTTGGCCGCCGCCTCGTCGATGAGGTCGATGGCCTTGTCGGGCAGGAAGCGGTCGGTGATGTAGCGATGGGAGAGCTCGGCCGCCGCAACGATGGCCGGATCGGTGATCTCCACGCCGTGGTGCACCTCGTACTTCTCCTGCAGACCGCGCAGGATTGCGATGGTCGCCTCCACGCTCGGCTCGCCGACGAGGATCTTCTGGAAGCGGCGCTCCAGGGCCGCGTCCTTTTCGATGTACTTGCGGTACTCGTCCAGCGTGGTCGCCCCGATGCAATGCAGCTCACCGCGGGCCAGCGCAGGCTTGAGCATGTTGCCCGCGTCGATGGCGCCCTCGGCCTTGCCGGCTCCCACCATGGTGTGGATCTCGTCGATGAAGACGATGGTCTGCCCCTGGTCCTGCGCTACTTCCTTGAGCACGGACTTCAACCGCTCCTCGAACTCGCCACGGTACTTGGCGCCGGCCAGCAGCAAGGCCATGTCGAGCACCAGGATGCGTTTGTTCTTCAGTGAGTCCGGAACCTCACCCGCCACGATGCGCTGCGCCAGGCCCTCGACAATGGCGGTCTTGCCCACGCCCGGCTCGCCGATCAGCACCGGGTTGTTCTTGGTTCGCCGCTGCAGCACCTGGATGGCGCGGCGGATCTCGTCGTCGCGGCCGATCACCGGATCGAGCCTGCCGTTTCGTGCACGGTCGGTGAGGTCGAGCGTGTACTTCTTGAGCGCCTCGCGCTGGCCCTCGGCCTCGGCGCTGTCGACCTTCTGGCCGCCGCGCACCATATCGATGGTGGCTTCCAACGTCTTGCGGGTCAGGCCGTGCTCCTTCAGCAACGGGCCCACGCTCTTGCTGTCGGCCGCGGCCAGCCAGAAGAGTTCGCTCGCGATGAACTGATCGCCCCGCTTCGCAGCCTCCTTCTCGGTAGCCTGCAGGAGCGCACTCAGCTCGCGGCCCGGCAGGACCTGCTCGCCGCCTTGCACCTGGGGCAGCTTCTTCATCTCGACCTCGAGCGAGGCCGCCAGTCGGCCGGTGTTCACGCCCGCGCGGTCGAGCATCGCCTTGGGGCCATCGGGCTGCGCGAGCATCGCCGCCAGCAGATGCACCGGCTCGATGTACGGGTTGTCTCGGGTGACAGCCTGGCTTTGCGCATCGGCCAGGGCTTCCTGGAACTTGGTGGTGAGCTTGTCGAGTCGCATGGATCAAGTCCTCTCGTTCACCGGGGATTTGAGGCAATTCAATCCGATTTCAAGCCGCGATCGTTGACCGATCGCGAGGACCGTGACGCCCGTCGCCGGCAAGCGGCGTGCTCATCGGGAACGCCACACGCCACAATCCACCGCCCGCGGCACCGTACCGCGAGAACAGGATCGAGGGCACAGTTCATGTGGAAATCGGTGGTGGCCATCTCGCTGGGAGCTTCGCTGGGCTCACTGCTGCGCTGGGTTCTGGGCACGCGCCTGAACGCGCTGTTCCCGAACATTCCGCCCGGCACGCTGGCCGCCAATCTGATCGGCGCCTATGTGGTCGGTGCGGCCGTCGCGTTCTTTGCTGCGTACACCGCCGTGTCGCCGCAGTGGCGGCTCTTCATCATCACCGGCTTTTGCGGAGGGCTGACCACCTTCTCAACCTTCTCCGCCGAGGTGGTATTGCTGCTGCAGCAAGGCCGCATGAGCTGGGCGCTGTGCGCCGCCGCCGCCCACCTGGTGGGATCGCTGATCATGACCCTGGCCGGCATGGCCACCGTGGTGTGGGCAAGGGGCTGACTGCGCGGCGGCTTTGCCTTCCGCGCCATGGCGCCGGAACCTCGGTTCAGCGCGCGGCGTTCTCGGAGGCGATGCCCCAACGCTTGAGGGCATCGTCGTCCACGACGCGAGCATCCACCCATCGCGAGCCCTCGGCCGTGTGCTCCTTCTTCCAGAAGGGCGCCTGGGTCTTGAGGTAGTCGATGAGGAACTCGCAGGCCTGGAATGCCTGGCCGCGGTGCGCGGACGTCACGGCCACGAGAACGATCTGATCCTCGGGCATGAGTACACCCACACGGTGGACAACCCGCACGGCGCGGATGTCGAAGCGGAACAGCGCCGCGTCGACCATGGCCTCGATGGCCTTTTCCGTCATGCCCGGGTAATGCTCGAGTTCCATGGACGTGACACCCAACCCCTCATTGCGATTGCGAACGGTACCGACAAACGCCACCACGGCGCCCACCGAAGGATCATCCGCCCTCAGGGTCGTCACCTCGGCGCCGGGGTCGAAATCCTGGGTCTGGATCGTCACGCGCGCGCCCATGGGTCAACCTCCCGTCACAGGCGGGAAGAAGGCCACCTCGGCACCTTCGCCCACCACGGCCGTCTCATCGCACAGCACCTGGTCCAGTGCGCAACGCAATGCCTTGCCGCGTGCCAGCGTCGCCGCGTGTGTCGGACTGCGACCGATGAGCAGATCGCGCAGCGCCCACACGGTCGAGCCGGCCGGCAGATCGACCCGCTCCCTCGAGCCCAGCGCCTCGCGGATGGAAGCGAAGTAGCGCACATTCACCGTCGTCATGTGAGCAGCTCCGAGAAGGCGAGGTACCGGACGGAATCGCCGCGGCGGATGGGCTGGCCTGGCGGGTTGTCGACGAGACCATCGCCCCACACGGCCGAGGTCAGCACGCCGGAGCTCTGGTTGGGGAAGAGGTCGAGCCCGCCCTCGGCGTTGCGGCGCACACGCAGGAACTCCTGGCGCTTGTCCGGACGCGGCCACTCGAAATCGGCGCGCAAGCTGTAGGCGTGGGGCTGCCAGTCATCCACGCCCTGCAGGCGCAGCAGCACCGGCCGCACGGCCAGCACGAAGGTCACGAAACTGGACACCGGATTGCCGGGCAGCCCCATGAAGACAGCCGCGCCGGCTTCCTCGCGGTTCACTTCGCCATAAGCCAGTGGCTTGCCGGGCTTGATCGCCACCTGCCATAGATCGAGCCGGCCCTCGGCCTGGACGGCGGGACGCAGATGGTCTTCCTCGCCCACCGATACGCCGCCGCTCGTCACGATCAGGTCGTGCTCGCGCGCCGCACGCCGCAGCGTCTCGCGGGTGGCATCGAGCCGGTCGGGCACGATGCCGAAATCGGTGCAATCGCATCCCAGCGACTGGATGAGGCCGCGCAAGGTATAGCGATTGGAGTTGTAGATCGCGCCCGGCTTCAGCGGCTCGCCGGGCATCACGAGTTCGTCGCCCGTGGAAAACAGCGCGACACGCGGCCGGCGCGCCACGCGCACCCTGGCCGCTCCCACCGCGGCGGCCAGCCCCATGGCTTGCGGGGTGAGCCGCTGCCCACGCACGAGCACCACCGCACCGGCCTGCACATCCTCACCGCGACGGCGTATCCACTGCCCAGGCTCTGGGACGGCATGCATGCGCACGCCACCCTCGGTCGCCTCGCACAGCTCCTGCATCACCACGGCGTCGGCGCCCGGCGGGATCTGCGCGCCGGTGAAGACGCGGGCAGCCGTGCCGGGCAGCAGCGGCTGAGGCGGCACGCCCGCCGGAACGCGCTGGCTCACGGGCAGATTCACACCGCCTTGCGGCACATCGCAAGCCCGCAGGGCGTAGCCGTCCATCGAGGTGTTGTCAGCCGGCGGCACATCGAGCGCGGAGCGCACGTCCTCGGCGAGCACTCGGCCCAGAGCCTCAGTCGTGACGATGTCTTCGGCTTCAGTCGCCGGAAGCGGCTGGACCGCGTTGGCCAGCCGGTCCAGAGCCTGGGCCAACGTCAGCATGGCGGGGCGCGCCGCCGTGGTCGAGGAGGGGCGATCGGTACTCATAGCGCTCGGGATGACCAAGGAGGAAATGTGCCACGGCATCCGCGTCGTTGAGATCCAGCACCGGCAAGGCCGTGGGATGCGGAAGGCGTTCGGGGCTGTTGGTACACACCGCGACGACATGCGGATCGTGGGGATACTGGGCGGGCTTGCACGCCTCGGCACGCCACACCTCGATCTTCGGCAGGTCAGCGTGCTTGAAACCCTCGACGAGCACCCAGTCGCAGTCGAAGAGCTCAGCGATGAGCTGGTGCACCGTGGGCTCGCCCAGAACCTCGTACTCGCGGATCTTGGCCAGCCGCCGGTTCGAGGCCACCACCACCTCGAAGGCCCCGGCGTGCCGGTGCCGCCATGAGTCCTTGCCCGGATGGTCGATGTCGAAATCGTGATGCGCGTGCTTCACGACCGAAACACGCTGCCCGGTGAACTTGAGCCGAGCGATGAGCTGTTCGACGAGTGTGGTCTTGCCGGAACCCGAGTAGCCGCTGAAGCCTACGACCTTCATCACTGCCCTGCGTCGCGGTGCGCCTTGCGTGCGGCACCGGCTGCCGCACGCAGGGATTCAGGCATTCTCGGCGATGTAGCGCTTTACCGCCTGGGCATCGACCGGCATGACCGTGCAGCGCTTGGGCAGTTGCTCGATGCCCTCGAGCGACACCGGCCGGCTTGGCTCGCGGCCCAGCGCCTCTTGGATGGTGGCGGCAAACTTCGCCGGCAACGCCGTCTCCAGCACGATCATCGGCACGCCGGGCTCGACGTGCTGTCGAGCCACCTTCAGGCCGTCGGCAGTGTGCGTGTCGATCATCAAACCGAAGCGCTGCCAGGTATCGCGGATGGTCGCGAGCCGATCCGCATGGGTACTGGAGCCCGAGACGAAGCCGTAACCCGGCGCCCGGCCGAACTCCTCTCGGGAAAGGGTGAAGGAACCGTGGTCCTCCACCTCGGTCTTGAAGAGCTGACGTGTGCGGGCAGCGTCTCGGCCCAGCAGGTCGAATACGAAGCGCTCGAAATTCGAGGCCTTGGAGATATCCATCGACGGGCTGGAGGTCTCGTGCGTCTCCGCACTGCCGCGCACCCGGTAGGTGCCGGTACGGAAGAACTCGTCGAGCACGTTGTTTTCGTTGGTGGCCAGCACCAGCCGGCGGATCGGCAGGCCCATCATCCGCGCCACGTGGCCGGCGCAGATGTTGCCGAAGTTACCCGAGGGCACCGCGAAGCTGACCGGCTCGCCGTCGCTATGGGTCGCCTGGAAGTAGCCGGCGAAGTAGTACACCACCTGTGCCAGGAGCCGGGCCCAGTTGATGGAGTTGACCGTGCCGATACGGTGCCGGCGCTTGAACTCCAGGTCGTTGGACACTGCCTTGACGATGTCCTGGCAATCATCGAACACGCCTTCAACGGCAAGGTTGTGGATGTTGGCGTCCTGCAAGCTGTACATCTGGGCCTGCTGGAAGGCGCTCATGCGGCCGTTCGGGCTGAGCATGAAGACCTTGATGCCCTTCTTGCCACGCATCGCGTATTCGGCCGCGCTGCCCGTGTCACCGGAGGTTGCGCCCAGGATGTTGAGCGACTGCCCGCGTCGGCCCAGCTCGTACTCGAAGAGCTGCCCCAGCAACTGCATGGCCATGTCCTTGAAAGCCAAGGTGGGCCCGTTGGACAAGGCTTCCAGCTGCACACCGGGCTCCAGACGCTTGAGCGGTGTGATCTCGCGCGTGCCGAACGCCTGCTCGGTGTAGGTACGCGATACGAGCTGCCTCAGTTCGGGCGCCGGGATATCGTCGATATAGAGAGACAGGATCTCGAACGCCAGGTCGTGATACGACAGAACGCGCCACTTCGCCAGTGTGGCGGCATCGATCCTGGGATAGTGGCTTGGCAGGTACAAGCCGCCGTCAGGCGCCAAGCCTTCGAGGAGGATGTCGGAAAAGCCCCGTTCGGTGCGGTCACCCCGCGTGCTGATGTACTTCATGCCCGGATTCGGTTCAGAGGTTCTTCAGTTCAGCTCTTCCTTGCGGATGCGCACGATGGGCGCCAGCACGGTAGGCAGCGACTGCATCTGCGTGACGGCCTGGTTCATCTCGCCTTCGATCGTTTCGTGCGTCATGATGATGACGTCGGTCTTGGTCTTGCCCTGCTCGTCGGGATCGGCCGGTCTCTGCAGCAGTGCGTCGATGGAGATGCCACGCTCAGCCAGGATGCCGGTGATCCGCGCCAGCACGCCGGCCTGGTCCGCCACCTGAAGGCGCAGGTAGAACGACGTGCGCACCTGCTCGATGGGCAGGATGGGTGTCAGCGCGAGCTTGTCCGGCTGGAAGGCCAGATGAGGCACGCGGTGGTTCGGATCCGCCGTGTGCAGCCGCGTGACATCCACGAGGTCCGCCACCACCGCCGAGGCGGTGGGTTCCGAACCGGCACCCTTGCCGTAGTACAGCGTGGTGCCCACCGCATCGGCATGCACGACGACGGCGTTCATCGCGCCTTCCACGTTCGCGATCAGCCGCTTGCCCGGCACCAGCGTCGGATGCACGCGCAGTTCGATGCCAGCTTCGCGTCGGCGCGTGATGCCAAGCAGCTTGATGCGATAGCCCAGCTGTTCGGCATAGGTGATGTCCGCGGCCTGCAGCCGGGTGATGCCTTCGACATAGGCTTTGTCGAACTGCACCGGGATACCGAACGCGATGGCGCTCATGATGGTGGCCTTGTGCGCAGCATCGATGCCCTCGATGTCGAAAGTCGGGTCGGCCTCGGCGTAGCCCAGCGCCTGCGCCTCCTTGAGCACGGCGTTGAAGTCCAGCCCCTTGGCTCGCATCTCCGAAAGGATGAAGTTCGTGGTCCCGTTGATGATGCCGGCGATCCACTCGATGCGGTTTGCCGTCAGCCCCTCGCGCAGCGCCTTGATGATCGGCACGCCGCCCGCGACGGCGGCCTCGAACGCCACCATCACACCCTTCTTCTGGGCGGCGGCGAAAATTTCATTGCCGTGCGTGGCGAGCAGGGCCTTGTTGGCCGTCACCACGTGCTTGCCGTTCTTGATGGCCTCGAGCTGCAGGTCCTTGGCAATGGTATAGCCGCCGATCAGCTCGACCACGATGTCGACGTCCTTGGAGCGCACCACGTCGAACGCGTCCGCGCTCACCTTCGCTTTACCA
>CBINBY010000116.1:0-13713 GCA_966248995.1 uncultured Burkholderiales bacterium | reverse complement strand
AGCACCGTCTCCAGCACCGTCTCCAGCACCGTCTCCAGCACCGTCTCCAGCACCGTCTCCAGCACCGACGCCTGGCGTTTCCGCCAGCATGGCGAAGACCAGCGATTGGGGCAGTGGCTACTGCGCCAACGTGAACGTGACCAATGGCGCAGGCACCACGCAGACATGGCGCGTGCAGCTCGCCATCGAGGGGACGATCTACACGCTGTGGAATGCCGTGTGGCGGCAGAGCGGATCGACTCTCACCGCGTCGGGGGTGAGCTGGAACGCCACGCTGGCGCCGGGAGCGACTGCCCAATTCGGGTACTGCGCCAATCGGTGAGCCGGAGCATGAATCAACCGTAGAGATGGATCACGTCCGCTCGCGGCAGGGTGTCTGCAAAGTTTGGCGCGTCCTCGGGTTCGGCATGGTGGCACCTGCGGACCTCCTCGTCCTGCGTGTAGGTCCACGAGGCGCCCATGACGATGGGGCTTGATGCTCCCTCGTCCTCGATCGGCTCGCGCCCCAGTTCCACCACGATGAAGTAGCTCAGAGCGTGCGGGTGGTCGGGCTCGCCATGCGCCTCGTGGTCCGGGCGCCGGGTCGGGAGGATGGCGTACTGCGTCATGGCCTTCGTGCGGATCTGCGCCGGTGGGAAATCGGGCTTCCCAATCTACGCACGCACCATGTCAACGGCATCGGACACGCTGCCCAGCGCGCAGGTCGGGTGCTCCCTCTCGCCCCGGGACAAAGCGCCCCCCATGACACGGGGGCTGCGGCGCTTTTACGCGCCTCGAGCGTGTCGCCTGACGTGTCGCAGTCTTCAGGCGCAGCCTGCGTTCGCCCGTCCAGCGTGCCGATGCAGGAAATCGACGGTGGCCGCGATCAACCGCTCAGGCTGGTCGCGATGCGGCGAGTGGCGGCATCGCGGCAGTTCCAGCAGCTCGGTTTGCGGCACGCGGCGGGCGATGCCGTGGATCTGTTCGAGCGTGCCGTACTCGTCGTCCACACCTTGCACCGCCAGCAGCGGGCAGCGGATGGCCCCGAGCTCGGCCTCGATGCTCCACTCGCGAAACGGCGGATGCAGCCAGATGTCGTTCCAGCCCCAGAAGGCGGAGTCGGGATCGTCGTGGTAGCGGGCCAGGCGCTGTTTCAGGTCGGTGGACAAGTAGGCCTCGCGCGAATGGGCGATGCTCTCGATGCACATATCCTCGACCATGATGTGCGGCGCCAGTACCACTGTGCCCGCCACGCGGCCGGGACAACGGGCCGCATACAGCAGCGCGATGGATGCGCCATCGCTGTGGCCGAAGAGCCAGGGCGGGTTCGACGACGTGTCGATGCCAGCGGCATCGAGGAAGGCCGGCAGCACTTCGTGAGCCTGCCGATGCATGAAGTCGATGCTCCACGATTCCTCGGCGGCGCGCGGGGTGGAGCGCCCATAGCCAGGCCGCGAATAGACGAGCCCGCGGTAGCCGGCGGCTGCACAAAGCTGCTGGGGGAAGTCCTTCCACATCGCCAGCGATCCCAGTCCCTCGTGCAGGAAGACCAGCAGCGGCGCGTCACGGCGCTCCGGTGAGATCCACGCGTGCTCGATGCGCACCCGGCGGCCGTTCCAGTCGATCTCGGCGAACCGGTTCATGGCGCTGAACGCCTCGCCGCCTCGCGCTCGCGCAGCTTGAAACGCTGGATCTTGCCGGTGGCCGTCTTTGGCAGCTCGGGCACGAACTCGATCGCGCGGGGGTACTTGTAGGGTGCGAGGCGCTCCTTGACGAAGAGCTTGAGCGCCTCCTCGTCGATGACCTGTCCGGGCTTGAGCACCACGTAGGCCTTGGTGCGCGTCAGGCCTTCGGCATCGGCCACGCCGATCACCGCGGCTTCCAGCACGGCGGGGTGCTGCACCAGCGTCGCCTCCACCTCGAACGGCGACACGTAGATGCCGCTGACCTTCAGCATGTCGTCGCTGCGCCCGGCGTAGGTGTAGGTACCGTCTGCATGGCGCGTGTACTTGTCGCCGCTGCGGGTCCAGCTGCCGATGAACGTGTCGCGCGACTTCTCGCGCTGGCCCCAGTATATGAGCGCGGCGCTCGGCCCGCGCACGTAGAGGTCGCCGGGCTCGCCGTCGGGCACGAGGCGGCCTTCGTCGCCGCGCAGTTCGATGTCGTAGCCCGGCACGGGCCATCCGGTGGTGCCGTAGCGCACCTGGCCCGGGAGGTTCGACAGGTAGATGTGCAGCATCTCCGTGGAGCCAATGCCGTCGATGATCTCCACGCCGTAGTGCGCGGTGAAGCGCTGGCCTATCTCCGCCGGCAGCGCTTCGCCGGCCGACGAGGCCAGCCGCAAGGCGACCTGGTCCCGAGGGGGCAGGGAAGCGGAGGCGAGCATGCCCGCGTAGCCGGTCGGCGCACCGAAGAACACGGTGGGCCGCTGCTGCGTCCAGCGCTTGAACACGGCGTCAGGCGTGGGCCGCTCGGCCATCAGCACGACCGTGGCGCCCACGCTCAGCGGAAAGCTCAGCGCGTTGCCCAGGCCGTAGGCGAAGAAGAGCTTGGCGGCCGAGAAGCAGATGTCGTCTTCCCTCAGGCCGAGGATGGGCTTGCCGTAGAGCTCGGCCGTCCACCAAGGGTTGGCATGCGTGTGCACGGTGCCTTTGGGGCGCCCGGTGGAACCCGAGGAATAGAGCCAGAAGCCGGGATCGTCGGGGCCGGTGGAAGCCGGCGCGCTCAGCGGCTCCTGGGCCGCGAGCACTTCGTCAAAGTTTCGGGCGCCGGCGGGCAGTGCCGTCGTCGGGCGCGACACGATGAGTGCCCTTACCTCGTGCGCGGCGTTCTCCATCGCCGTCTGCACCAGGGGCAGCAGGGCGGCCGACACGAGCACGGCCTGCGCGCGGCTGTGGTCCAGCATGTAGGCGTAGTCGTCGGCGGTCAGCAGCGTGTTCACGGCCACGGGCACGATGCCCGCGTACATCGCCCCTAGAAAGGACGCCGGCCAGTCGTTGCAGTCGTGCATGAGCAGCAGCACGCGCTCCACGCGCCGCACGCCGGCCGCGAGCAGGGCCGCGGCGACGCGCCGGACGCGGTCGGCCAGTTGGCCGTAGGTGAGGGAGCCGTGGTCGTCGATGTAGGCGGTCTTCGCGGCGCGGCCCTCATTGCACTCGATGAGGTGCTGGGCGAAGTTGAAAGGCGCAGTGGGCGCGCGGACCCGGGGTGCATCGGCCATGGTGGTCTCCTCGTCGTGCGGGGCTACAGCGTCGAGAGCACCGCGGTGCTCGCCTGCACCGCGCTGCGCCGGTGATAGAAGTTCAGGGCCCGCACGCCGCCCAGTTCCTCGCCCCCGCCCGCGCGGCCCGGGCCGCCATGGAGGGATTGCGGCATGACGTTGCCGTGCCCCGTCTGCAAGGCCGCCACGTCGGGCGAGATCACGTGCACGCGACCATGGCTGTCGGCCAGATCGAGGGCGGCCCGGGCCAGCGCCGCGGGGTCGCTGCCGTACAGCGAGGTCACCAGCGAACCGTGGCCGCGTCGCGCCAAGGCGAGGGCATGGGCGGTGTCGCGGTAGGGCATGAGCGTGGCCACCGGGCCGAAGACCTCCACCTCATGCACGCGGTCGGCCGCGTCGGCGTTGCGGGTGCCCAGCAGCGTGGGGCCAATGCAGCAGGCCACCGCGGGATCCGCGTCGATCAGGGGGTGGCTTGCGCCATCGTGCAGCACCTCGGCCTGCGTGCGCAGCTGGGCAAGCCCTGCCTGCACGCCGTCGAGCTGGGCGCGGTTCACCAGGGCGCCCATGCGCACGGTGTCGTTGCGCGGGTTGCCGACGGTCGTCTTGGCGAGCTTCGCGCGCAGCGCGTCGGCCACCGGCTCGAACTGCGCCTCGGGCACGAACACGCGGCGGATGGCGGTGCACTTCTGGCCGGACTTCACCGTCATCTCGCGGGCCACTTCCTTCACCAGCAGTTCAAGCGCCTCGCTGCCGTCGCCGGGCAGCAGCACGGCCGAGTTCAGGCTGTCAGCCTCGATGTTCACGCGAACGGACCGCTCGGTCACGGCGGCATGCGATCGGATGAGCGCGGCCGTCTGCGCGGAGCCCGTGAAGGACACGACGTCGAACGGCTGCAGCGCGTCGAGCAGGCCCGCGGAGCTGCCGCAGACGATGGACAAGGCCCCGGGCGGCAGCACGCCCGCGTCGATGACGTCCTTGACCATGCGTTGGGTCAGCCAAGCGGTGGCGGTTGCGGGCTTCACGACCACGGGCACACCCGAGAGCAGCGCCGGCCCCGCCTTCTCCCACAAGCCCCAGCCGGGAAAGTTGAAGGCGTTGATGAACAGCGCCAGGCCCCGCGTGGGCACCATCACGTGCTGCGACTGGAACAGAGGGTCCTTGCCCAGTCGCGCGGCCTCGCCGTCGAGCAGGTGGCGCCGGTCGCCCAGAGTCTCCGCCAGCTTGGCGTAGGACCCGAGCGTGTAGATGGCGCCGTCGATGTCCACCGCGGAGTCGGTGCGCACGGTGCCGCTGTTGGCCGTGGCGATCTCGTAATAGACCTCGCGGTGGGCCTGCAGCACCTTGACGACCTCGGCCAGCAGCTGCCCACGCTCGCGGTAAGTGAGCGTGCGCAGCGCGGCGCCGCCTTGCTCGCGCGCGTGGGCGAAGCCGGCGGGCAGGTCCAGGCCCTGCGCATCCACGCGGACGAGCTCGGTGCCCTGCACAGGGTCCACGAGGGGGGTGCCGCGGCCCTGGCCGGTTTGCCACCGGCCCGAAAGGAAGTTGGGTAGGAGATTGCTCATGGACGGTATGAAAGGTGGCTACTGATGGTGGCTATTGGCGGGTGAATTCGATCTGCCCCTCGGGCAGCAGGTACATCACGAGGGCGCGGCCTCCGGTGACGGTCGGTCGGTGGGCGCTGTCCGGGCCGTAGACGCACCAGCCGGCGGGGTGGCCGTCGAACCGGGCGTCGCTGTCCAGGGGCATGACCATGTCGATCTCGCCTTGCGGATGCCGGTGGTGCGGCCCGACCACCTCGCGCATGTCGACCACATCGACGGAAAAACCGTGCAGGTCGGCCGAGGCCGCCAGGACGCGGCCGTAGCGGATACCGCCAGCCTCGCGACCGCACATCCAGCCTTCCGTGCATCCGCCGATGCACGCCTCCCTCAGCGTCTCGTAGGTGAGGGTGCCCGGCCCGCACTGATCGTTGAGCCAGCGTTCCAGGTCCTGGTCCAGCGGCCGGCCGGCGATGCGGGCCGTGAGGTCGGCCACCAGGTTTCGAAAGTGCTCGCGTTCCTGTGACATCGGTGTCTTCCTTGGACCTGCCCGACGTTGCGGACCGGCGGAATATGAACTATCGTGCCTGTATGCACCTTAGTTCCTGTGAAATGGGGTGTCAAGCACGATATTGCATATGCCGGGTTCGCCCTGAGTGCCGTGAACGACCGTACAGCCTCCTCAGATCTCGTGTCTGCCGTCAGCGAAGAGCCGCGCAGCCCGCTTCTCGTTGCCTTCGGGGAGCGTCTGCGCACCTTGCGTGCGCGGCGGGGTTACACCCGCAAGACCGTGGCCCTGCTGGCCGATGTCTCGGAGCGTTATCTCGCGAACCTGGAGCATGGCACCGGCAACCCCTCGCTGCTCATCATCGACCAGCTGGCGCGCGCCCTGCAATGCCCGGTGGCCGAACTCCTCGGCGACGTGACGGCCTCCTCGCCCGAATGGCTGCTGATCCGCGAGTTGCTGGAGCACCGCGACGAAAGCGAGCTGCGGCGCGCCCGCGTGGCCCTCGGCGAGGCCATGGGCACGGGCGGCGACCGCCGGGAGCGCAGCCGCCGCATCGCGCTGGTGGGGCTGCGCGGCGCGGGCAAGTCGACGCTGGGCCGCATGCTCGCGGACGACCTCGACGTGCCCTTCATCGAGCTCAGCGCCGAGATCGAGAAGATCGCCGGCTACAGCCTGCGCGAGATCCAGGACCTTTACGGCCCCACGGCCTACCGTCGCTACGAGCGCCGCGCCCTGGAAGAGGCGCTGCAGATCCATGCCGATGGCGTGATCGCCACGCCGGGCGGGCTGGTGTCGGAGCCGGCCACCTTCAACCTGCTGCTGACCCACTGCACCACGGTGTGGCTGCAGGCCGACCCGGAAGAGCACATGAGCCGCGTGGCGGCGCAAGGCGACCTGCGGCCCATGGCGGCCAGTGCCGAAGCCATGGACGACCTGCGGCGCATCCTGGCCGGCCGGGCGGCCTTCTATTCGAAGGCCGATCTGGCGCTGGACACCAGCCGACAGCCACTGCAAGAGACCTTCTCGCTGCTGAGGGCGAAGGTCAGGCAGACGATCGGTCTGCCGGTCTGAGCCACGCTATGCATCCCGAAGATGTACGAACGTGCATGCGCCAAGTGCACGTCCTCCTTGATGTTCATGGTTGCATGCACTATGATGCATTTCACCGATGCCCAATAACTGCACTATCGTTCCTTTCGGAGATGCCATGACCGCCGATGCAAGCCGCCGTGTGGACTACCGGACCGAGCCTTCCCACTATTCCCACTGGAAGCTGAGTTTCGAGGGCGAAGTCGCCCGGTTGACCATGGATGTGGCGGAAGACGGCGGGCTGCGTGCCGGCTACAAGCTCAAGCTCAACAGCTACGACCTGGGCGTGGACATCGAGCTGCACGATGCGCTCAACCGCATCCGCTTCGAACACCCGGAGGTGCACTCGGTTGTCGTTACGAGCGGCAAGGACCGCATCTTCTGCTCGGGCGCCAACATCTTCATGCTCGGCCTGTCCAGCCACGCCTGGAAGGTCAACTTCTGCAAGTTCACCAACGAGACGCGCAACGGCATCGAGGATTCGTCGAAGCATTCGGGCCTGAAATTCATCGCCGCGGTGAACGGTGCCTGTGCCGGCGGCGGCTACGAGCTGGCCCTGGCCTGCGACGAGATCGTGCTGGTGGACGACCGCTCTTCCTCGGTCTCGCTGCCCGAGGTGCCGCTGCTGGGGGTGCTGCCCGGCACCGGCGGCCTCACCCGCGTGACCGACAAGCGGCGTGTGCGCCACGACCTGGCGGACATCTTCTGCACCAGCGTGGAAGGCGTGCGGGGCCAGCGTGCCGTCGATTGGCGGCTGGTGGACGCCGCCGTGAAGCCCGCGCAGTTCGCCTCCTACGTGCAGGAGCGTGCCCAGGCGCTGGCCGCATCGAGCGACCGGCCTGCGGCGGGCAAGGGCGTGGCCTTGCCGCGCATCGAGCGCGAAGACTCGGCCGACGCGATCCGCTACGAACATGTCACCGTCGAGATCGACCGCGCCAGGCGCACGGCCACCTTCACCGTGAAGGCGCCCACCGGCGCGCAGCCTGCCGACATCGCCGGCATCGAGGCCGCCGGCGCCGCCTGGTGGCCGCTCGCCATGGCGCGCCAGCTCGACGACGCCATCCTCACGATGCGAACCAACGAGCTCGACATCGGCACCTGGGTGCTGAAGACCCAGGGCGAGGCGGCGGCCGTGCTGGCGGCGGATGCCGCCCTCCTGGCCCACCGCGACCACTGGTTCGTGCGGGAGACGCTCGGCCTGCTGCGCCGCACTTTTGCGCGGCTGGATGTGTCTTCCCGCAGCCTCTTCGCGCTGATCGAGCCGGGCTCGTGCTTCGCCGGCACGCTGGCCGAACTGGCCTTCGCCGCCGACCGTGCCTACATGCTGGCGCTGCCCGATGCGCCGGAACGTGCCCCGCGCCTGACGCTGGGCGAGATGAACTTCGGCCTGCTGCCGCTGGTGACCGAGCAGTCGCGACTGGCCCGGCGCTTCTACGAAGAGACGGGCCCGCTGGAAGCCGTGCGCGCCGCGGCCGGCCGCGCGCTCGATGGCAACGAGGCGCTGGCCCTGGGCCTGGTCACCTCCGCGCCCGACGACATCGACTGGGACGACGAGATCCGCCTCGCGCTCGAGGAGCGCGCCAGCATGTCGCCCGACGCGCTCACCGGCATGGAAGCCAACCTGCGCTTTGCCGGAAAGGAGAACATGGCGACGCGGATCTTCGGCCGTCTGACCGCGTGGCAGAACTGGATCTTCCAGCGGCCCAACGCGGTGGGCGACAAGGGCGCGCTCAAGGTTTACGGCAAGGGGGAAAAGGCGCAGTTCGATCTGAACCGGGTTTGAACTCGTGCCCGCGCCTTGAAACCGACGAAAGGAACTGGAGACATGTCCACCATCGACTACAGCGAAAAGATCCCCAACAACGTCAACCTCGGTGAAGACCGCACTCTGCAGCGCGCGCTCGAACAGTGGCAGCCGAACTACCTGCGGTGGTGGGAGGACGTGGGCCCTGACGGTTCCACGAACTACGACGTTTACCTGCGCACGGCGGTGAGCGTCGATCCGCAGGGCTGGGCGCAGTTCGGCTACGTGAAGATGCCCGAGTACCGCTGGGGCATCTTCCTGAACCCAGGCGATCCCAACCGGCAGATCCATTTCGGCGACCACAAGGGCGAAAAGGTCTGGGCCGACGTGCCCGGCGAGCACCGCGCCAACCTGCGCCGCATCATCGTCACGCAAGGCGATACCGAGCCTGCCTCCGTGGAGCAGCAGCGCCACCTGGGCCTCACCGCGCCGAGCCAGTACGACCTGCGCAACCTCTTCCAGGTGAACGTGGAGGAAGGCCGCCACCTCTGGGCCATGGTCTACCTGCTGCACAAGTACTTCGGCCGCGACGGCCGCGAGGAGGGCGAGGCGCTACTGGAGCGCCGCTCGGGTGACCAGAACAACCCGCGCATCCTGCAGGCCTTCAACGAGAAGACGCCCGACTGGCTCTCGTTCTTCATGTTCACCTACTTCACCGACCGCGACGGCAAGTTCCAGCTGGCCGCGCTGGCCGAGAGCGGCTTCGACCCGCTGGCGCGCACCACCCGGTTCATGCTCACCGAGGAAGCGCACCACATGTTCGTGGGCGAGTCCGGCGTCTCGCGCGTGATCCAGCGCACCTGCCAGGTGATGAACGAGCTCAAGACCGACGAGCCCGGCAAGCTGCGCGCGGCCGGCGTGATCGACCTGCCGACCCTGCAGCGCTACCTCAATTTCCACTTCAGCGTGACCATCGACCTCTTCGGCGCGGACCAGTCGAGCAACGCCGCCACCTTCTACAGCTCGGGCCTCAAGGGTCGCTACGAGGAGGGCAAGCGCACCGACGACCACGTGCTCAAGGACCAGAGCTACAAGGTGCTCGAAGTGCACGGCGGCCAGCTGGCGGAAAAGGAAGTCCCGATGCTCAATGCGCTCAACGAGGTGCTGCGCGACGACTACATCAAGGACTCCATCGCCGGCGTGGACCGCTGGAACAAGGTGATCGAGAAGGCCGGCATCCCTTTCCGCCTGCAGGTGCCGCACAAGGCCTTCCACCGCAACATCGGCGCGCTGGCGGGCATCAAGATGTCGCCGGAAGGCCGTGTCGTGAGCGAGGCCGAATGGGCGGCGAAGAAGGACGAGTGGCTGCCCAGCGCCGAGGACCGCGCCTTCGTCGCGAGCCTGATGGGCCGCGTGGTGGAGCCGGGCAAGTTCGCGAACTGGATTGCCCCGCCGGTGATGGGCATCAACCGCCAGCCCATGGACTTCGAGTACGTGCGGTTCGGCTGAGAGGCGACACCTGAGGCGACACGAAAGGCGACACGCGATGGACATGGCCGTCAAGCCGGGGCTGCTGAAGCAGCACCTGATCGACCCGGAGATCTGCATCCGCTGCAACACCTGCGAGGCGACCTGTCCGGTCAGCGCGATCACGCACGACTCGCGCAATTACGTGGTCGATGCGGCCAAGTGCAACCTCTGCATGGCCTGCATCCCGCCGTGCCCTACGGGCTCCATCGACAACTGGCGCACCGTGCCGGTGGTGCGCGCCTACAGCCTGGAGGAGCAGTTCGGCTGGGATGTGCTGCCGGCGGAGCTCACCCCCGAGCAACTGCAGGCCGCGGGCGTGGAGCCAGAGGAGGCGGTGGCGCTCGAACCCGAGCCGGTGCTCGCCGTCGAGCCGGAAGCCGCGGCCGGCGAGGCCCCGTTCAACTCGGCCGCTCATGGGTCGACGCTGCCGCCGTGGTCGGCCGCGCACGCCTACACCAATCTCTACGCTCCCAAGAGCCCGACCACGGCCACCGTGGTGGGCAATTTCAACTGCACCGAGGCCGGCTACGCCAACGAAACGCACCACATCGTGCTCGACCTCGGCAGCATGCCGTTCCCGGTGCTCGAAGGCCAGTCCATCGGCATCATCCCGCCGGGTGTCGATGCGCGCGGCAAGCCGCACACCGCGCGCCAGTACTCCATTGCCAGCCCGCGCAACGGCGAGCGGCCCGGCTACAACAACGTCTCGCTCACGGTCAAACGCGTCATCGAAGACCACCAGGGGCACCCCGTGCGCGGCGTGGCCTCCAACTACCTGTGCGATCTGAAGGTGGGCGATACGGTGCAGGTCATCGGCCCGTTCGGCAACTCCTTCCTTATGCCGAACCACCCGCGATCGAACATCGTGATGATCTGCACCGGCACGGGCAGCGCCCCCATGCGAGCCATGACCGAGTGGCGCCGGCGGTTGCGCAAGACCGGCAAGTTCGAGGCCGGCAAGCTGATGCTCTTCTTCGGCGCGCGCACGCAGCAGGAGCTGCCGTACTTCGGCCCGCTGCAAAGCCTGCCGCACGACTTCATCGACATCAACCTTGCGTTCTCGCGCACGCCGGGGCAGCCCAAGCGCTACGTGCAGGACCTGATGCGCGAGCGCGCCGTCGATCTGAGCGCGCTGCTGCGCGACGACAACACCTGCATCTATGTCTGCGGCCTCAAGGCCATGGAAGAAGGCGTGGTGCTCGCGCTGCGCGACGTGGCGGTCGAAGCCGGCCTGTCCTGGGACACCCTGGCTGCCTCGCTCAAGCGCGAAGGCCGCCTGCACCTGGAGACCTACTGAACATGGACACGCTGGTGTGCACGGTCTCGCCGCAGGGCGTGGCGCGGGTTGAGATGGCGCGGCCCAAGGTCTACAACGCCTTCGACGAGGCCATGATCGGCGAGCTGGCCGAGGTGGTGGAGCGGCTGTCCGGCGACGCGGCCGTGCGCGTCATCGTGCTGGCCGGCCAGGGCAAGGCCTTCTCCGCGGGCGCCGACCTGCAGTGGATGCAGCGCGCCAGCGCAGCCACGCAGGAATGGAACCTCGCCGATGCCCAGCGCTTCGCCGACATGCTGGGGCGGCTTGCCTCCTGTCCCAAGCCCACCATCGCTCGTGTGCACGGCGTGGCGCTGGGCGGCGGGGTGGGGCTGGTGTGCGCCTGCGACATCGCCATCGCCGCCGAAGACGCGAGCTTTGCCGTGAGCGAGGTGAAGTTCGGCATCCTGCCGGCGGTGATCGGCCCCTACCTGATCAACGCGGTCGGCAAGCGGCACGCCAAGCGCCTGGCGCTCACGGCGCGGCGCATCGCCGCGGCAGAAGCGATGGAGATCGGTTTGGTGCATGCCGTGAAGCCCATCGAGCAGCTCGATGCGGCCGTGGATGGCGTGGTGGGCGAGCTCATGTCCAACGGACCGCAGGCCATGGCCGAGGTGAAGGCCCTGTTCGCGCGCCTGCCCGTCGGCCCGGTGACCGAGGACATCCGCGAGCTCACCGCGCAAACCATCAGCCGCGTGCGCACCACCGACGAGGCGCGTGAAGGCTTCGCGGCCTTCCTCGGCAAGCGGCCCGCTGCCTGGACGCGCTCGTGATGAAGCTCGACACCACCCGCCCCGTCTTCGTGGCGGGCGCCGGCATCATGGGCGCCGGCATCGCGCAGGTGGCCGCTCAGGCCGGGCATCGGGTCATGCTGTTCGACGCCCAACCAGGCGCTGCCGCCGAAGCTCGCGCCAAGCTGGCCGCCACGCTCGACGGCCTGTCGGCCAAGGGCAAGCTTGCACCTGAGGAGGCGAGGGCGGCGGCGGAGCGCATCGCCGTCGCCGGCTCGCTCGACGATGCGGCGAACGCCGCGCTCGTCATTGAGGCCATCGTCGAGGACGCGCAGGCCAAGCGTGCGCTCTTGCGGCAAGTGGAGGACGTGGTCGCGACCGATGGCGTGCTCGCCTCGAACACCTCGTCCATCTCCATCACCGCGCTTGCCCAGGGGCTCGCCCGCCCGGGCCGCTTTGTCGGCATGCATTTCTTCAACCCCGTGCCGCTGATGAAGCTGGTCGAGGTGGTCTCGGGCCTGCAGACCGACCCGGCCGTCGCGCAGGGCATCTTCGAGCTCGCGCGGGCCTGGGGCAAGGTGCCGGTGCATGCGCGTTCGACGCCGGGCTTCATCGTCAACCGCATCGCGCGCCCGTACTACGCTGAAACGCTCGCCCTGCTGCAGGAGCGCGCCGCCGAGCCGGCGGTGCTCGATGCCTGCCTGCGGGGCGCCGGCTTTCGCATGGGGCCATGCGAGCTGATGGATCTGATCGGGCACGACACCAACTTCGCCGTGACCCAGTCGGTGTACGAGGCGAACTTCGGCGACAAGCGCTATGCGCCTTCGCTTGTGCAGCGCGAGCTGGTCGATGGCGGCTTGCTGGGGCGCAAGGCAGGGCGCGGGTTCTATGCGTATGGCCAAGGTGCCGCGACCCTGGAGGCAACGCAGGCTCCAGAAGCGCCGCTGCCCGCGGCACGCCGCGTCGTGCTGCATGGCGCGGGCGTCGCCGTGGATCGCTGGGCGCTGGCACTGTCGCGGGCGGGGCGCAGCTTCGAGCGGCAGATCTCCAGCCCCTGGATTGGCCTGGAAGCCGACCGCGCCCAGGTCCGGCTGACCGATGGCCGCCCCGCGGGCCTCGTGGCCGCATCAGAGCGGGTGCCTGACCTGGCGCTCCACGACCTGCCCGTGACCGCGGATGCCGCACCCGGCACCGCGCTGGCGTGGAGTGCCGCGAGGGTGTCCTCGCCGCAATGGCAGGCCCAGGCGCCTCAATGGCTGGCCGCGGCGGGCTGGTCTCCCCAGCGTCTGGCCGATGCCCCGGGGCTGGTCGTGGCGCGCACGCTCGCCATGGTCATCAACGAGGCGGCCGATGCCGTCCAGCAGGGGGTGTGCACGCCCGAAGCCGCGGACGCGGCGATGAAGCTGGGCGTCAACTACCCCGCGGGGCCCTTCGAGTGGCTGGCCGCATGGGATGCGCGCGAGGTCGTGCGCCTGCTCGATCACCTGGACCAGCAATGCCGAGGCGAGCGTTATCGCGTGAGCCCCGAACTGCGGCAGCGTGCGTGGGCGTTGGGAGCCGCCCAGTGAGCGCGCTCGCCGGGTACGAGGCGCGGCGCTGACATGCGGTTCGCCGAGTTCCGGGAAGGGCAGCTCATCGAGGCGGGGCCTTATGCGCTGGGCGAAGTGGAGCTGCTCGAATTCGCCCGAGCTTACGACCCGCAGTGGTTCCACACCGATCCCGATGCCGCGCAGCGCGGCCGCTTCGGCGGTCTCATCGCCAGCGGCTGGCACACCTGCGGCATCGCCATGCGGCTGGTGGCCGAGGCAGCATTGGCCGGCTCGGAATCCTTCGCGTCGCCGGGCCTGGCTTATGTGAAATGGCCGCATCCCGTGAGGGCGGGCGATCGTCTGCGCTTGCAGGCCCACGTGCTCGAAACACGCGTGTCGCGCTCGCAACCCTGGCTGGGCGTGCTGCGCTGGCAGTGGCGGTTGCTCAACCAGGACGGCGTGGAAGTGCTCGACCTCGAAGCCACCAGCCTCTTCGACCTGTCCGGCACCGGTTGAGATCAGGTCGCGTGCGG
>CBINBY010000115.1:0-13932 GCA_966248995.1 uncultured Burkholderiales bacterium | reverse complement strand
AGTTCAACCTCGGCCTCGACCCCGACACCGCGCGCAACTTCCACGACGAGACCCTGCCCAAGGATTCGAGCAAGGTCGCGCACTTCTGCTCCATGTGTGGCCCGAAGTTCTGCTCGATGAAGATCACGCAGGAGGTGCGCGACTTCGCCGCGAAGCAGGGCGTGAGCGAAGGCGATGCGCTGGCGCAGGGCATGGCGGGCAAGTCGGTGGAGTTCCGCGCGGCGGGCGGCGAGCTGTACGTGCCCATCACGCCAGCGGCCTGAACCATGGAAACGCGCACTGTCGCCATTGCCGGCGCAGGTGTGCTCGGGCGGTTGCTCGCTTGGCGGCTGGCTCGCGAGGGTTGCGAGGTCGATGTCTACGATCCGGCCCCGGGGCCGGGGCCGCGCTTCGGCACCTTCGATGCCTCTCAGCATGCCGCGGGCTTCACCGCCGCCGGCATGCTGAGCCCGCTGGCGGAGCTGGAGAAGGCGAGCCCGGCCATCGCGGCGCTCGGCTGGCGCTCCATCCCGCGGTGGCGCGAGATCGTGGGGGCGCTGGCTGCGCGTCCCCGTTTTTCGCAGGCGGGCAGCCTCATGCTGGCCCACCGCAGCGACCTGGGAGCCGCACAGCGTGTGCTCGCCCGGCTGCACATGGCACCGGCCGGCACCACGCCGCCGCAGGCACTCCATGCGAGCGCGCTCGCAGTGCTGGAGCCTTCGCTGCAAGGCGCCGCGCATGCGTGGCTGCTGCCCGATGAAGCCTGCATCGATCCCGTGCACACGCTCATCGCCCTGCATGACGAGGCACCGGGCGTGCGCTGGCACTGGAACCGCGCCGTTCGCGACGCGCAGCCCGGCCTGCTGCGCCTGGAGAGTGGCGAGGAGCACCGCGCCGCGCTGGTGTTCGATGTGCGCGGGCTCGGGGCACGCCCCGAGCTGCCGCTGCGCGGCGTGCGCGGTGAGGTGGTGTGGCTGCGAGTGCCCGCCCATGGCCTTCGGCGGCCGGTGCGGCTGCTGCACCCGCGCCACCGTGTCTACATGGTTCCGCGCTCCGACGATCTGATCGTCGTGGGTGCCAGCGAGGTCGAAAGCGAAGACCGCTCCGCGGTGTCGCTGCGCACGGCGGTCGAGCTGATGTCGGCCGCGCACAGCGTGATGCCGTCGCTCGCCGAGGCCCGCATCGAGCGCATGGACACCAACCTGCGCCCCGCCCTGCCCGACCACGAGCCCTGCCTGCAGGTGCAGGACGGGCTGGTGCGCATCAACGGCCTGTTCCGGCACGGCTGGCTGCTCGCGCCGGCGCTGGTCGACGATGCGCTTTCACAACTTGCACGATGCGGGTTGGCCGCGCCTGCCCCGGAGTTGGCCGCATGACGCAACCTTCAACTGACGCCCGTTTCATGGAGCTGTCGCTCGACGGGCACCCTCGCCGCGTGGCCGAGGGCCTCACGCTCGCTGCCCTGGTGGATCAGCTCGGCCATCGGCCCGAGGGCGTAGGCACCGCAGTGAACGGCGTTTTCGTCGCGAGATCGGCTCGATCGGAGAGGGTGCTGGCCCCGGGCGATGCGGTGATGTTGTTCCAGCCCATCGTGGGAGGATGAGTGAACATGCAGGCTCCATCGGATGACCCCTGGCACGTGGCCGGGGTGCGGCTCGAGAGCCGCTTTCTCCTCGGCACCGCGGGCTACCCCTCGCCGCAGGTGCTCGCCGAAGCCATCGTCGCCTCGCGTACCGAGGTGGTCACGGTTGGCCTCAAGCGCACGCTCTCAGCCGCGGGCGACAACGGCTTCATCGCCATGGTGCGCGACACCCTGCACCGCACCGGCGCACGCCTGTTGCCCAACACAGCCGGTTGCCGCAGCGCGCGCGAGGCGGTGCAGCTGGCTCGCATGGCGCGCGAGCTCTACGACACGCCGTGGCTCAAGCTGGAGGTGGTGGGCGACGAGCACACGCTGCAGCCCGATCCCTTCGAGCTCGTGGTGGCGGCGCAGGAGCTTGCGCGCGAGGGCTTCGTGGTGTTTCCCTACTGCACCGACGATCTCGTGCTGTGCCGGCGCCTGCTGGATGCAGGCTGCCCGCTGCTCATGCCCTGGGGCGCGCCCATCGGCTCGGGTCAGGGGCTGCTGGATCCCTACGCGCTGCGGACCCTGCGCGAGCGCCTGCCGGACGCCACGCTCATCATCGACGCCGGCATTGGCGCCCCCTCGCACGCCGCGCAGGCGCTGGAAATGGGCTACGACGCGGTGCTGGTCAACTCGGCGGTATCGCAGGCACGCGAGCCGGTGACCATGGCGGGTGCCTTCGCCAGGGCCGTCGAGGCCGGTCGCATGGCGTGGCGCGCAGGCGTGATGGCCCGGCAGGACTTCGCGGTGGCCAGCACGCCCGTGGGCGGCGAGCCGGTGTTGCTGGGGGCGTGAGGGTGGACGGGACCTCCGCGATGCCGCGCCGCCCCATCGTCTGGAGCATCGCCGGCACGGACAGCGGCGGCGGGGCCGGGTTGGCCGCCGACCAGCGGGCCGCCGACGCCTGTGGCGTGCACCTGTGCCCGGTAGTCGCAGCCGTCACCGCGCAGCATTCGCGCGCGGTGAGGCGCATCGAGCCCATGCCAGCCGAGTGGACCGATGCGCAGCTGGCGGCGTTGTCCGAGGACATGCGGCCGACCGTCATGAAGACAGGTTTGCTGGGCGGGGTCGAACAGATACGCACCGTGGCCCGCTGGATCGACCGCTTGCGGGGCGATGGCCCGGTCGCGCTGGTTGTCGACCCCGTGCTCGGTGCGACGACGGGCGCCTCGTTCGCCTCGGAGGACGCCCTCGCCGCCTACCGCGACGAGTTGATCCCGCGAGCCACCCTTGTCACACCGAATCGCCGCGAGGCCGCGGCACTGCTGGGCCGGGATGAGCGGAACGCGGACACGCCCGCGGTGCCGGAGCTGGCCGACGCCCTGCGACGTCTGGGGCCGCAAGCCGTGTGCATCACCGGCGGCGACAGCCCCGGCGGCCTCGCGCTCGACTGGATCGCGACACCCCAGGCCCGCGGGTGGCTCGCGCTGCCGCGCATCGACACGCCGCACCACCACGGCACCGGCTGCACTTACGCCACCTCCGCCGCGGCCGCGCTCGCGCTCGGCTTCGTCGCCGCCGATGCACTCGTGCTCGCGAAAATGGCGACTGCCCATGCGCTGCGCTCCGGCTACGCCGCGGGCGCGGGGGCGGGTCCCGTGCATGCCCGGCCCGGCTACGGGCAGGATCCATCGCTCATGCCGCTCATGTCATGGAGCGAGACACCACACTTTCCCAAGTGGCCGGCCAGTATGCCGACGACCCGGCGCCTCGACCTGTACGCCATCGTCGACACCGTGGAGCGCCTGCAGGAGGTCCTGGCCTGCGGCATCCGTACGGTGCAGCTGCGCATGAAAACGCCTGCCCAGCCCGAGGCCGCATGGCACGCGGGTTTGCGGCAAGCGCTGCAAATGAGCATCGATGCTTGCCGCAAAGCCGGGGCGGAACTCTTCGTCAACGACCATGGGCATCTCGCGCGCGAACTGGGTGCATCCGGCGTGCACCTCGGGCAGGAGGATTTGCTCGCGCTGGACGACGCAGGCCGCGAAGCGCTGGCCGCCAGCGGCCTGGCGCTGGGAATCAGTACGCACAGCCTCTGGGAGCTTGCCCGGGCGCGCAGCCTCGCGCCTCGCTACATCGCCTGCGGTCCGGTGTGGCCCACGCTCACCAAGGCGATGCCATGGCATCCGCAAGGCCTCGACAACCTGGCGTGGTGGCGCCATATGGCCGGGGTGCCGGTCGTCGCGATCGGCGGGATCCTCGCACCTCAGCAGGTGATCGACGCCGCGCGTTGCGGCGTCGATGGCGTGTGCGTCGTGCGTGCGCTCGGCGAGCGGCCGGCCGAGCGCGTGGAGTCGATGCGACAGGCCCTCGCCCGCGGCCGGAAGGAGCCGCAAACGCCTGTGCCGCCGCTGCCTCACCCGAGCCTGGACAACGGCCTCTAAAGCGCGGTCTTCGGACCGATCATGGGCTGCTGCTGATGGCCCTGGTCCCTGTTGGACGGATACCGCGCGGCCTGGGTCGCCCTCAAGCGGTGGGCTCGAATTCCACAGCGAGATGGCCGGCCGCGATGCGGCGGCTGAGGCCCGCCGCGCGCGCATACTCGGCTGCCATCTCCGCCGCCCGATGACCGGTACCCGCCTCGCACGCAAGCGTCAGCTCGTCGGGCGATCGCCCCGGCTTGAAGCCGGCCTTGCGCAGCAGGGCGGCAGCTTGGCCGCTTTCGCTCACGCCGTTCAAACGCACCAGGGCAGGCTGGCCGATGTCGACCACGCGCGAACGCAGGAAGTCGATCGACTCCGCGCGCCGGCGCCGGAAGAAGAAGCGCTCGTGCGCATCGACATCGAATGGCCGGCTCAACGCCACCGGCTCTCCCGCGGACTCAAGCACCACCTCGCCCGCCCGGCCATTGCGCGGCCCGAGCACGGTGAACTCCAGCAGCTTGCCGAACCAGATCAACGTGATCTTTTCGTTGACCTCCAGCTCGGCGGCCGGGCTTTCGAACTGCACGCACAGCGCGAAGCCGTGGATGACCTGATCTGCCTCGCCGAAGAGACAGCTGCTGCGGCATAGCTCGAATCCCTTGTGGCCGCGGTGCGGCACCAGCCCGAAGCCGCCCAGTTCGTTAGCGTGCAGCTGCGACGCGAGCTCGCCCTTTTCCTGCTTCAGCGAGCGCAGCTTCGCGCGCACGGCGCCGATGGAGCCATCGGCATGTCGCACAGGGGCTATCTGCACGTCGTCGCCAACGGCAAAGCGGCCATACAACACCTTGCCGCGCAGCAGCATCGGCACGCCGGCCTGCTCGGCCTGCCGCGGGAAGCTGCTTTCGATACATGCCAGCTTGCTGCCGCCGTGCTCGGCGCGCCGCGCCGGCGCGGCGGCAGCCGCCTCGATCCACTCCAGCAACGTCGGGCCGGCGAACCAGGGCATGCGCGCCGAGCGCGTCATGATGTTCGCGTCGAGTTCCTCGGCGACGTCGATCGAGGCAGGGATGATGGCAAGTGCGCCCGGCCTCGGCGATCCGAGGATGTCCTCGACGACCTGCGTGGCCTTGTCGTAGTTCTCCTCCAGGAAGTCGCACTGGTCGAACTTGGACAGCACCACCGCAAAGGTGCAGTCGAGCTTGAACTCCCGCCACGCGATCAGCGGCGCGAAGAACTCGCGCACCGCGTCCGGATCGCCCCATCCACGGTCGATGAGCCGGCGGCACTCGATCACGAAGATGCCGACGTCGCCGAGGAACATGCCGACATAGCGCTGGCGCTCCGCGGGCTGCGCGCCGGGCGTGTCGATCACGTTCAGCGGGACGACCGAGCCGCCGAGGCTGATGCTCAGGCGTGCCGTGTGCATCTCCTTGGAGGTGCCCAGCCCCTGCTTCTGCGTGCCCTTGCGGCGTTCCTCCTTGCCGGTGTCGACGATGTAGGCGAGCTTCTGGGCCGGGATGTACTCGGTGCCCAGCTCGTGGCGCAGCGTCTGCAGAAAGGACGGCCACTGGGCGGCAAGTTCGGTGGTCTTGAGGGTGAGGTAGCCCACGAGGCTGGACTTGCCCGCGTTGGCCGGCCCAAACACCGCGAAGTTGCGCTGGGAAGGTGGGCTATGCATGGAAGAGGGCTCCGTAGAAGGCCTCGAGGCCGGGCGAGTCGTGGACCGTCAGCTCGGACGTATCGACGCCGCCCAGGACCAGCACGGGTCGCTGGCGTTGCGGCCCGAGCGGGCTCGCCTGCACGATGCGTATTTCAGTGCCGTTGCCGGCGTGAACGAAGGCAACGAGATCGACCGCGGGGTCGTCGCGGTCCACGATGCGCGGCACGAGACCGTCGAAATGGCGGCCATGGATGGTGCACTGTCCCGCCATGCCGGCGGCAGGCACGACGCCGTACACCACGGCCCGGCTCGCGCTGCCGATGGCGCGGTCGCGGGTGAGCTGCCAGCAGTGCACGCGCTTGATCTGCGCGCTGGCCGGCATGTCTCGCAGCACGAGGCATTCGGGCCCGATGAAGCTGCCGTCGCCGACCGTCACCGGCCCCAGGACCTTGGCGAACGAGCACACCTGGACGCGGTCGCCCAGCCTGGGGTGGCGCCGTCCGTCCGTCATGACGCTGGTGCCCAGGGCGCCGAGCACCACGCCTTGCAGCACGACGCAGTCGCTGCCCAGTTCGGCGGTCTCGCCGATCACCGTGCCGAGCCCGTGGTCCACGATGAAACCGGGGCCGATGCGCGCCGCCGGATGGATCTCGATTCCCGAGCGTTGCTTGGAGTCCTCCGACAGCTCGCGCGCCAGCGACTGGAAGAGTTCGGCGCACTCCGCGTCCGGGGCGAAAGCGAAGATCTCGTGTGCCACGCGGTAATCGACGACCGCCTTGATGGAGCCGTACGCGTGCCACACGTAGGCGGGCCGTCCGCGCGCCGCCGGATCCTTTTGCACCAGCGCGCAGAGGTCGGACAGCGCCAGCTGAACGATGCGCTCGAAGTGCGGCATGAACTCCTGTTCGCTGCGCCCCATGCCGGCCAGGCTGCTGCGAAACGGGCGCGAGACGTCGCGGATGTAGTCGATGAGCTGTTGCTGTGGCGTGGACATGGCGGCGTGCGACTCCCGGCGGCTGCGGGTCAGACGGGCATGGCGGCGTAGCGGTGCGTCGGCGCACGCGCCTCGGGAAACACGCAGGACAGCCGCTCCTTGCCCTTGCCGATGCTCCGGCGCGATACGCGCAGCGTGCCGATGCACCCGGTGCGTTCGAGGTGCGTGCCACCGCAGGGGATGACGTGCCCGTCGCAGCGCCAATACAGCGCCTGCGGTTCGTCCGGATGCGGCTCCACCGCGATGGGCAGGTCGCGCGCCACGAGCGAGTTGGCCACTTCCTCGATGCGCGCGAGTTCATCCTCGGTGAAGCGCGCCGGCACGCTGAAGTCGAAGCGCGCCTGGTCCTCGCGGATATGGCAGCCGATCACGCCCGCGGTCGTGCCGGGGCGCACCGCCTCCACGGCGAGGAACAGCAGGTGGGAGGCGGAATGGCTGAGCGTAAGCCGGGCGCGCCGGGCCACGTCCAGTCGCACCTCGACGCGCTCGCCCACGTGCAGCGTATTTGCGTGCGGCTCCGCTAGCACGTGGTGAATCGGGGCATCGACGTGCACGCCGCTGAAGCACGGCAGGAAGAGCACCCGGCCGGGCTCGCGGACCGTGTCGACGAAGGGCACATCCACGCCCGCCGCGCCGATGAGCACGCCTCGGTCGCCCTCCTGGCCGCCGCTTTCCGGATAGGCGACCGTGCGGTCCAGCCGGACACGGCCGTTGGCGATTTCCACCACCGTACCGGTGGATGCGCTGCTCCACGGTGCGGCGATGCAAAGCTTTGCCGTGGCGCGAGCCTGGATGCGTTCAGCCTGGGAGTCCATGGGACTATGCCTTTCCGGTTTTGCCGGCGTGTTCAGGAGGTGTGTGAATGATTCGTTCACACCTTCGTCAGTCGAGGTAACTCTCGCCGCCGTCGTAGATCAGCGTGAGCACGACCAGGCGCGCGCTGCGTCCGCTGGCGGCGTACTCCGCCTCGACCTGGCGCGCCACGTGCACGTTGGCGCCGCTGGAGTAGCCGCAGAGGATGCCGTGCGCCTTCACCAGCCAGTCCTGCGCCGCGCACACCTGCGCGAAGTCGCAGTCGATCCAGCGGTCGACCAGGGCGAAGTCCATGAGCGGAGGATCGGCCACGCCGGTGCCCTGGATGCGGTGCGTGCCGAACACCCCGTTGCGGAAGTCGACGCCGTGCGGCTGGACCGCGACCACCTCGGCGCGCGGAAACGCGGCCTTGAGGCAGGAGGCGATGCCGGTCAGCGAGGCGCCGGTGCCGATACCGCCCACCAGAACCACGTGGTCGCCGGGCGAGGTGGTCACCTGGTTGACGTACGCCACCACCTCGGGGCCGGTGGTCGACAGGTGCGCCGCAAGGTTGGAGCGGTTGGCGAACTGGTCGAGGAAGACGTAGTCGATGCCGTCGCGCTGCCCGTCGTGCACCACCTGCTCCACCGCCTCGCGCGTGGTCATGCCGGAGTGCATGTAGTCGACGCCGACAAGCGTCGCGCCGTACTTGCGGAGAATGCGCTTCTTGAGGTCGCTGAAGTCGAGGTTCACCACCAGGTGCAGCGGGTAGCCACGGCGGTTGGCCTCGATGGCCAGGCCGATGCCGAGGTTGCCGCCGGTCTTCTCGATGATGATGGAGCCCGGGCGTAGCAAGCCCTCGCGCTCGGCGTCCAGGATCATCTGCCGTGCCGCACGCACCTTGTGGCTGCCGCCAAGATTCAGCAGTTCCAGCTTGGCATGGATGGCAGGCGTGATCATCTTGGTGGGCGTCGGCATGGCGGGCCTCGGTTCGGGCCCCGGGGACCACGAGGGCCGGATGGGGCTTTCGCACTTGCGATCAATGGTGCAGCATCGGCTCCTTTCCGACGTGGTACACGCCGCACTGGTACAGACGCCTTCTGTACCGCGCGGGCAGGCCGTACACCGCGGCGCGGTGGCGAGGGACAGGAGCGCGCGAGCTTCGAAAAGCAGCAACCAATGACACGCGCACGCACGATCGCCGAGGCAGTCGGCACGCAGATCACGCAGGGGCGCCTCGGCCCCGGGGCCCGGTTGCCCTCGGTCCGCCACCTCGCGAGCCGCGAAGGGGTCAGCCCGGCCACCGTGGTGCGGGCCTACGACGAGCTGCAGGCGCGCGGCCTGGTGGAGGGCCGTTCGCGCAGCGGCTTCTTCGTGCGTGCGCAGCCCGGCTCGGGTGAACTCGCGCAGGCCGTTGGGGCAGCGATGCCCCACGCCGCGGTGGGCGACCCCCTGGATGCCGCCTCGCTCCTGCGCGGCATGTTCCAGGGCGGCGCGGCGCTGCCTGCGCCGGGCTTCGGCACCATCCCGGCCAGTTGGCTCGACCTCGACCTGCTCATGTCCTTCCACGGCGCGGCCGCACGCGCCGAGCGCGGGCGCCGGCAAGAGGCGCTGTCGCTGCGCTACGGCGATCCGTGCGGGGACCCGGCGTTCCGCGTCGCGGTGTCGGGCCTCGTTCGCGAGTGGGGCGTGAAGGCGAGTGCCGAGCAGGTCGTCTCCTGCTTCGGCGCCACGCACGCGCTGGACATCGTCATGCGCACGCTGCTGGCGCCGGGTGATGCCGTACTCGTCGACGTCCCCGGCTGGCCGGTGGAATACGCCCGCCTGGCGCGTGCCGGCATGAGGCTGCTGCCCGTCCCGCGCACGGCGGACGGCCCGGACTTCCGGGTCATGGAGGCGCTGTGCCGCGAGTACCGGCCGCGGGCGTACACCACCGTCTCGGTGCTGCACAACCCCACGGGCTACTCGATCTCATGGCAGGCCGCGCACCAAGTGCTGCGGCTGGCCGAGGTGCACGACTTCATGGTGGTGGAGGACGACAGCTACGCCTGGCTCGCGTCGCCGGGCGAGCCTCGGCTGGCCGCGCTCGACGGGCTCAAACGGACCATCCACGTCGGGGGCTTCTCGAAGATCCTCACACCCAACTGGCGCGTGGGCTTCATTGCCGCGCCGGCGCGCAGGGTGCCGGCGCTGGTGGACACCAAGCTGCTCACCTCGCTGACCACGCCCGCGCTCACCGAGCGCGCCATCGCGCACGGTCTGGAAGGCGGAGCTATCCGCCGCCATGCGCAGAAGGTGGCCGCCCGCCTGACCACCGCTCGCCGGCGCACCGAGCGGGCGGCGGTCGAGGCGGGATGCCGCTTCGTCGCGCCGCCGGCCGGTCTGTTCGGCTGGCTCGACACCGGCTGCGACACCGAACGCCTTGCGCACCGGCTGCTCGACCTGGGGTGGCTGATCGCGCCGGGCCACTTGTTCTTCCCGGCAAAGACGTCGACCACGCTCATGCGCATCAACTTCGCCTCTGCCGAGGACCCAGCGATGTGGCATGCGCTGCGGCAGGTGCGCGAGGAAGTCGCGCTCGGCGAGTGATGCCGGGTTCCGCAGGCCTGCGTCGCGAGACCCACGAGTTCATGGGCGGGGCTCCTCTTGCCGGTTCAGTGATGTGCGCCCGAAGCGGGTGTCTCGCCACGCCCTTCCTGGGCGCCGATGGCCTGTGCGCCGGCCTGGGACTGCAGCCGGGGCGAGCCCGCTTCGCTGCCGCCATGCACTTCGATGCGCCGGCTGCGTTCGGCCTGAGCCTGCCGGGGCAAGTGGACGGTGAGGACGCCGTCCTGGCATTCTGCGCGCACCTGCTCGGGGTCAGGCGCGAAGGGCAGCTGGATGCTGCGGCGGAAGCGTCCGTAGCTACGCTCCATCACCTGGTAGTCCTCCTCCTTGCGCTCGGACTCCATGCGCTTCTCGCCGCTGATGGTGAGCATGTCGCCGTCCAGCCGCACGTCCACGTCAGAAGGCTTCACGCCCGGCAGATCGGCCTCCACGCAGAGTTCCTTCTCCTCCTCGCGCAGGTCGATGCGCGGCAGGGCCTCGAGGGCAGCGCCGCCAGGCGCGCTCCCCATCAACCCGCCGAACCGGCCGCCCAGTGACCCGCCGGTGAAGAAGTCCTCGAAGAGGCGGTCCATCTGGCGACGAAAGTCGCGCAGCGGATCGAAGGTGCGCAATTCGCGCGAACCGGTCGAGCGAACAGGAAATTGCGATCCCATGGGTGACCTCCAGTCTGGATCAGGAGACGCCTGAACCGGGCAAACAGCTTGCCTGCAGAGCGCTGTCGGGCGCGTCGGCGACATCACCGGCACGGGGGGCGACGTGGGCTACGCGTTGGCACGGGCGCTGGGGCAGGACCATGGTGATCGGCATGGGACCACGCTCAGGAACATGGTGCAAGGCGTGGGCCTGCAATGGAATCTGGCGCTCGCCATGGCGGTGGGCGTGTGGCTGATGTGCACGCGCCTCACGCTCGATGCGCGGGGCGCCATGGCCGATGCGGACCATCTGATGGGTTCGCTGGCGGTAACGATTGCGGTAATCGCATGCGCCGAGCCGGCACGGCCGGTCGCTTCCTCAACGTGCTGCCTGCTCGGCGCGGCCCTGCTCGTCACGCCGTGGGTTTCGAAGCTGGACGGCGCATACGGTGGCGTCCATCTCCGCCGGGCTGGCGCTCATGCTCTCCAGCATCCGGCGCGGCGCGGTGCGCGAGCGTTATGACGACTGGAACCGCTACCTGCGATGAGGTAGCCTGAGCGCGTGTCCGACCGAGGATCACGCGCATGGGCATCCACGCCGATCGTTTCCTCCGCACGGTCTTGCGCCTCGCCTGGCAGGCGGGGCTGCTTCTGGCCCTCGGGGTCTTCGCCATCCGGGCTCACGCGGCCGACGTGGTGGTGCTGCAGGTGCAGGACGCCATTGGTCCGGCCAGCGCCGACTACGTGGTGCGCGGCATGGCCAAGGCGCACAAGGCCGGCGCCCGGCTCGTCGTGCTGGAGCTAGACACGCCCGGTGGGCTGGACACCTCGATGCGCCAGATCATCCAAGCCATCCTCGCCTCGCCCATCCCCGTGGCCACCTGGGTGGCGCCCGAAGGCGCGCGCGCGGCCAGCGCTGGCACCTACATCCTGTATGCCAGCCACATCGCCGCCATGGCGCCATCCACCACGCTGGGCGCGGCCACGCCGGTCGCCATCGGAATGCAGCCTGGCGGCGAGCGGCCTGCGCCCGGCGGGTCTGCCTCCGCACCCGGCGGCAAGGCGCCGGGAGATGCCATGACAGCCAAGGCGGTGAACGATGCAGCCGCCTTCATCCGCGGTCTGGCACAGAAGCGCGGCCGCAATGCCGAATGGGCCGAGCGCGCGGTGCGCGAAGCCGTGAGCCTCACGGCCGACGAGGCGGTGCGCGACAAGGTGGTCGACGTGGTGGCGCGCGACGTGAACGACCTGCTGGCGCGCATCGACGGCCGGCGCGTGCGGGTGTCCACCGGCGAGGTCGCGCTCGCCACGCGCGGCCTGGCGTTCGAGCGGGTTTCGCCCGACTGGCGCCACCGCTTGCTCTCGGTCATCGCCAACCCGAGCTTCGCCCTCATCCTCATGATGATCGGCATCTACGGGCTGATGTTCGAGTTCTCCTCGCCCACCTTCGGGGTGGCCGGCGTCGCGGGCGCCATCTGCCTGCTGCTGGGCCTGTTCGCGCTGCAGCTGCTGCCCATCAACTACGCGGGCCTCGCGCTCATCGCACTGGGCATCGCGCTTATGGCGGCAGAGGTCGTCTCGCCCGCCTTCGGCGTGCTGGGCGCGGGTGGCGTGATCGCCTTCATCGCAGGCTGCGTCCTGCTCATCGACAACGACCTGCCCGGCTACGGCGTGCCGCTGCCGCTCATCCTGGGCCTGGCCGCCAGCTCGGCGCTGGTGATCGTGGCGGGCGGCAGCATGGCACTGCGCGCGCGTCGACGCCCGGTGCAGACCGGCAGCGAAACCATGGCCGGCACCGTGGGCGAGGTGATCGAGGTCGGCGAGCGCGAGGCCTGGGCCAGCGTGCGCGGCGAACGCTGGAAAATTCGTTCCGATGCACCGCTGCGTCCCGGCCAGCGCGTGCGGGTGCGCTCGCTCAGCGGCCTGGTGCTGGACGTGGCTCCCGAGGATTCCCGAATCACACCCAAGGAAGGAACTCCATGATCTTCAACATCGGCCTGGGCACGCTGCTGATCCCGCTCATCATCCTGCTCGTCGCGGCGCTGCGCATCCTGCGCGAGTACGAACGCGGCGTAGTGTTCCAGCTCGGTCGCTTCTGGAAGGTCAAGGGACCCGGGCTCGTGCTGGTGATCCCTGGCCTGCAGCAGATGGTGCGGGTGGATCTGCGCACGGTCACGCTCGACGTGCCGCCGCAGGACGTGATCTCGCGCGACAACGTATCGGTCAAGGTCAGCGCCGTGCTGTTCTTCCGGGTGGTCGATCCCAAGCGGGCCATCATCGAGGTGGAGAACTACCTCGCCGCCACCAGCCAGCTTGCGCAGACGACGTTGCGCGTGGTGCTGGGCAAGCACGAGCTCGACGAGATGCTCGCCGAGCGCGAGCGGCTGAACCTCGACATCCAGCGCATCCTCGACGAGCAGACGGACGCCTGGGGCATCAAGGTCACCAACGTGGAGATCAAGCACGTGGACCTGAACGAGTCCATGGTGCGCGCCATCGCGCGCCAAGCCGAGGCCGAGCGCGAGCGGCGCGCCAAGGTGATCCATGCCGAAGGGGAGAAGCAGGCGGCCGCCTCGCTCATCGAAGCAGCGCGCATGCTGGCCCAACAGCCCGAGGCGATGCAGCTGCGCTATCTGCAGACGATGACTCAGGTGGCCGGCGACCGGGCGTCGACGGTGGTGCTGCCCATGCCCATGGAGCTGCTCGGCGTGATGACGCGGGGACGCTGACGGGCGTTCAGGGCGGAGGCGGGGGAATGCTGTCCTGCTCGGGCGGATGCGGCCGCCAGCGTCGCCGCACCACGACCCAGATGGTTGCGGCACCGACCACGCCGACCCAGGCCCCCACAGCCTTGGCCGCGCCGGGTGGACCGTCGAACAGGTATCCCGCCAGCGCGATGCCCGGGGCAAAAAGCCACGGTATCGGGTTGAGTCGGATCACCCCTGGAATGTGGCCTCCCGGCCGCGACGCCACCATGGGCGCGCCACCCGTTCGCCTGTAGGACGACATGCCGTCCTGTCCTGCGGCCCTGCGTTGACTCAAGAGCGCCCCCAGGAAACGTCTTCGACGTTTCCGCCCCCCGAGGGGGATGAGTCAACTTGGGGCGGCCCTGCGTTGACTCAAGAGCGCCCCCAGGAAACGTCTTCGACATTTCTCCGCCCCCCGAGGGGGATGAGTCAACTTGGGGCGGCCCTGCGTTGACTCAAGAGCGCTCCAGGAAACGTCTTTGAACCGCCCCGGATTTTGAGGAGGCTCCTTCGATTGAGAATGGAGCCAAGATG
>CBINBY010000114.1:0-14033 GCA_966248995.1 uncultured Burkholderiales bacterium | reverse complement strand
GACCACACCCGTCTGACTCAAGCCAACATGCCTCCTCGATAGCCGGTGTGGTTCAACCCTCACGGGGCCGCCAACCTCGGCGGAGACCTTGTCCGTCAAGCGGAGTTGCCGGTGCTGATGACGGCGGGCGCGACCACCTTGGCAGTCTCAGCCTTCTCAGGCACCTTGAAGTCGTCGCCGAACTGCTTCTTCAGCAACTTGCAAGCGTCCTCAGGCAGGTCTTCGTCGTAGGCCTCCTGCAGGGCGTCGCGCAGTGACTCGAGCCGCTCCTTGAAGTCCTTCATCTGCGCAGCGGTGCGCTTGGCCATCAAGTCGGTGTACGGCTGGACCGGCAGTGGCACCTCGAGACGCTCATGCCACCCGCCATCCTCGCGGTACTCGCTGGTGAAGTTGTCGAGCAACGCCTTAACCCAGTCCAGCATCGCCAGCAGGTCGACGGGTTTGCCAGACGTGCTGAAGTTCGGCTTGAACCACTTCAGCGCCGCCACGGTCAGCGCGATGCTGAGCGGCGCGCCGGAGCCCGAGAACTGCCAATGCCGCCAGCGCTTCAGGTAGCGGATGCAACGGCGGTACTGCGCCAGTTCTGCCGAGTCTTCGAACGCGCCGCACACGAGCTTGGTCAGACCCTTCGGGTCAGACGTCTCCCAGATGCGGTGCTCCTCGGCGGAGTTCTCCTTGCCCTTGGCGAGGTAGAGCGTCCCGTTGGCGTCCCGGCTGTAGATGGCTAGGTCGACGTGATAGGCCGTCTTGCCGCCGCTAATGTAGTTGACGGTCACGCACGGCCGGCGAATCACGACCGTCCGGAAATTCGTGTTTACCGCGTCGCGTACCTTCTTCTTGAGCACAACCGGGTCGGGGTACTTGTCCTGGTTGCAGTCGAAGATGAGGCCGACGTCGATGTCGAAGTTGCCGTCCAGAGGTACCACGCCTGTGTGCATGGAGTAGCTCCCCTGGTTGAACTGGGTGAAGGTCGGCACGTCGTCGCCGAGGTTGTCCCTCAATGCCTTGATGATGGTGTCGCGCTTCTCTCGGAGCGTGGCCTTCTCATCGTCTTCATCGAAGCAGATGGCCTTGTGGAAGTCCTCGAACTGCTTTTGCACTGCAGGCATCTTCTTGTCCCTGTCGTCAAAGAGCCAGGCCACGGCTGCCACGAGGAGTCCGAGACCTAGAAGTGGGTGCATGGGTGTGAAGTCAGTTCGCGGCTGTACGCATTTTAGCCTGACCGCCCACTATATGTGGGGTGTGCGTCAAGTCGAGGCACCACCTATAGTGTGCTTCAGCGCAACACGAGCGTGCAGAAGAGACGCCCGACATCTCAGTCTTCGGCCAAGAGCTCGCAGGCGGGTGCCTGTCCGACACCGCCATCTTCAAGTCGAGCTGTTCCTACCCGTATTGCGCATCCCGACCATCCACGCCGTCGGCGTCAACTGCTTTACGAGCCGAGAGGGTTTTATTGCCCGTCGTGAAGGTCCATACCTCGGGCCTGCGCGTCAACACGCAGTCCGGGCGGCTCGATAGTCCGCTGTCTACTAGACCAGTCGTTCGACGGACGATCCTCGAGCGACCGTATCCAGTCTTAACCTGCCTGCCAGGCATTGGCGGGCTGCTGTGCAGCGGTTGCCGACGCTGGCCGCCGGTAGACGTACTCACGCTGACCACCACCAAGCAGTCGCTAGGCTAGGCGGCCGACGCTGACCCGAAGGGCGGCTGTAGGAGGTGCAGCGGTCGCACGGATACTTGATGATTTCGAGCGGCCGCTGCCAGTTCTGCCACCGGACGGCTGATGATGTGGAGAAACTCATCGCCGGCGACTCGGCGTTCATCTGCAACGCATGCGTAAGTGCGTGCTGCGCGCTATTGCGACCGGAACCCGGCGAGATGACGCTGAACGATCCGCTCCCAGAACGCCAGCTGTTCCAGCGCCTCGCCAAGCACTTTGCCCCGTTGCGCCCTGACTCGTTGATCGCAACCTCGCGCACCTATCCGCTTCGACAACAGGCCGATCTGCAGATGGCGCTGGACAACCTGTTCGGCGAACGTCGAATCCCCGACAACTTCGTCGGCGTGCATCAGCAATACCGTCACGAGGCTCTCGGCTTCTCGAAGCTCCTTGAGCAAAGCCGTAACGTAATCGGCTCGCTAGCTCGAGAAGGCGGGCTGACTCCACACTGTGGGCTGGCCCCGGGGACCATATCACGAGCGATCCGGCGTGGTGACGCGCCTGTCCAGGGCACGGCGCGGAAGAAGCCGTCAGCCTCTGCTCGGCTTTGAGGGCTCCGAGTTCAGCGTCACGCGGCGGGCCGCTTCTGCGGCTTGGACGAGGCCGAGCTGCTGGGCCAGCGCTCCTTGAACGAGATTGCCTTCGCGGCGCTGCTGGGGCTGCCGCAAATGGATGGCCACGCTGCCCAGGGATGCCTCTCAGCGCTCCAGCATCCCGACGTCGCGCAGGAACTGAGCGCACAAGGCGGTTAGCGGTGCGCCCGAAGGTTCGCAGTAGTGATGGCCGCCAGGTCCACCGGTCCACGCATGACCCATGCCGAGCACGTCGATTCGGCGCACCAGCAATCGACCGTCGGAGCAGATGTCGGTGACCGTCGTGTTGGCCGGGCGTGCCACCGTCACCCCGGGAGCCGCGTCCCGCCCCGCGCGGCGGAACGCTTCGACCGCCTGCGCCTGCAACTGCTCCGAGCAGCGCGGATGCACCACGTCGTCTGCGGAGCCGTGGATGATGGCCAGCGGCGCGCAGGCCTCGCGCCGCGCGCCCAGGGCGAGCACCGGATTCAGCGCCACGCCGCGCTGCATGACGCCGTGCGGGTTCTGCACGTTGAAGTGACCGAGCAACGGCGGGGCCGCGACGGCGACTGCCGCACGGAATCGCTGGGGCTTGTGAAACGCCAGAAGAGCCGCCAGCGCCCCGCCGGCGGAAATGCCGATCACCGCCACCGCGTGTTCATCGATGCGCACGCGCCCGGCCGCGTCGTCGATCATCGCGGTGATAACCGACAACTCGCCTTGTCCGCTCTGTGCCAGCGGATGAAACCAGTTCCAGCAGCGGTAGAAGTTGGCCAGGCGGCGTTGATCGGGGCACAGCAGCCGCACATGTGCCGAATCGGCGAAATCCGTCCAGCCCGCCGCATAGGCAAAGCTGAGCGCGCGCTGCTTGCAGCCGTGCAGCACGACGATCAGCGGTGCACTGATGTCGTCATTCAGCCCGCCCGGCGCATACAAGCCGTATCGCCAGGTGCGATGGCCAAGGCCGTGCAGAAAGCGTCCCGGCACCGTAATGCGACCGCGTCGCCACCGGCCACGCCATATGCGCAGCCGCACGAACAACCAGGTACGCAACGCGCGTGCGCGGCGCATGAACCAGGCGAGCCTGAGCACAGGCAAACCGGATTCCGGTCCGTCCTTCGGTGCCTCAAGCGCTCAGACGGATTTGAGGTGCTGGCCGACCAACCGCGTCATCTCGAACATCGTGACCTCGTCCTTGCCCATCACCGCCTTCAGCTGCTCGTCACAGAGAACATTGCGCTTGTTGGCGGGGTTCTGCAGATTGCGCGCCTTGATGTAGTCCCAGATGCGCTTGGTGACCTCGGTTCGCGGCAAGGGCTGCGTGCCCACGATGCCTGCAAGCTCGGGGCTCGGGGTCAACTCCTTCATGAAGGCGGTGGTCTTGGGAGCGGTCTTCGTTTCAGTCATCGGGATATGTCCATCGCAAAGGCGCTACAGGATACGCGGGCTCGCAAGGGCGCTGTTTCAAAATCCTGAGTAGCGCAGCCCGAGCGGAGTTGTCGAGCTCGACCGTGCCTCACGCCCGCGTGGTACTGCAACACCATCTATGGCGGCGGGCGCTTGCGACTCAGCACCCTGCCCGCAGGGCAGATGGGTGAAGAGCCCTGCCTCCATAGAGGGGTCGGCGGTTTGCCTCGGTCGTCGGCCAAAGCCTGTGCCGTCGAACGCCCGGTGTAGACGCGCAACTGGTGCGCGTCTTGGACAGGTCCGACCGGTCAGGAGCAGCCTCACGTGAACGGCTGCTTCCCGGAAAAGTCAGATGCTCGACCGACGCCTGGTCAGTTCCGCTGACCGCTGATGTAGTGCTCGAGCTGCTCGATGATGAACTTCTGCTCGGAGATGATGTCCTTGACCAAGTCTCCAATGGAGACGAGGCCGAGCAGCTTGCCGCCATCCATGACCGGCAAGTGCCGCAGCCTGTTTTCAGTCATCAGCGCCATGCATTCCTCAGTGGTGTGCTCGGGGCGCACGTACATCACTTCCGGCGTCATGATGTCGCGCACCGGGGTGTCCCTGGGCGACCGCGACCTCAGCATGACCTTCCGGGCGCAGTCGCGCTCGCTGATGATGCCCACCACTTGCGTGCCCTCCGCGACGAGCAGTGCGCCGATGTTCTTGTCCGTCATCACTTGGACGGCTTCGAACACGGAGGACGTGGGAGCGATCGTGAAGACCGTCTGGTCAGGCTTGGACTTGAGAAGGTCGGAGGCTGTCTTCATGGAAGATCTCCTTCGTACGGCGGCAAGGTGGTGAGGCGGGGATCGTCGACCGGAGCTCCGATCGTAAAGTGGTAGAGCGACTGAAAACTCGCGTCCTTGAACCCCATGACTTGGTGAACCGGGTCGTCGAAGAAGCACCCGATGCCGGTGGCGCGGACACCAGCGGCCTCGGCCTCCAAGTACAGCACCTGGCCGATCAGCCCCGTCTCCCAGAAGAGTCTGCGATAGAACCAGGGGCCGTGCTGGCGCAAGCTGGGTTCGAACTCCGCGATCATTGCCATCGAAAAGGTGCTCTCGCCGGCGATGTCCTGCCCGCAACTGAGCTGGGCAGCCAGGGCCCGGGCGTCGCCTCGTTGAAGCAGGAACAGGGGCAGCGCGTCCGGAGAACTTCCCGGCGCGATCCATGCGAAGTGCGGGTGGGTGGCATTTTTCAGGCGGTCCACTGCGGCCAGATCGCGTGCCAGCAAGTACAGGCCTGGGACAAAACCGTCCACCCGGTGAACGAACAGCGCGAGGTGAATGACCGGATTCCATGGGACAGCGTCCCAGGGCATGGCACGCCGGCACAGGTCTCGCTCCACTCCCGGCACCACGCGGGTCAGCATGGTGATAAAGCTGTCGGCCGAGATAGAGCTTGCGCCGTCGAACGCGAGCGCGCTGCGCCGCTGCCGGATCACCTGTGCCGCGCTGGGCTGGCGCCCCTGGCGGCACAGACCATCGACAGTCGTGTTCGCACGCGGCTCGCAATTGAGTTCGACGCTCGTTTGCTCGGTGTTCGGTTTCCACGATGCGGTGGCCACCTGATCGATGATCTCCCATTGCACCGGCTCGTCTTGACTCAATCGCTTCGCCTTGCCGCGCCAGATGAGACCCGTCAGATCGCGAACCGCCTCGTCAGGTAGCGACAAAGGCACACGCACCGTCATGCCGGTCGCGGGAGCGACAACTTGATCGACAGGCCAAATGACTGCGATGCAAGCAGGATGCTCGCACTCCACGCCCTTGAAGTCCTCGTCCCGGTCGAGGCCCAGCAGGGACGCGATCACGTCGTCGGCCAGTCCGTCCAGCAGCAGCACGCGCCAGCCGAGCATCCGGGCTGCGATGCACATGCTGCCAATCGCGTGTCCGATGTCATGCTGGCAATAGCGAAAGGCGCGCTCACCGTACTTCCATGTCTCGCGCCAGATGACGGAGGACAGGCCGATGAGGAAGGCCCCCGGAGGGAATCGTTGCATCAGTCGCGTCGCGCTCGTCTGCGGCCACTCTGCTCGAAGCTCCAGCGCATGTTCCTTGGCCGCGTAGTGGTACAGACCGGGGGCCGACGCCAGACCGTCGAGGGCAGGGATGAGCAAATAGGCTTCGGTCGGGTGCAGGTTGCCGCTGGACGGGTTGATTCGAAGCGCCCAGCGGACATCACCGGCCTGCTTCCATGCGGAGATGGCCAGCGAATGCGCGAACAAGCGCGACAGGCTGCGCACGCTGACCGGTGCGCTCTCGATGGCGCCGGCACGATACAGGTCTTCATACAGCGGCGAGGCTGGCGTTTCTTCGGGTTTCGGCCTCGGCAAGGCGAAGAGCGATGTGCCTTCGTAACGCCGGAATGGATCCGGTTGGTTCGCCCAGTCGAGGTAACCAAGCGAGCGTGCGTAGCGCGAAAAATGATGCTTCGTCTCCTGGTGGTAGCGCATGACCAGGTCCAGCGGATCTTTTGCCCGCGCAGCAAGCTCAAGACACGGCTTCGTTCGCTCGTTCATGGACAGGACGCTCCTCTGGACACTCACCCAATCCGTCGACGTTGAGCCGAGAGACCCTTTCATCTTCTCTCCATGGCAACTGCTGCGGATTCATCGGTATACAGTAGTGCTCTCCATCCGCGACACGCTAGGCAAAGGGTCTCACCTCTTGGTCCTCAGTGGCCCGCCAGCGCCTTCTACGCTGCCGCCGGGATTGACCCTACAGCCCGCCCAGGTGCAATGCTCGGGCGGGTTGCCTGTCTTTGGACGCGCCGTCCCATCTACGGCTCGAACGCCGCCAGTGTCGGCTTTGGAGTCGCGCCGGGCAGGAGGCGAAAAGCTCCTCTGGGTCGGTACCGCCATAAGGCAGCTGCAGAGAGCTGACATAGCCGCTGGCTTGGTCGACACGTCGTCCGCCGACATCGACAGCACGGCGTGCGGCAGCTTCCTGGGCACTGCGGCCATACGGCCCGGCAGAGATTGAACGACCGGTCCCGGCGGCCACCGCCACTCGCCTTCGCGAAACGACCGGCCGCACCCAGTCTTAACCTGCCCGACAGGCATTGGCCGGCAGCTGTGCAGCGATTGGAGCCGGTAGCGGGTTGCGGCCGTATTCACGCTGACTGGCACCATGCAGTCGTTGGGCCGAGGGAGACGTGCGGGCTCGAATGTCGGCTGTACGAGGTACTGCGGTCGTAGGCCTCCACGAGACGGTTCACGTCGCGTCGGCGACCGCTTCTCTACCGCGTGAACTCGCTGTTCCGACCCACAGCTGCCGTCGAACGTGTGGCCCAAGCGGTCGGTCGAATCCTGATTTGCCCGCGGCGCCACGGACGCCAACACATGGGCGACATCCGGTCGACTGGATCACTGCGCCTGCCTCACCAGAGCGCTTGGCGAAAAGCCCATGACCTGGCGGAAGGCATGCGCAAAGGCGGCGCTGCTCGAAAAGCCCATCTGCGCCGCCACGCGCTTGATCGATGAGCGACCGGCGTCGCGCGTACCGAGAACCTCCAGGGCCGCGACGATGCGAGCGCGTTGGCGCCATTCCTTGAAGCTGAACTGTGTCTCGGTGCTGAAGAGCCGCGACACCGTCCGTGCCGAGGTACCCGCATCCTCGGCGAGATCATCGAGCGACCGACCGGTGCTCGGCTCCTTGAGGATCCTCTGTGCCACCCGCAGCGCTCGCTCGTCCGTCGGCAGCGGCAGGAACGTCGCGGTGTCCTCGGCTTCGGGCAGCTGATACAGCGCCAGTTCGAGCAGCAGCCCGGCGCGGCGCGGGTACGGCCCGGCGGGTTCGAAGCACGCGAGGATGACCTCGCGCAACAGCGGCCCGACCGCCACCACGAGCTCCGACGACAGGCGCGGCGCTTCGGGGTGCGCCGCGAGCCAGGTGGCGTCGACCAGCAACGCGCGCATGTCGACATCCGCCAGCATGTCGACCGCGTGCTCGATGCGCGGTGGCAGCCAGACCGCACGACCCGGCGGGACCAGCCAGCGGCCCTTGCGCGTCGTCACCTGCATCACCCCTCTCGATGCGAAGAGAAGCTGGGCCTCCCGGTGCACGTGATGCCCCAGTCGCGTACCGCGCTTGTAGGAGCGCGGTGCCACTGGCGGCGCGTCCGGCCGCGGACTGGCGCAGGAAAACGGCGCCGGCTGCTTTGGCGTCTTGGCGATGTTCATTGGCCGCTGATCGATCAGACGCTACTTTAAGCTCGCTGCCGATCATCGAATCCAGGGCATCCCTGCCGCGCGATTCGTCGGACAGCTACTTCCCTGCACCATGGACACAGCCCTTCTCGTCATCGCGCTTGGCGCGGTCGTCGCCGGTTTCGTGCAAGGCCTGTCCGGCTTCGCGTTCGGCATGGTGTCGATGTCGATCTGGGCCTGGACCGTCGACCCACGCCTGGCCGCCGTCCTCGCTGTGTTCGGCGGGCTCACCGGGCAGGTGATCGCGGCCGTGACCGTCCGTCGTGGCTTCGATTGGCGACGCGTCGCGCCGTTCGTCATCGGCGGCCTGCTGGGCCTGCCCATCGGTCTGTGGCTTCTTCCGCGGCTGGATGTGCCGCTGTTCAAGGCGCTGCTCGGTGCGCTGCTGGTCACCTGGTGCCCGTTGATGCTGATGGGTGGCAAGCTGCCACGCATCCAGGTCGGCGGCCACCTCGGCGACGGCGTCGCCGGGGCTGCCGGCGGATTTCTCGGTGCGCTGGGTGGGTTCACAGGCGCCATCCCGACCCTGTGGTGCACGCTGCGCGGATTCGAGAAAGACGCGCAGCGCGCCGTGATCCAGAACTTCAACCTCAGCATGTTGGCGGCGACCTTCGCGGGCTACATCGTCAACGGCATGGTGACGGTTCGGATGCTGCCGATGTTCGCGATCGTCGCGGCGGCGGTGCTGGTACCCGTGCTGATCGGCGCGAAGGTGTACGTGGGCCTGAGTGAAGCAGCGTTCCGCCGCGTCGTGATGATCCTGCTCACGCTGGCTGGCATCGCGTTACTCGCGTCGGCGTTGCCCATGCTGCTGGGTTGCTGACGTCCCCTGGAGCACCGACATGCGCATCGAGACACTGCTCGTTCATTCCGCGCGGAAGACCGCCTTCGCGGCGAACGCCGTGAACCCGCCACTGGTGCGGACGTCCACGGTGTTGTTCGACACGCTGGCGGACTACAAGCGGGCCCAGACGGGGCTCGTCTTTGATTCGCCCCGCTACGGTCGCTCCGGCACCTCGACCACGTACGAGCTGCAACGGGCGATGGCGGAGCTGGCGGGCGTGCAAGCCTGCATCGCGACCAGCTGCGGCCTGTCGGCCATCGTCGCCGTTCTTGCCGCGCATGCCGGACCCGGACGCCACATCCTGCTCACCGAGGGCGTCTACGGACCGACGCGCGCCTACTGCGAGAAAGAACTCGCGCGCTTGGGCACGACGATCGAGTACCTGCCGCACGGTGCAGATGCGGCACCCTATCTTCGCGACAACACCTCGCTGGTGTTCGTGGAATCGCCCGCCTCGCTGACGATGGAAATGTTCGACGTCCGCGCGATCAGCGAAGCGGCACACCATCGCGGGATCCCCGTCGCAGCCGACTCGACATGGGGAACGCCGCTCTTCTTCGACGCACACGCACTGGGCGTCGATATCTCGATCCACGCGGCGACCAAGTTCATCAACGGCCATTCGGACGTGATGCTCGGTCTGATCACCGGCACGCTTCAGGCGCTGGAGCCCGTCCGGAGCATGTGCGACCGCAGTGGCGTGCATGCGGCTCCGGATGCGTGCTGGCTGGCGATGCGTGGGTTGCGGACCTTGGGGGTTCGATTGCAGCGGCACCAGCAGTCGGCACGGCTTGTCGCCGAGGCCCTGCATGACCATGACAAGGTGCGGCGTGTGCTGTTTCCGGCGCTGCCGTCCGATCCGGGGCACGCTTTGTGGCGTGCGCAGTTCTCGGGGGCGGCAGGCCCATTCACGGTGGAGATCGAGCCCTGCAGCGAAGCGGCCTTCGCCCGATTCATCGATTCGTTGAAGCTTTTCGGCTTGGGCACCAGTTGGGGCGGCTTCGAGAGCCTCGTGATGCCGGCGGTCCCGCATCACCTGCGCAGCCAGGACGGCGCTCCCGACACGCCGCGGCTGGTGCGGCTTCACATCGGGCTGGAAGATCCGCGAGACCTGTGCGACGACCTGCAGGCAGCATTGGCCGCAGCAGGCTGAGCCCGCGCTCCCACCGACATGGCAACCAGTGACGAAGCCAGGGGCCTCTGGCTCGGAGTCCTCGGTGTCGTGATCTTCTCGTTGACCATGCCGATGACCCGTCTGGCGGTGGGCGGTGCGGGCGACCCGCAGTTGCCAGCAGCCTTCGTCACAGCCGGTCGGGCAGGCATGGCATCGCTGTTGTCTGCCATCTACCTCTTCGCCACGCGTGCTGGTCGGCCACGGCGGGAGCATCTTCCAGCGATGGCGATCTAAGGGCTGGGAACCGTGGTCGGATTCCCGGTGTTTCTCGCCCTGGCCCTGGAGCGGGTCGACGCCATACACGCCTCGGTGATCACAGGCGTCTTGCCGCTCGCGACGGCTGTTATCGCCGCCGTGGTCTTCCGGCAGCGACCCTCCACAGGGTTTTGGGCATGCGCCGTTCTGGGCTGCGCGTTAGTGCTGGCATTTGCGGTGATGCGCGGAGGCGGTGCCATCACCGTCGCCGATGGATTGCTGTTCGCGGCGATGGCGAGTGCGGCCTGCGGCTACGTTGCTGGCGCGCGGCTGTCGCAGCAGATGCCGGCCGAGCAGGTGATCTGCTGGATTCTGGTCGGTAGTGCACCGCTGACATTGCCGGCGACCTACTTGCTCTGGCCTGCCCACGCCCTGAAGGTGTCCGCTTGGGCCGGCTTCGCCTACCTCACCGTGTTCTCGATGTGGCTCGGCTTCTTTGCGTGGTACCGGGGCCTAGCGCTCGGGGGTGCCGTGCGGGTCAGCCAGGTTCAATTGCTCCAGCCGTTCCTCGGAATGTTGTTCGCGGTGCCGATCCTCGGAGAACACCTCGATTTCGTGACCGTACTGTTTGCCGTCGCGGTGGTTGGGGTTCGTCTTTGTAGGGAGACGGATGCCTACTCGGCAGTAGGTCTGCAACGCTAAGGGAACGGCGACCACACGATCGTCAAAGCGAGCTGGCCTGGCAAGCGCAGTTGATCGGTGAAGGCGCCGACTCAGGCAGCAGGGGCTGGCTCGGAGGGGCGGCCTCGACGTTTGACGCAGTGAACGTCTGCTGTACGGCTGCTCTCGCGAAAGACGGCTCGTGGCCGGGCTTTGCCAGAGAGAGGTTCAGACTCGTTGCCGGAAACCTGCCCTTCGCGGGTACGACGAGGCCCGAGTTTCGAGCGCGCCGTGAAGAGCGGCTTGTGGCCGAGACCGCGATTTCGACGCTGGCGCCGGGAGCGGACGTCCGGGTACGCCAGTCCTGCGCGCTTGCCCGAGCCAACGACAGCTATCGACGGCGTGTGGAATTTGCAGTGCCGGCCAACTCCAGTCGGTTCGCACGCTCACAATGAAGGCGCTGAGTGCTGATGGGAACCCGCGCCCCCTACGCATCAATCGTCGCCCGCGGGATCGGATCCATCCACATCATTGCTCGACCTCGGATGGACGTTCTGGTTGTGGTGGAAAACGTTATCAGGGTCATACGTGGCCTTCACGTCCGCTAGCCGCTGGTAGACGGAGTCGCCGTACGCCTCGCGGACCCGGTCGGGTTCTTCATCGCCGCTGAGGAAGTTGACGTAGACGCCTTGACGGAAGGGGCCGAGCGCCGCGAAGAACTCCCTCGTCCAAGCGGTGTCCCGGTCGCGGAAGTCCTCGCCCGGCCGCCACACGGCATCGAGGGTGATCGCGTGCGACGCCTGCCGGTTCCCGAATGCCGTCGCGCCCTCGGGCACTCGGCTGACTGCCCCCTTTAGATGGAACATTGCCACGTACGACCGTGGCGAACAGCAGGAGAACGCGTGCTCGGCGATGACGTCAATGAGATCGTTGCGAAGCTCCGGGAGATGCGTTGACTTCCAGTAGTAGTTCCAACCGTGGACGACCGTGGAGTCGAGCGCGCCTTGAAATCCCGTATACGGTGTGGCTCCCACCAAGTCGAGGAGCGGGGTCCGGAATGCACGGAGCGGGCCGAGTATCTCCTCACCGTCATCGACCGGCCCGGCATAGCATGTACCGATCATCACCACCGGGTGCCAGTGCAGTTCCCCGGGGATGACCGGTAGCGGTGGCGCGGTGCCAAATCTCACGACCGTACCGAGCTCGTCGGGCGCGTCGCGGACGAAGTCGCGGTAGAAGCGGAGGACCTCCCTGGCGTCGCTCGCGTCCCAGAGGATGGGGCCTGCCAGAACAGTGGGGCCGACGGAGTGGAGGCCGAACTCGAACGAGGTGACCACGCCGAAGTTGCCGCCGCCGCCTCGCAACGCCCAGAACAAGTCGGGGTGCTCCTCCTCGGACACGTGCAGCCGCTCGCCATTGGCCGCAACGAGATCTGCGGCGAGGAGGTTGTCGACCGTGAGGCCGTGCTTGCGCATCAGCCAGCCGATGCCACCGCCGAGGGTGAGGCCGGCGACTCCGGTATGACTCACGATTCCGCCAGTGGTGGCCAGACCGCGCGCCTGCGTCTCGTGGTCGACGTCGCCCCACAGCGCACCGCCTTGCACCCATGCCCTTCGGCCGGCAGTATCGACCCGCACGGCCCGCATCGCCGAAAGGTCGATGACGATCCCGCGGTCGCAAACGGCGGTGCCTGCCACGTTATGGCCTCCTCCCCGTATGGCGATCTCCAGATCGTGGTCGCGGGCGAAACGCACGGCCGCGACCACATCGGCGGCCCCGATGCATCGGGCGATCAGGCGCGGGCGTCGGTCGATGGCGCCGTTCCAGACTGCACGGGCGATGTCATAGTCGGCGTCGTCGGCATCGATGAGTTGACCTCGGAATCCGTCGATCTGCACGGCGGTTGGATCCTTGCTCGGGTGGCCGACTTCCGCGGTAGTCGCTGTGGTCATGGATGACCTCCTTTCTCGACAGCCCTATCGGACCACGGCGGATTGCCCCAGTGAAGTCAAGAATTTGGACTTCACAACCGAAGGCGGGAGCGCAACACTGGCATCGTGAGAACGTACGGCCAATACTGCCCCATCGCCCGCGCCGCCGAGATCTTCGCCGAGCGCTGGACGCCGCTGATCATCCGAAACCTGCACCTTGGCTGCAGACACTTCGGTCAGATTCTGGAGGGCGCGCCCGGCCTCTCGCGCACGCTGCTCTCACTGCGGCTCGAGCAGCTCGAGCGGCTTGGTCTCGTCCTGTCGGTACCAAAGCCTGCAGGGCGAGGGCGCCACTACGAGCTCACGTCCGCGGGCCACGAGCTCTTCACCGTGTGCCAGTCGCTCGGCGAGTGGGGTGCGCGTTGGCTCGAGATCGCTCCCGAGCACCTCGATCCCTTCGTGGCCCTGTGGTCGATGTGCAATGCGCTGCGCCGAGACCAGCTTCCGGATCGACGCGTCGTCGTCCGCTTCGACTTCACCGGCCGCCCGCGGCTCGAGCGCTACTGGCTAATCATCGAGTTCGGCGACACCGAGATCTGCAAGACATACCCGGGCTTCGAAGAAGACCTCTACGTGACGGCGGAAGCCGAAGCCTTCGTCAAGTGGCACGCCGGCCAGCTGACCTGGAACCAGGCCACCCGCGAACGCCGCATCCAACTCCACGGTCCCTCGTGGCTCGTGAGAGCCTTCCCAACCTGGAATGGCCGAAGCATGTTTGCCCACATCAGGCCGGTCTTGCGCACCGTTGTGGCTTCATCAGCTTGAGTTGCATGTGTTATTGATGCGGTACGATTGCACTTGAACTTTTGTTGCCCGCCATCATGTAGCCGCAATGAAAGCAACGGACATGAGATCGCTGTCGCCGGAGGCCAGGCATGAGCGTCGAGTACAGGTGATCCGACTGCGCAAGGCAGGTCGGACATACGACGAAATTGCTGAGCAGACGGGGCTGAGCCGCACGGGCGTGTTTGACATCTGCAAGCGTCACCAGGCGGAGGGCGCGAAGGCCCTTCGCGATGCGCCTGGGGGCCGCAAGAGCGGCCAAGGCAGGACGCTTGAGCCTGCGCAGGAGCTGCTGGTGCGTCAGCTCATCGCTGACAAGACACCCAACCAGTTGAAGATGCCCTATGCGCTGTGGACGCGCGCAGCGGTCGGGCAGCTCTGAACCACACCGGCTATCGAGGAGGCATGTTGGCTTGAGTCAGACGGGTGTGG
>CBINBY010000113.1:0-14039 GCA_966248995.1 uncultured Burkholderiales bacterium | reverse complement strand
TTCTTCTTCAGCAACGGCATGGACCCGGAGTACACGGTGCTCGGCCGCGTGGCGCGCCGCATCTGGGCGGTGGCGATGCGTGAACGCTACGGCGCGAACGAGCGCAGCCAGAAGCTGAAGTACCACATCCAGACCTCGGGCCGCAGCCTGCACGCACAGGAGATCGCGTTCAACGACATCCGCACCACGTTGCAGGCGCTGATCGCGGTCTACGACAACTGCAACAGCCTGCACACCAATGCCTACGACGAGGCGATCACCACGCCCACCGAGGAATCGGTGCGCCGCGCGATGGCGATCCAGCTCATCATCAACCGCGAGTGGGGGCTGGCGAAGAACGAGAACCCCCACCAGGGCTCGTTCATCGTCGACGAGCTGACCGAGCTGGTGGAGGAGGCGGTGCTCGCGGAGTTCGAGCGCCTCGCCGAACGCGGCGGCGTGCTGGGCGCCATGGAAACCGGCTACCAGCGCGGCAAGATTCAGGAGGAAAGCCTGCACTACGAGACGCTCAAGCACACGGGCGAGTACCCCATCATCGGCGTGAACACCTTCCGCAGCCCGCACGGCGACCCGGTCCCGGGGCACATCGAGCTGGCGCGTTCGACCGAGCAGGAGAAGCAGTCGCAGCTGGCCCGGCTGGCCGACTTCCAGCAGCACCATGCGGCCGAAGCGCCGGCCATGCTGCGCCGCCTGCAGCAGGCGGTGATGGACCATCGCAATGTGTTCGAGGTGCTGATGGATGCCGTGCGCGTCTGCTCGCTCGGTCAGATCACACAAGCTCTGTTCGAAGTGGGTGGACAGTACCGGCGCAGCATGTGAAAGCGCCCCCAGGAAACGTCTTCGATGGATTCATTCACACCTTCTGAGTCAACTTGGGGCGGCCCTGCGTTGACTCAAGAGGGCGCTGTGCGGCACCCCGAGGAGCGGCGCGGTTCAAGTTCCCCTGGCCGCCGCCGAAATGTGCAAGGACCGGCGTGCCCGGCGTGCCGGTGCTGCGCCGGCCGCCGCGGGCAGCCGCCGGAAGCCTCACTACATGCTTGCCATCCTCTCGCGCGTGTCCTTGTGGCTGGCGGCCGTGTCGGCCGCGGTCTCTCTCGTGACTCCGGGATCACAAGGGGGGCTGCTGGCCAGCGTCGCCGTGGGCGCCATGATTGCCTCCTTCGTGTTGAAGCGTTTCGAGCTGAAGCTGCGGGCACCGGCGGTGGTTGAGATTCCCGAAACCGAGTTTCCCGAGTCCGGTGCGCTGCTGGAGCTTGCGCATGCGCTCACTCGCAGCATTGCCGGAGAAAGTTCGCTGGTGCCTGCCTTGCACGCATTGCGCACCGCGCTGGTCCAGGAGCTGGGCGCCCAGGACGTGGTGGTGCATGAGCCGAGCGTAGACCCCGACGACGCGCTGGTCGTGCCCACCCGGGCGCCCCTGGGTATAGCCTGCCGCAGCGGACGAGTCTCGGGCAGTCCGGAGACCGGTTATGCGCTGCCGGTGGTGCGCGGTGACCAGGTGGTCGCGATGCTCGAACTGAAGGGCACGGCGCTGCCCCTGGACGACACGCAGACGATCCGGCTCCTGGAGCTCGCCAAGCTGCAGCTCGACGCGCTGGTCGAGCGCGAGGCGGCCTTCGCCCGGGCCGCGCGCGCCGCGGCCGAGATGGAGGAATCCCAGGCGCGCTTCGCCGAACTGGCCGAGACCATGGAAGACGCGCTGTTCGTCAGCGATCCCGACCGTTCGCACTACCAGTTCCTTGGCCCCAGCGCCTTCGACACCTGCGGCGTCTCGCCGGACCGCTATGCCCGTGACCACGCCTCCATCCTCGAAAACGTGGTGGATGCGGACCGGCCGCTCCTGGCCGCCCGGCGCGAGGCGGAGATGCGTGGCGAGCCGGCCGACGTGACCTACCGGATCCTGCACCCGGCGCGAGGCATCCGCTGGATCCGCTCGCGCTCGCGCACGCGCCGCCTGACCGATGGTTCGCTGCGCGTGTACGGCCTCATCAGCGACGTCACGCGCGAGCGAGAGCACGAAGCGGAGGTCGAGCGCGCGCGCGACCAGGCCGAGGCCGCGAGCCTGGCCAAGAGCCAGTTCATGGCGAACATGAGCCACGAGATCCGCACCCCCATGAACGGCATCCTGGGCATGACGGAGCTGCTGCTGGGCACGACGCTCAACGAGCGGCAGCGCCGCTTCGCCAAGGCGGTCTACCGCTCGGGGGAGTCGCTGCTGGGCATCATCAACGACATCCTGGACTTCTCGAAGATGGAGGCCGGAAAGCTCGAGCTGGCCCCCACCGATTTCGTGCTGCGCTCGGTGGTGGAGGACACGCTGGAGCTGCTCGCCCCGCGTGCCCACGAGAAGCGCGTGGAGCTCTCGTTCCACGAGGCGCAGGGGCTGCCCGAGACCATGCACGGCGATCCCCTGCGGCTGCGCCAGGTGCTCACCAACCTGATCGCCAACGCCATCAAATTCACCGAGCGCGGCGAGGTCGTGGTCGAACTGCGGCGCCGGGAAGCGGGCGAGGCCGCGGCGGTCGAGCAGGGCGCGGTCCCCGTGTGGGTCGAGTTCATGGTGCGCGATACCGGCATTGGCATTGCCGCCAGCGTGCTGCCGCGGCTGTTCACCGCGTTCACCCAGGCACACGGCGGCATGGCGCGACGCTATGGCGGCACGGGGCTGGGGCTTGCGATTTCCAAGCAGCTCATCGAACTCATGGGCGGCCGTATCGAAGTCGAAAGCTCGCCCGGCGTGGGTTCCTGCTTCACGTTCTGCGTGCCTTTGGGCCAGGCCCTCGGGCAGCCCGCGCGGCACGAGAACGCCGCCGAGCTGACGGGCATGCGCGTGCTCGTCGTGGAGGACCACGACACCAACCGCACCGTGCTGGAGCACATGCTCGATGGCTGGGGCATGGAGGTCACCGTGGCCGAGGACGGCCAGCACGCGCTGGACATCCTGCGCGGGCGATCGCCGTGCGACTCCGGATTCGACCTGGCGCTCGTGGATATGCACATGCCGCGCATGGACGGCGTGGCCTTCGGGCGGGCACTCCAGGCCGAGGGACTGCAGCCGCAGCCCCGCATGATCCTGCTGTCGTCGGTGTCTCCCCCCGACGACGTGCGAACAGCGCAAATGGCGGGCTTCGACCGATTCGTGGCCAAGCCCGTGCGCCAGGCGGAGCTGCGCGAGGCCATCCTGGAGATCGCGGCCCAGCGTTGCGAGGAGGTCTACGCGATGCCGCGCCTGGCCGGGAACGTATTGGTCATTGAAGACAATGCCGTCAACCAGGAGGTCATCGGCCAGATGCTGCGCGGGCTCGGACTCAAGGTCCGAGTGGCGAACGGGGCGTTACAAGGACTTCGGGCGCTGTGTGAGGCACACTTCGACCTCATCCTCATGGACATTCAGATGCCGGGGATGGACGGGGTGGAGGCCCTCAGCTGGTTCCGCCGCGGCTCGGGAGGGCGCTTCGAGTTCCTCACGCCAACCGACACGCCGGTGATCGCGGTGACGGCCAATGCCTTGGACGGCGACGAGGATCGTTTCCTCTCGCTGGGTTTCGATGACTATCTGTCCAAACCGTTTCGCCAACGCCAACTCCTCGCCATGCTGAACAAATGCCTGAGCGCCAAGCCCGCAGCCTCCGTCGGCGACAGTCCGCCACCGGGCGGGGCAGTGCCGGTGCACGGCGAAATGGCCTGGACACCGCCCCAGGGCACCGAGCACGTGCTCGACGCCGAAGCACTGGAGCGCCTGCGTGAGCTGGACCCGCGCGGCGAGAACCAGTTGCTCCGGCGCGTCATCAAGGCGTTCGAGACTTCAGCCGCCCGGCTCGTGCCGCAGGTGCAGGAAGCCATGCGCTCCGGCGACCATGCCGGCGTGCGGCACGTCGCCCACACCTTGAAGTCGTCTTCGGCCAGCATCGGCGCCATGAAGCTGTCACAGTTGTGTGCCGACATCGAAACCAGGATCCGGACCGACCGGTTGGATCAGCTTGAACCCCGGGTCGAAGCCCTGTGCGCGGAGGTGCATATCGTGCTGGATGCCTTGAAGCGGTTGCTGGACACCACCCTATGAACGCAAGCGTTGCATTGGGCGACGAGGATCCCCTGGGTCAACCCAAGGTGCTGCTGGTTGACGACGACGAAGTCAACCTCTTGCTCACGTCCATCGCCCTGCGCGAACGAGGCTTCGCCATCACCGAGGCCACCAGTGGCGAACGCGCCATCCAGATGCTCGCCGACTGGCTGCCCGACGTGGTCGTGCTCGACGCCATCATGCCCGGCATGGATGGCTTCCAGACATGCCGCGAGCTGCGCGCGCTGCCTGGATTCGAATCGCTGCCGGTGCTCATGCTCACCGGGCTGGACGACGACGCTTCCATCAGCCGCGCCTATGAGGCCGGCGCCACGGACTTCTTCGTGAAGTCCACCCAGTGGAGCCTGCTCGCGGGGCGGCTGCGCTACCTGCTGCGCTCCTCGCGCACGAGGCAGGAGCTGGAGCGCAGCAAGGCCAAGCTCGCCCGCGCACAGGACCTGGCCCGCATGGGCAGCGTCGACTGGCGGCGCGGCCACGGCAGCCCGGTGTTCTCGGTGGAGGCGCTGCGCGTGTTCGGCATGGGGCCGGGGGCGCGGCTGGAGTTCCGCAAGCTGCTGCGCATGATGCCCGCCGACGACCGCGGGGGCTTCATGACCTTGCTGCACGAGGTCGTCATGCACAGCTCGGTGCTGGCCACCGATATCCGCGTCAACCTCACCGACGGCCGCCCGCGCATCATCCACGCCGAGGCCGAGCCCGAGTTCAATGAGCACGGCAGTCTCGTGGGCTACACCGGCATCGTGCAGGACGTGACCGACCGCCGCCTGGCGGAAGACAAGATCCGTCACCTCGCCAATTTCGACGCCCTGACCGGCCTGCCCAACCGCCGCCAGCTCATGTGGCGCACGGAGCGCGCGCTGGAGTACGCGCGGCGGCTGGGGCACCAGGTGAGCCTGCTGCTGATCGACCTGGACCGCTTCAAGATCATCAACGACACGCTGGGCCACGGTGCCGGCGACGAGCTGCTGATGGAAGTGGCGCGCCGGCTGCGCTCTTGCGTGCGGCACTCCGATCAGGTCATGGAAAGCTCGCTCGACGCCATGGGTTCGCGCTCGCACCGCACCCTGGAGGCCGTGGGGCGGCTGGGCGGCGACGAGTTCGTCGCGCTGCTGCCCGAGGTCACTGACGAGCGCGATGCCGAACGCGTGGCCGTGCGCATCCTCGACCTCATGCGCGAGCCCATCTTCGTGGGCGGGCAGGAATGCTTCGTCACCGCTTCGGTGGGCATCGCCATGTACCCCCGCGACGGCGTGTCCGTGGCCGACCTGCTGCGCAATTCCGACGTGGCGATGTATTCCGTCAAGGCGCAGGGCCGCAACGCCGCCTCCCTGTACCGCCCGCAGCTGGCGGGCAAGGGCCGCGAGAAGCTCGAACTCGAAAGCGCGCTGCACAAGGCGATCGAGCGCAACGAACTGGTGCTGCACTACCAGCCCAAGGTCGATGTGCGCGCCGCCCGCATGGTGGGCGCCGAGGCGTTGATGCGCTGGGAGCGCAACAACGTGCTCGTCCCGCCGGCTGACTTCATCCCGCTGGCCGAGGAGACGGGCCTGATCATCCCCTTGTCGGAGTGGGCCATCCGCGAGGCGGCGCGCCAGGCCCGCCTGTGGCAAGACGGCTTCGGCTTTGCCGACTCGATCGCCGTGAACCTGCCCAATCGCCTCTTCGAGCGCACCGACCTGGTCGAGAACATCCACCAGGCCGTCACGGCCTACGGCGTGCCGCATCACTCCATCGAACTGGAGATCACCGAGACGGGCCTGATGAAGGACCTGCAGAATGTGATCCCTTCGCTGCACCGGCTCAACGAAATCGGCGTCGAGATCTCCATCGACGACTTCGGCACCGGCTACTCCTCGCTCGCCTACCTCACCACGCTGCCCATCTCCGAGCTCAAGATCGACCGCAGCTTCGTGCGCGACCTGGGCCTCACGCCGCAGAGCTCCGCGGTGGTCTCGGCCATCATTGCGCTGGCGCGTTCGCTGGGCCTGCGCGTCATCGCCGAGGGCGTCGAGAACCTGCGCCAGATGGAGGTGCTGCACCGGCTGGGCTGCGGCGTGATGCAGGGCTTCCTCTTCAGCCGGCCGCAGCCAGCCGAAGACATCGAGACCTGGCTGAAGCAGACCGTGTTGCCCAAGAAGGCTCCCTGGATCGGCAAAGCCGGCACGAACGAGTTCTCCGACGCCACCCTGCGCACCTCCGACTCGCGCTCGTCCCCGCCGCGGGCCTGGCCGGCCGGCTGACCCGCCGTGGCGACCTCACCGACCCGTACCGCGCCGCCCGCGGCCGTGGGCGAGATGCCGCCGGCGCAGCTCGCAAAAGCCGCGCTGCGCCGCCTGGTGATCGAGAAGCTCGAACCCACGCCCGAGAACTACGCCCGTGCGTACCAGCAGGAGATGGGCGTTACCACGCCGGTCGCCGCCCTGCCGGAGCGGGGCCGTCGCGTGATCGAGCGCCTGGCCGCGCGCACCTTGGAGAGCGAGGCCGTGGCCGAGCTGGCCGGTGCGCTCGGCGAGGGCCGCTGGGAGCAGGCCGAGCGCGTGCTCGCGCAGTGCGAAGACGGTGTCGAGCACTGGGCCGAGCTGATCGACGGCATCGTGCGGGGCATCGAGCGGGGCAGCCGCCACTGGACGGCCGCTCGCAAGAAGGACAGCCTGCAGCGCGTGCTCGAAGGCAGCCGCGGTGCGCCGCCCCGGCTCCAGCAGCGCCTGCGCAACCTGGTTGCGAGTTGGGACGAAGCGCCCGAAGGCGAGGCCGGCGTGGAGACGCGCCCGGCCATGCTGAGCGAGACCGCTCCTGCGCCCCTGGCCGAGGCCGCGCCCGCCGTGCAAGACGCCCTGTGCCTCGTCGAGACCCTGGCCACGACCGTGCAGCAGGCGCTGCCCGCGGCCGAGACCGAGGGCGCGACGCTCGCCGAGGCCATTGCCGATGCGATACGCCGCGTGCAGGAGCAGGGGCCCTCGCCGCTGCTGGTGGACGAGCTCGGCCTGCTGTGCCAGCGCGCCGAGCGCCTCCTGCAGCACCGCCATCATCTGGTGGATCAACTGGGAGGCTTGTGCCGCGAGCTGGCGGGCAGCCTCGAAGATCTGGCCGAGGACGACAGCTGGGTACGCGGCCAGTGCGAGGCCATGCGCTCGCGCATCGAGGAAGGCCTCACCGTGCGTGGCGTCAAGTCCGTGAGCCAGCTGCTGCACGGCACGCGCGAGCGGCAAGGTCAGCTGCGGCAGGAGCGGCAGCGCGCGCGCGAGGCGCTCAAGACCCTCATCCACCGCATGCTGAGCGAGCTCGACGAACTCGGCTCGCAGACCGGACGTTTCCACGAGAGCGTGGGCCGCTATGCCGATGTGGTCGAGAAGGCCGACACGCTGGAAAGCCTGGCCGGCGTGGTGCGCGAGATGGTGGAGGAAAGCCGCAGCGTCCAGTCGCTGGTGTCACAGACCCAGCAGCGGCTGCGCGAGGAGCACACGCGCGCCGCGAGCCTCGACAAGCGCGTGAATGAACTCGAGGCCGAGCTGCGCCGGCTGTCGGAGGAGGTGTCCACCGACCAGCTCACGCAGGTCGCGAACCGCCGCGGGCTGCTGCAGGCTTTCGAAGCCGAGCGCTCGCGGGTGGAGCGCACCGGCAGCCAGCTGTGCGTGGGCCTGCTCGACATCGACAACTTCAAGCGGCTCAACGACGAGCTGGGCCATTCCGCAGGCGACGAGGCGTTGCGCTCGCTCGCCGCGGTGGTGAGCCGCACGCTGCGCCCCACCGACCTGACCGCGCGCTATGGCGGCGAGGAGTTCGTCGTGCTGCTGCCCGACACGCCGGTCGAGGAGGGGCAGCTCATCCTCACGCGCCTGCAACGCTCGCTCAGCGGCGGCCTGTTCATGCACGAGGAGCGCCAGATCTTCGTCACCTTCTCGGCGGGAGTCACGGCCTACCAGGGCGGCGAGCGCATCGAGGATGCACTGGAGCGCGCCGACCAGGCGCTCTACGAGGCCAAGCGCACGGGAAAGAACCGTACGTGCGTGGGGTGAACGCCGCCGGGAGATGTTGCGGCATCCGGCTTGCTGCTGCGAGAGGGCGCTACGCAAGGAGGCGCACCATGGCTGCAGCAACATCCGACTCTCCCAACCGCGATTCCAGCCCCGAGCGCAAGCCGATGGCGCCGGGTGACGAGGCGCCCGCCGGCACGCCGGGCACCGGCGAGGCCGTGTGCCCGCGATGCGGCGGCAGCGGCCGCGTGCAGGGTTCGTCCTGCCCTGAGTGCCTGGGCCGCGGCAAGGTGATCCACGGCGTGGGTGGCGGCTGAATACCGCCGTTGAGCCCGGCATGGCGCATGCCGGCGGCGCGCCATGCTCCAGCCGGTGTCGCATGGGCATCGGCCGCTCCGGCGCGTGCGAAAGGTGTTCACACCGCACACCGGCCGGGACCCGTTGCTGTCGGTCACAAGGAAAGCCGCGCCGCGCCCTTACACTCGCGGGCGTTTCAGGCACAGCGCATCCATGGCCGCCGACAGCAGCGCGAACGTTCTCCCCGTCTTCGAACTCAAGAGTGCCTCCCTCACGCTGGTAGCGCTGGTCCTCAAGACCACGAGCCTGCCTGCGCTGGCGCGGGAGCTCGACAGGCGGTTCGCCGATGCGCCGGGCCTCTTCGACAACGACCCCGTCGTGATCGACCTCGCCGCCATAGCCGCAGAGGAGCAGACACTCGACTTCACGGCGCTCGCTGCCTTGCTGCGCGAGCACCGCATGCTCCCCGTGGCCGTGAAGGCTGGCAGTGCGCAGCAGATGGAGGCGGCCGGCGCCGCCGGGCTGGCCGAGGCCCCGGACACGCCCGCGCCGGTACGCGCGGCCCCCGTCGCGGCCGACCCTGCCGCCGAGACGGCGAAGCCCTCGACGGCCGAAGCCCCCGTGGCCGCCGCCTCGCCCGCGCTCATCATCGACCGGCCGCTGCGCTCGGGCCAGCAGGTCTATGCGCGCGGCGGCGACGTCATCGTGCTCGATGTCGTCAACTTCGGCGCCGAGGTCATTGCCGACGGCAGCATCCACGTCTACGCGCCGCTGCGCGGCCGGGCCATTGCCGGCGCCCGCGGCGACACGGCGGCACGCATCTTCAGCACCTGCATGGAGCCTCAACTCGTCTCCATCGCGGGTTACTACAGAACCACCGAGACCGCCTTGCCTGCCGATGTGCAGGGCAAGCCGGCACAGGTGCGTCTGGCCGGCGAGAAGCTGGCGATCGACGCCCTGAAACTCTGAAAGGAATTCCACCGATGACCAAGATCGTCGTCGTGACCTCCGGCAAGGGGGGAGTCGGCAAGACCACGACCAGCGCCAGCTTCTCCTCGGGGTTGGCGCTGGCCGGCCACAAGGTCGCAGTGATCGACTTCGACGTGGGCCTGCGCAACCTCGACCTCATCATGGGTTGCGAGCGCCGCGTGGTTTATGACCTCATCAACGTCATCCACAAGGAAGCCAACCTCAGCCAGGCGCTCATCAAGGACAAGCAGTGCGAGAAGCTCTTCGTGCTGGCTGCCTCGCAAACGCGCGACAAGGATGCGCTCACGCAGGACGGCGTCGAGCGCGTGCTCAAGGACCTGGCCGAGATGGGTTTCGACTACATCGTGTGCGACTCGCCCGCCGGCATCGAGACCGGCGCGCTCATGGCGATGCACTACGCCGACGAGGCGCTGATCGTGACCAACCCCGAGGTCTCCTCGGTGCGCGATTCCGACCGGATCCTGGGCATCCTCGGCTCCAAGACCAAGCGCGCCATCGAAGGCAAGGAGCCCGTGAAGGAGCATCTGCTCATCACGCGCTACAACCCCAACCGGGTGGAAGGCGGGCAGATGCTCTCGCTGGAGGACATCCAGGAGATCCTGCGCACGCCGCTGATCGGCGTGGTGCCCGAATCCGAGAGCGTCCTCGACGCCTCCAACCAGGGCCTGCCGGCGATCCACATGAAGGGCACGGACGTGTCCGAGGCTTACAAGGACGTGGTGGCCCGTTTCCTCGGCGAGGAGCGGCCCATGCGCTTCATCGAGGCCAGCAAGCAGGGCTTCTTCAAACGCCTGTTCGGGAGGTGAGCATGTCCTTGCTGTCTTTCCTGCTCGGTGAGAAGAAGAAAACCGCCACGGTCGCCAAGGAGCGGCTGCAGATCATCCTGACGCACGAGCGCAACGACCGTGCGCGGCGGCCCGATTACCTGGCCTCGCTGCAGCGCGAGCTCGTGGCCGTGATCTCGAAGTACGTGTCGATCAAGCCCGACGACATCAAGGTGCACCTGGAGCGTCAGGACAACCTGGAGGTGCTGGAGGTCAAGATCGAGCTGCCGGAGGCCGCTCGGTAGCGGATATGCAGCCATGGCCGCGAGCCATCGTCGTCAAGTCGTGCCCGGGTGGCGGCCGTGACCGTCCCCACCAAGACGGCGCAAGGGTACGAGGAGCTGCGCAGCCGCACGCACCGGCTCAGCCAGCGGCATCGCACCGTCCTGCTCCTGGTCGATGGCAGACGGCCGCTCGCCGAAGTGCTCAGCCTGGCTCAAAAGGCTGGTTCATCGACCAGCCACTTCGAGGATCTTCTGAAGCTCGGCCTGGTGGACCTGCCCCAGCCGCCCGCAACCGCCGCGCCGCCGCTACCGCCGCCCGGCGAGGAGGATGACGACGCCTGGGCGGTGACCGCCGTGCCGCTGGATGTGGAGGAACCTCCGTCATCCGAGGAGCAGGCGCCGGTCGAGGCGGGGGAAGCCGAACCGGAGACGCCATGGCCTGCGGCGGTGGAAGCCCAGGCCATGGAAGCGCCGCCGGCTGCCGACGCGCCGTCGGCTGAGGACACACCGCCAGTCGCGGACGCGTCGCCGGATGTGGAAGTGCCGGTGGCTGCGGAAGTGCCCGCGCCACCCCCTGAGCTGGAGCGCCCCCCGTCCTCCATGGGGGAATCTGGCGCACCTTCCGTGTCCTCGCCACCTGAGCCGCGCGTGGCAGCCGTCGCTCCTGGAGTGGAGGAGCTCGAGCCCCTCGGACCGCCGTCCGTCGAGCCTATGCCGGTGTTCGTGTCCGGCCCAATTGGGCAGACCCACTTCCCGGCGACCGCAGCGGTTCGGGCAGATGAGGTGGTGGAGCCTCTCGCGACCCGCATGCCGCCCATGGAGAACATGCGGCCGGTCATGGTCGACCCCGTGCCGTCGGCGGCGCCGCCCGTGGTCGTGCCGCCTCCCGTGTCTGGTGTCGAAGCATCGCCGCAGCCGCGGCCCGATGACGCCCCGACAGTGCAGGGCGGAGACTCGCGGACAGATTCCTCGCCGCTCCTCACGTACTACACACCCCCGCGCGACGAGCCCACGCCGTCGCCGCGATCGACAGGGCTGTTCTCGTTGCTGGATTTGCCGGACGAAACCAATCCGCTGGCCACGGGCTCCTCGCAGGCACCCGCCTCCTCAGATCGAGAGCCCGTCGCACAGTTGCCCATCGAGGTGCCGCTGCTCGGCCCGCACGCGGGCACCCAGGCGGGCTTTCCCGACACGCTGGCGTTGCCCGAGCCGGCGGCCGCCGATGGCACTCCTGGCGGCACCGACCTGCAGCGCGTGCGCGAGCTGCTCATCGACACGTTGAGTTTCGACAAGCCGCTGTTCAGCGCGCGCATGTTTTTGCGCGTATGGCAGGCACATACGGCCGGCCAGCTGATCGACGTCGTGTGGGAGATCCAGGACCGGCTGGTTCGCGCCCGGCATGCGCATCGCGAGTTGAAGAGCCTGCAGCAAGCGCGGGAACTGCTCGGCCTGGGCAATACCCTCGTGTCGGACGACACGCGCCCGCAGCCGCTGATCGACTGAAGAGGGCTCTGACCCGCGAACCTGGGCGGGCAGGAAGGTCCGGCGCCGGGATGCCGGATCAACTCGCCTGCAGCCGGAATCGGTCGACCGCTCGCACCAGGCGGGCGGCCTGCCGCGTGAGATCACCGGCTGCGACGGTGCCCTGGCTCACGAGGGCACTGTTTTGCTGCGTCACGAGATCGAGTTTCGACACCGTGGCGCTCACGGCCTCGATGCCTCCGCTCTGCTCGGCAGTGGCCGAGCTGATCTGCTGGATGAGGGCGGTGACCTGCTTCACCTGCGCGACCATGTCGCTCATGGTGGAGCCTGCATGGTCTGCGAGCCTGGATCCGGCTTCGACCTTCTCCGCGCTGGCTCCGATGAGTGCCTTGATTTCCCGAGCCGCCGTGGCCGAGCGTTGCGCCAGGTTGCGCACTTCGCCGGCCACCACGGCGAAGCCGCGTCCCTGCTCGCCGGCGCGTGCCGCCTCGACCGCGGCGTTCAGCGCCAGCAGGTTGGTCTGGAAGGCGATGCTGTCAATCACGCCGCTGATGTCACCGATCCTGCGGCTCGAGGCGGAGATGTCGTTCATGGTCCCCACCATCTGACCCACCACGTCGCCGCCACGGGCCGCCACCTCGCTGGCGGAGTCCGCGAGGCGGGCCGCTTCGCGCGCCGCGTCGGCGTTGTGGCGTACCGTGCCGGACAGCTGGTCCATCGACGCGGCTGTCTCCTGCAGGCGGGCCGACTGCTGCTCGGTGTGCTCCGACAGGTCCGTGTGTCCGTGCGCCACGCTGTCGGCGCCCGACGCGATGGCCCGGGAACTGTCGCGCACGTCGCCCACGACCTGAGCCAGGCTGTCGCACATGCGCCGCATGGCCGCCATCACGCTCGTGGTGTCGCCGGGCTCGACCGCCACCCGCACGGTGAGGTCGCCGTTGGCGACGGCACTCGCCAGGGCCGCCGCCTCCGCTGGTTCGCCGCCGATGGCCAACCAGACGGCGCGCCGCGCCCAGTATCCCAGCGCCACCAGCACGATCGCGGCGAAGCCGAACGTCATCCAGCGCGCCCATGCGGCCTGGGTACGGGCGGCATTGAAGCCGGCCGTCGCTTCGTCGGCGAACGCGGTCGAGGCCTTGACGGTCGCGTCGACTCCGGCACGGTGCTCCACGTAGGCGGCGTCGGCCTGTTTCAGCGCGGCCTGGGCGGCGGCCATCTCGCCGCGCGTCACGGCGCCGAGCACTTCGCGTGCCGCGCCGATGAAGCGCTGTCCGGCGACGTGCTGCGCGCCGAGCAGGGTGCGCTCCAGGCCGTATGGGGGATGCGCATTCCAGTAGTCGACGCGCGCCTGGTACTCGCTCTCCAGGCGCTGGGCCTCGGCCTGCGCCTTCGCGGCCGGGATGCTGCCTTCGAGTGCCTGTGAAAGGACGAGCCGCAGCTCGATGAGGTACATCGGCGGCGGCAGGATGTCGGCCGTGACGTCCTTGGCGACGAGTGCGCGATCGAAGGCGACGCCGCTGCGTTGCTCGCCCCATTGCGAGGTCGCGGTAAGGATGGCTGTCGCAATCAACCCGGCCGCGGCGAGCGAGGCCAGTACGTGGCGTACGGAAATCAAGTCGGGCTCCCCCCGTGATGCTCGTGTTTGGCTTTCGGCATGCGAGGGACCGGAGTTGAGGGGCTCAGGCGGCCACGCCGTGACGCTGTTCCAGCCGGAACACGGACACGGCATCGACCAGTTCCCGGGCCTGCGTCTTGAGGTCCTGAGCGGCCGCCGAGCTCTGGTGCACCAGGGCGGCGTTGCGCTGCGTGGTTTCGTCCATCTTGCCCATGGCGGCGCTGACCTGCGCCACGCCCTCGCTCTGCTGGGCGCTGGCCATGCTGATCTCGGCCATGATGTCCGTCACCCGCTGAATGGCGCTTACCACCTCCTGCATCGTGCTGCCAGCCTGGTCGACCAGCGTGCTGCCCTGCTCCACGCGATCGACGCTGGCACCGATGAGCTGCTTGATCTCCTTGGCCGCCTCGGCTGATCGCTGAGCCAGGGTACGCACTTCCCCGGCCACGACCGCGAAGCCGCGGCCCTGCTCGCCGGCGCGCGCGGCCTCGACGGCGGCGTTGAGCGCCAGGATGTTGGTCTGGAAGGCGATGCCGTCGATCACGCCGA
>CBINBY010000112.1:0-14106 GCA_966248995.1 uncultured Burkholderiales bacterium | reverse complement strand
AGCTCTGCAGGATGTTGTTCGCGTCCTTGCCCTCCAGCCGGTCCAGCAGGGCCGAGTAGCGGTACATGTGGTCGAAATCCTCCAGGAGGCCGAAACGGTATACCTGCGCCAGGTACGGATCCGGCTCTCGCATGGCGACGCCGGCCGTGATGTCGATGGCCACCTGCTCGTAGGCGATGGTCGTCTCCAGCGGCGAGTGGTCGCCGCCGATCAGCCAGTTGATGGTGGTCGCCTGGTGCTGCTCGACGCGGCGCACCTTCGCCAGGTGCGGTTGCAGCTCGCGATTCATCCGGGCGCATGAATGCGAGAAGCGCAGCGCTTCGAGCTCGATGCCATTCATCAGGATGATGCGCACGCGGGTGTAGGCATCGTCGTCGAGCTTGCTGATCGGCTTTTGCACCATGTCGCGCCAGGTGAAGCGCTGCCGGTCGAGCGGACTTCCGCGGTTGTCGAAGATGTCGAGTGCCATGCCATGCTCCATGTGTGATTGGATGGACTGGCGTGGCAACCCGCATGCCGCGAAGCAGCGGTGGCGCGGTGGCCTGCTGTAACTGCCCCGGCGATGAACGTACACGCGGCCCTGCATCGAATCTGCAAACGCAGCTTCGCGCACTGAAGAAATGGCCGCGGGGGTCGCCCGGCTTGTGTACGCCGGCATAGGCGGGCGTGCCTGCTCCCCTCTCCGGCTGGTTCACTCAGTGGGCAGGAAGCTGGCGACGCCGGTGATCGAGCTCATAGGCACCGCACAGCTGCGGACCTCGATCACCCACCCGGGGCAATGGGCGGCTCAGCGCTTGTCGGCACGCCTGCCCTGTACATCGACGACGACTTCGCCGTCCTCCTTGACGAACGGCCCTTGTTGCGGCGACGGCAGGATGTCGAGCACCAGCTCCGAGGGGCGGCACAACCGCGTGCCCAGCGGCGTGACGACGATGGGCCGGTTGATGAGGATCGGATGCTCGATCATCAGGTCGAGCAACTGGTCGTCGGTCCACTTCGGGTCGTCCAGCCCGAGCTCGTCGTAGGGCGTGCCCTTGCGGCGCAGCACGTCGCGCACCGACACGCTCATCGCCGCGACCAGCGCGGCCAGCTTCTGCCGGCTCGGCGGCGTCTTCAGGTACTCGATGATCTCGGGCTCGACGCCGCTGTTGCGGATCATCGCCAGCGTGTTGCGCGACGTGCCGCACGCGGGGTTGTGATAGATGACGACGTTTGCCATGTGTGGCCTCACTTGGCGAGCAACCGGCCACGGACTGACCGGCCGCTTGGGTGATGTGGGGATGTCCTGCCGGAAACAGCTGCAGATCGCGCGGATTGTGCATTTGATGCGTGGACGACAAGGCCATTGCATCCACTGCTGTCACATTCCTAACGTACTGGGCGAGTAAAAGGCCTCGTGGGCCGTGGTGCTCGTGCGCCTGTCAGGGCAGTCCGCCGTGGTCATCGGCACGCCGGTGGCCAACCGCCCACCGCGCGGAGACCGAGCGGATCATCGGTTTCTTCGTGGACACCATGGCGCTGCGCGTGGACCTCTGCGGCGATCCACCGCCACCAAACTCGACAGAACCACCTCGAACACGCCCTTGCCAAAATATGGTCCCAGGTACTCGTCACGGCGAAGATCGGCCGCGAGGACCACTTCTTCGAACTCGGCGGACACTCGCTGCTGGCTGCCCGCCTCGTGTCGCTCGCCATGCGGCACGGCTTCCACCTGACCATTCAAGACGTGTACAAGAACCCCACCCTGAAGTCGCAAGCCAAACATCTGGCCGGCGGGAGCGAGCCTTACGGCACACGAGCACTCGCCGTCCGGCGCCACGGCAGTGCGCCTGCCCTTTTCGTGGTGCCCACCGGCAACGGCGACATCACCTACGCCTTCGAGCTCGGCCTGCACCTGGATGTCGACGCACCGATCCACGCCCTGCCCTGGCCGCCGGAGATGCCGGCCTCCATGGACGCCCTGGCAGAGCACATGGTCCACCTCATGCGCCAGGTCTGCCCGCAAGGGCCGTACCGGCTGCTCGGGTACTCCTCCGGGGGGCTGCTCGCCTACGCGACGGCGCAGTTGCTGGCCGAGCTCGATGAGCCGGTGGAGTTCCTCGGCTTGCTGGATTGCGACAACCCATCCATCTCTCCGAGCACCGAGACGCACGACGAGCTGACCAAGCAAGCTCTCGTGGACCAGCTGCGGGCCTGGGCTGCGCAAGAGCCGTACCGCCAGCAGGACGACCTTCAGGAAGCAGCACGGCAGCTCGAACTCCAGGCGCCGGCCTCGTCGCTGCCCGAGTTCATGGCGCTGTGCGACCAGTCCCCCCCGTTGCTGCGCCTCCTGGAGGAACAGCAAGCCAGCCTGGAGCAGCTGGCCGCGTACACCGCCCGCATCGTGCAGTACGACAGACTGTGGCCGTCCTACCTGCCGCAGCCGTTGCCGGGCGCCCTGAAGCTGCACCTCTTCCAGGCCATGGAAGGCACGCCTGCACCCACGCCCGGTCTCATGAAATGGGATCAACTGCTGCCTGCCGGGCAGATCGAAGTCGTGCCCGTGCCCGGCACCCACTCCACGGTGCTGGAGCCGGCGCACATCGGTGACGTGGTCCGCGCCGTGTCGAGGTCCTTGCCGGCCTCGCGCCCGGCCTGGGTCACGACGAGACATGCCCCCGCATTGCCCCTCCAGATGGGCCGAGCGGGTCAGGTGCCGGTCATCTGCGTGCCGGGCGCCGGGGCCAGCGTCACGAGCTTCATGGAGCTCGGCATGGCCTTGGGTACCGAGCAAGCCCTCATCGGCATGCAGCCTCGCGGCATCGACGGCACCCAGCTGCCCTATGGGTCGGTCGAGCAGGCGGCCATGCGCTACGTGGAGGCGATGCAGCCCTTCCTGTCCCAGGGTGACCCCGTCCATCTGGTGGGCCACTCCTTCGGCGGCTGGGTCGCTTTCGAGATGTCCCGGCGCCTGCGTTCGGGCGGGACCGAGGTCGCCTCTTTGACCATGGTCGATGTCAGGGCCCCGGACGACGCTTCGCGCATGTGCGATCGCAGCCGCAACGACATCACGGACCGCTATCTGCAATTGCTGTCCATGCACGGCGAGAGACCCCTGCCCATCGATCCGGCCAGCCTGCACGCGCTCACGCCAGCGGAGCTGATCGAGGCGCTGCACCGGGTAATGGTCGACATGAAGCTCATGCCCGCGAGCTCCAAGCCCCACACCCTGCGCGGCCCCTTCTTTGCCTTCGCTCGCGCCTACCGCGTGGGCTACTGCCCCGCCACCGCCTATGACGGCCCGGTGCACCTCGTGCTGGTGCCCGACAGCCGGCTCAGCGTGGAAGAAGACATTGCGCGGCGCCATCGCGTGGAGGCGACCTGGCGGCGGCACGCTCCTGCGCTGTCGGTGTGGCAAGGCCCGGGCAATCACATGACGGTCCTGGCTCCGCCGCATGTCCGTGCCCTTGCTCACTGGTGGCGCACCACGGTCCTGGAGGCCTTGCCGGCTTCGTAGAAGCGCACGTCCGACAACCACGTTGAGCCACAAGCTCAGCCCGAACGGAGTGGGGATGGGGACATGGCCACCTGTACCGTTCGCCCTGAGCTTGTTGAAGGGCCGGCACGAGGTGCGAGGCTCCGACAAGCCCGAACGGGGTGGGGCGGCTCCGGATGGGGCGAAGCAGCTCCGACAGGCTTCAGTCCGTGCGCAGCGGCAAACGACTGAGCGAGTCGTTGCGCCTGACCCTGGAGCGCCTCGGTGGCCGACCTCGCCTGCACCACCAGGGCGGCGTTCTGCTGGATGTTGACGGCGATCGAGATGCTATACGGCTGGCAGCAGTCGCTAGAGAGAGCAACTGGCCAAGCTGGGGATCTTGAGATCCGTGATCGGTGACGTCCCGCTCAGGCGAGACCCTGAAGGGCCAAGGCCGTCGGTTTCGGATCGAGGGCCTCGGCAACTGGCTGCGGCGGTATGGGTTGAAGGGAGCGCTGGAGTGCCCGGTCCCCTTAACTCACTCGCACATAAGATGGGCGATTCACACCGCACGCAGTTCCCGCTTCGGTTGCAAACCCGGCCGCTGGTCAGGCTCAGATCGGCCGCGGTGGTGGCGAATTCCTTATCGTTGTTGTACGTGGCGGCTTGGGTGGTGGGCGCGAACAAAGCAAGGGCGAGGGCTGCTGCAGCTTCCGTGGTTTTGACGAGTGCTGTGAAGTACAGCGACAGAAGTGTCTGGAACCCGCTCGACTGGCTCGCATCTAGGGGAAGTAGGGGGTCATCTGCGACAAGCAGCCTCCTCCCTCAGTGCGAACGGGCGGAAAGATTCGTTCGTGTGGGGACGCGACAGGCCCTGGCTGCTCGGTGTGGGTTTGTCCCTCGCCCGCGCCACCTTGTCCAGCAGCTCGATCAGGATGTGCTGCTCACCCACCCTCAGCGCCTGCAGCAGGGTCCTGTCGGCGCTGATCAACAGGCCACCTGGCGCCCATGGGGCGTACCGGCCAACGGCGTTTTCGACTCGATTTCGCCCTTGTAGCCCTTGGCGGCTCTTCGCGAACGCCTGCCTCGCCTACGAGGTTGCGACGCTGATGCCCCTCCAATCGGGGGCTTGATGACCAGGAGTAACAAAGAGGGCCTGATTCCCATATGAACCAGTTCTCGACGCTCCGTAGGCTCCCGCTGGTCGGTGTAGTTGCAACCGTCATCCGATAGGTCGGGAGCCATGGACGCTCTCATGGCCTATGCCAAGGTCGAGGGTGCCGAGATCCACTGGAGCGACGAAAACGAGCTGCGCAGCGATCACTCGAGTTGATCTCGTGTGTAGCCTGTCGCTGACGAAGCTCATCCTCGACACTTCGTTTGACCGTACATACCCGCTGCAAACAGCGTGTGCCCGCGCAGGGAGGGGCAGGCCAGGGCATGGATTTTCCACGCCTTGCGCATCAGCTTCTGCGGTGTAAAGCCTCAGCGATCGAGGACCATGAACACGTATTCACCGTTGCCACTGGCCACCACCCAGCAGGCCGTCTGGCTCGACCAACTGCTGGCGCCACAACTGCCTTGCTACAACGTCGGTGGCGCGCTGCAGTTCGACGGCCGCATCCGCCTGGACCTGTGGGAGCGCGCCATCGCCGAGGTGGTGCGCCGCCACGATGCGCTGCGCCTGGTGCTGCTGGACACGCCACCCACGGCCCGCCAGAAGGTGCTGGACGAACTGGCGTTCAAGCTCGAGGTTCATGACTATTCGGCCCATGCCGACGGCGAGCAGCGTGCGTGGGACCACATCCGCACAGCGTTCTCGGAACCCTTCGCGCTCTACGGCAGCGTGCTGTGGACGATGCAATGGGTGCAGGCTTCGCCCACGCGCGGCCTGTGCCTGGTGCGCTGCCACCACCTGGTGGCCGATGGCATGTCGGTGGCGCTGATCCTGCACGCGATCATCGACGTCTACAACCGCCTGGTCCGCGGCGAGCCGATGGACAGCGAACCGGCTCCCTCGTACCTGGATTTCATCGCCGACGATCTCGCCTATCAGCGCTCGGCCCGCCATGCCAGGGACCAGGCGTTCTGGTTCGAGCGATTCAACGGATCGGCGGATCCCCTGTTCCCCACGGCCGCCAGGCAAGCCGCGCGGCGTGCGACCCAGCAGGTCGTGTGGGAGATCGAGCGCACCGAGTTCTCGCGCATGGCCGCGCTCGGCGCACGCCTGGGCGGCTCGATCACACACATGCTGATCGGTGCGCTGGCCATCCACTACTCGCGCATCACCGGCCATACCGAGGTGGCGATCGGCATGCCGGTGCACAACCGCAAGAACGCCGCCGAGAAGCGAACGGTCGGGATGTTCTCGTCGATGCTGCCGTTGACCGTGGCGGTTGACGCCCGCGCCAGCTTCGAAGACACGATTCGGGCGCTGGTGGGGCAGTCCCGGGCCTGCTACCGCCACCAGCGCTTCCCGCTGTACGACATCGCCCGCCATGCCCAGAGGCATACACCGCAGCACCGCCTGTTCGACCTGAGCGTGTCGGTCGAGCATTTCCCCGTCGACTTCGAGATCGAGGGCGGGCGCATCGTGATGGTGACGCAGCACAACGGCTTCGAGGATGTGCCGCTGGCGCTGTACGTGCGCGACTACGAGAAGGCCAGGAGCGTGCGCGTCGAGTTCAACTTCGACCCGCAGGTGCTGACGCGCGAGGAAGTCGAAGCCTCGGTGAGCCGCATCGAGCGCCTGCTGCGCGCCGCCATGGTCGCGCCGCACACGCACGTGGGACAGTTGCCGCTGCTCGACGAACACGAACGGCGGAAGGTACTACAGGGCTTCAACGCCGCCGAGGCTGCCTTCCCCACCGATCGATGCATCCACGAACTCTTCGAGGAACAGGTGGCTCGCACACCTGAAGCCATCGCGCTGGTCTTCGACGACACGAGCCTCAGCTACACCGAACTGAATGCGCGAGCCAACCGGATGGCGCAGCACCTCATGGCCCTGGGCGTGCGCCCGGACACGCGCGTGGCCATCGCGCTGCCGCGCTGTCCCGAGATGGTTGTCGCGCTGCTGGCCACGCTCAAGGCCGGTGGCGCCTATGTGCCGCTCGACCCCGACTACCCAAGCGAGCGGCTGGCTTTCATGCTGGAAGACAGTACGCCTGGGGTGCTGATCACCGAGTGCAGCATGCTACCCGTAAGAGGTCGGCCTCCCGAATCGGTGGCCGTGCTGCACATCGATGCCCCTGTCAGGCCGTGGGACGACTTGCCCGACGGCAATCCCGGTCCAGTCGGTCTCGTCGGCTCGCATCTGGCTTACGTGATGTACACCTCCGGCTCGACGGGTTGGCCCAAGGGCGTGGCCATGACGCATGCCGCGCTGCTGAACCTCATCCTCTGGCATCGGAGCGAAAACTGCCTTCAAGCCCCTGAGCGCACGCTGCAGTTCTCGGCACAGGGCTTCGATGCATCGTTCCATGAAATCTTCACTGCGCTGTGCAGCGGCACCGCGCTGGTGCTCATTGACGCAGACGAGCGCCTGGATCCCCGCAAACTGGCACATTGGATCCGCAAGCATGACGTCGAGCGCTTGTTCCTGCCCGCCGTTGCCTTGCAGGCGCTGGCAGAAGCAAGCCTGGACGCGGTCGATGCCCTGCCTTCCCTGAAGTCTGTCATCACGGCAGGCGAACAACTGCGCGTCACCCCGGCCCTGCGCTCCTTTTTCGCCGTACCCGGGCGGCGGCTGCACAATCACTACGGGCCGACAGAAAGCCACGTGGTCACCGCGCATGCATTGGATGCCGACACCTCGGGCTGGCCGGCGCTGCCGTCCATCGGCCGACCTATTCCTAACGCGCCCATCTACATCCTCGACCCACACGGCGCCGTGGTTCCCATCGGCGCGGTGGGCGAGATCTACATCGGCGGCATCTGTCTGGCTCGCGGCTACCTCCACCGGCCCGAACTGACCGCCGAGCGATTCCTGCCCGATCCTTACGCTGAAGAGCCCGGTGGCCGGATGTACAAGACCGGCGACCTGGCGCGCTGGCTGCCCGACGGCAGCATCGAGTTCCTCGGTCGCAATGACCATCAGGTCAAAATCCGCGGCTTTCGCATCGAGCTGGGCGAGATCGAGGCGCAATTGCTTCAGCACCCCGGTGTGCGCGAAGCGGTCGTGCTTGCACGCCAGGATGCAGGCGGTGGCAGGCGCCTCGTAGCCTATGTCACCGGCAACCACGCGTTGCCGCCGGAAGCGCTGCGCGCCCACGCGGCGGCGACACTGCCCACGTACATGCTCCCGGCCGCCTACGTGCAGCTGGAGACCTTGCCCCTCACGCCGAGCGGCAAGCTCGACCGCCGCGCGCTGCCCGCCCCCACTGAAGGAGCCTTCGTTCACCACACGGACGAGCCGCCGCACGGTGACCTGGAATGCATACTCGCGACCCTGTGGGGCGAGCTGCTCGGCGTGCCGCGCATTGGTCGCCACGACAACTTCTTCGTGCTTGGCGGCCATTCCCTGCATGCCCTGCAGCTGACTTCGCGCATACGGGCGCAGCTGGGCTGCGAGGTGCCGCTGGCCGAGCTGTTCGTACACGCCACGCTTGCCAGCTACGCACAGCGCGTGGCGGCCGCCGGCGCGAGCACCTTGCCGGCGATCGTGCCGGCCTCACGTGCCGAACCGCTGCCGCTGTCGTTCGCACAGCAGCGGCTGTGGTTCCTGGCGCAGCTCGACGGCCGCCCCACCGCGTCGTACGCGATGCCCGGCGGCCTGCGCATGAGGGGCGCGCTGGACATCGCGGCGCTGCGTGGCGCACTGGACCGCGTCGTCGCGCGCCACGAGGCCGTGCGCACAAGGTTCGCGTCGGTCGATGGCGCACCGGTTCAGTTCATCGCGGCGCCTGAGGTGGGTTTCGCGCTCGATCAGGTGGATCTGTCGGAGAAGCCTCGCGCCGAGTCCGAAGTGGAGCGCATGGCGGCTGAGGAGGCTGCCGCACCGTTCGACCTCGAACGCGGTCCGCTGATCCGCGGCCGGCTGCTGCACCTGGCCGCGCATGACCACATGCTGCTGGTCACGATGCACCACATCGTCTCCGACGGCTGGTCCATCGGGGTACTGCTGCAAGAGCTTTGCGCCTTGTACGCGGCCTACTCGCAGGGCCAGGCCGATCCGCTGCCGCCCCTGCCGATCCAGTATGCCGACTACGCCGTGTGGCAGCGCCGCTGGATCACCGGCGATGTGCTGCAGCGGCAACTGGACTTCTGGCGCACGCACCTATCGGGGGCCCCGGCGCGGCTGGAGCTGCCCACCGACCGGGCGCGGCCGGCGGTGCAGGACCACGCGGGCGCCAGCCTTGCGTTCGAGCTGGATGCCGAGCTCACCACGGCGCTGCACGCCTTGAGCCGACGCCACGGCACGACGCTGTACATGACGCTGCTGGCCTCGTGGGCCGCGCTGCTGTCGCGACTGTCGGGCCAGGCCGAGGTGGTGATCGGCACGCCAGTGGCCCACCGCACACGCGCCGAGATCGAGCCGCTGATCGGCTTGTTCGTCAACACGCAGGCGCTGCGCATCAACCTGTCGGGAGCGCCTTCGGTGACCGCGTTGCTGGCCCAGGTGCGCGCGACCGCGCTGGCCGCCCAGGGCTACCAGGACATCCCCTTCGAGCAGGTGGTCGAGGCGCTCAAGCCCGTGCGCAGCCTGGCCCACAGCCCCGTGTTCCAGGCGATGTTCGCTTGGCAGAACACGCCTGAATCACGGCTTGACATGCCAGGCCTGCAGCTGCAGTTGCTGGAGACGCCCGCCCGCTTCGCGCCCTTCGACTTCGACGTGTCCATGCATCCCGCCGGCGAGCGCCTCGCCGGCAGCGTGACCTATGCGAGCGCGCTGTTCGATGCGGGCACCATCAAGCGCTGGCTTGGGCATTGGCAGACGCTGCTGCGCGCGATGACCAACGACGACGCAGCCCTCGTGTGCCGACTGCCGCTGCTGCCGGCACACGAGCGCCACCAGCTGCTGCGCGGCTTTAGCATCAATGACGCCGCCTGTCCTCCGGCTTGCATACACGAGCTCTTCGAGACACAGGCACAGCGCACGCCCGAAGCCACCGCGCTGGTGTTCGAGGGAACCGAGCTGAGCTACGCCGGGCTCGATGCGCACGCCAACCGGCTCGCCCACCACCTCGTCGCCCTGGGCGTGCAGCCCGACGACCGCGTGGCGATCGCCCTTACGCGCGACCCGGAGCTGGTCGCCGCCGTGCTCGCCACGCTCAAGGCCGGTGGCGCCTACCTGCCGCTCGACCCGGCCTACCCGAGCGAGCGACTGGCGTTCATGCTGGCCGACAGTGCGCCGCGCGTGCTGATCACGGAGCGACGCCTGCGCGCTGCGCTGGGCACGTTGCCGCTTTCGCTGGCAGTGGTGGAGCTCGATGCAGCGACACGGCCATGGGAGGGCTTGCCGCCCCGCAATCTCCCAACGGCCGACCTGGGCCTCGCGCCTGCGCACCTGGCCTACGTGATCTACACCTCCGGCTCCACCGGCACGCCCAAGGGGGTGATGGTCGATCACGCGGGGCTTGCCGCGCGCATCGCTGGTCTGATCGAAAGGTACCGCTTCAGCGCGAGCGACCGCGTGCTGCAGTTCGCGACCTTCACGTTCGATGCATCGGTAGAGGAGCTGTTCTGCACGCTCTGCTCAGGCGCGACGCTGGTCATGCGCACCGACGAGTGGATCGAGAGCGAAGCGGCCTTCTGGAGCCGGTGTGCCGAGGCGGCTGTGACCGTGGTCGACCTGCCAACCCGGTTCCTGCAGCAGCTGGCGCAGTCCTCCGTGGCGGCGATACCGCGCAGCGTCCGGCTGGCGATCGTCGGCGGCGAGGAACTGCCGGCTTCGGTGTCGCAACGCTGGAGCGAAAAGCATCCGAAGCTGCTGAACACCTACGGCCCCACCGAGGCCCTCGTGGTCGCCACCGCGCAGGAGGTGCAGCCCGGCAGCGCTCAGGCCGGCAGCATCGGCCGCCCGGTACCCCACGTGCGCCTATACATCCTCGACACGCACGGCGCCCCCGTGCCCATCGGTGTGACTGGCGAGATCCACATCGGCGGGGCCGGCGTGGCACGCGGCTACCTGGGCCGCCCCGAGCTCACCGCCCTGCGCTTCGTGCCCGACCCGTTTGCCGAGCGGCCGGGCGCGCGGATGGTCCGCACCGGCGACCTGGCACGCTGGCGGCTCGACGGCAGCATCGAGTTCCTGGGTCGCAACGACGATCAGGTCAAGATCCGGGGCTTTCGCATTGAGCTGGGCGAGATTGAGGCCCGGCTGCTCGAACTCCCGGGCGTGCGCGAGGCCATCGTGCTCGCCCGCGAGGACGCGCCCGGCGACAAGCGCCTGGTGGCCTACGTCATCGGCGACGAGTCGCTGCAGCCGCAGGCACTGCGCACCGGTCTGGCCGCGAGCCTGCCCGAGGTCATGCTGCCGGCGGCCTACGTGCGGCTCGACGCCTGGCCGCTGATGCCTAACGGCAAGCTCGATCGCCATGCGCTGCTTGCGCCCGAGGATGACGCCTACGGCAACCGCTCCCATGAGCCGCCCCAAGGCGAACTGGAGACGGCCCTGGCCGGGATCTGGAGCGAGTTGCTGGGCATCGAGCGCATCGGCCGCCACGACCATTTCTTCGAGCTCGGCGGGCACTCGCTGCTGGCAGTGCAGCTCGCCTCGCGCATCCGCGTTCGCCTGCGCAGCGAAGTTCCACTGGCCGAGCTGTTCGCGCAACCCACTCTCGCCGGCTTCGCCTTGCGTGTGGCCCAAGCGGGAGCGAGCACGCTGCCCGCCATCGTGCCGGCGCCGCGTACCGAGCTGCTGCCGCTGTCGTTCGCGCAGCAGCGCCTGTGGTTCCTGGCGCAGCTCGATGAGCGCGCCGGCACGGCGTACCTGATGCCTGGCGGCGTGCGGATGGTCGGAACCCTGGATGTGCCGGCCCTGCGCGCGGCCTTGGATCGCATCGTCGCGCGCCACGAGGCCCTGCGCACCGGGTTCGCCGGCGTCGGTGGTGCCGCGGTTCAAGTCATTGCCGAGCCCGATGTAGGTTTCCCGCTCCTGCATATGGACCTGTCCGGTCACGTGCAGCCTGAGTCCGAGCTGGAACGCCTTGCCGCCGTAGAAGCCACCACGCCGTTCGACCTGGCGCGCGCACCGCTGGTTCGCGGCCGTCTGCTGCGACTGGCCGAACACGAGCACGTGCTGCTGGTGACGATGCACCACATCATTGCCGACGGCTGGTCCATCGGGGTGCTGCTGCAAGAGCTCAGCGCGTTGTACCCGGCCTGCGCGCGCGGCGAGCCCGACCCGCTGCCGCCCCTGGCGATCCAGTACGCCGACTACGCCGCCTGGCAACGCCACTGGATCTCGGGCGAGGCGCTGCAGCGGCAGCTGGAGTTCTGGCGGGCACACCTGTCGGGCGCTCCGGCATTGCTGGAACTGCCCACCGACCGGCCGCGCCCGGCGGTGCAGGACCATGCCGGGGCGAGCCTGGCCTTCGAGTTCGACGCACCGCTGAGCGCCCAGTTGAAGGCACTCAGCCAGCGTCACGGCACGACGTTGTTCATGACGCTGCTCGCCTCGTGGGCGGCGCTGCTGTCGCGCCTGTCGGCTCAGACCGAGGTGGTGATCGGCACCCCCGTGGCCCACCGCACCCGTGCCGAGATCGAGCCGCTGATCGGCTTCTTCGTCAACACGCTGGCCCTGCGCATCGACCTGTCGGGCACCCCTTCCGTGGCCCGGCTGCTGGCCCAGGTGCGCGCCACGACACTGGCCGCGCAGGAGCACCAGGACGTCCCCTTCGAGCAGGTCGTCGAGGCGCTCAACCCCGCGCGCAGCCTCGCCCACAGCCCGGTGTTCCAGGCCATGTTTGCCTGGCAGAACGCTCCCGAAGGCACGCTCGATCTGCCCGGCTTGCAGCTGCAGCCGCTGGCGACCCGCTCGGCCGCCGTCAAGTTCGACCTCGAGCTTTCCATGCACGAGGCAGGCGATCGCATCGCCGGCAGCCTCGGCTATGCCACGACCTTGTTCGATGCGCAGACCGTGGAGCGCCACCTCGGTCATTGGCAGACCCTGCTGCACGCCATGGCCGCCGATGACCTGGCACGTGTGCATCGCCTGCCGCTGCTTTCAAGCGAAGAGCGCCGCCAGCTGCTGCAAGCCTCACGCGCCACCGAAGCCGCCTCCCCGGCTTTGCACTGCATCCACGAGCTGTTCGAGGCCCAGGTTGCGCGCACGCCAGGCGCCGTGGCCTTGGTGAACGAAGGCCGCGAGCTGACCTACGCCGACTTGAATGCACGCGCCAACCAGCTCGCTCACCATCTGATCGCGCTGGGCACCGCGCCCGGCACGCTGGTGGCCCTGGCCCTGCCGCGGGGTGCGGACCTGGTGGTGGCATTGCTGGCCACGCTCAAGGCCGGTGGCGCGTACGTGCCGCTCGACCCGGACTACCCGGCCGACCGGCTGGCGTTCGTGCTGGCCGACAGTGCATCACGTGCGCTGCTCACCCTCGCCAGCGTGCGCTCGGCACTCGGTACGTTGCCTTCCTCGCTGGCGGTGGTCGAGCTCGACGCGGCCACCCCGCCGTGGGAAACGCAGCCCCGGATCAATCCCGAAGCGGCGGCCCTGAACCTGCGGCCTGCACACCTGGCCTACGTCATCTATACCTCCGGCTCCACCGGAACGCCGAAGGGCGTGATGGTCGAGCACGCCCAGGTGGTGCGCCTGTTCAGTGCCACGCGGGCGTGGTTCGACTTCGGTGCCGGCGATGTGTGGACCTTGTTCCACTCCTACGCCTTCGACTTCTCGGTGTGGGAGCTGTGGGGCGCGCTGCTGCACGGCGGCCGCCTGGTGGTCGTGCCGCACTTCACCGCCCGCTCGCCGCGGGAGTTCTACGCGCTGCTGTGCGATCAGGGCGTCACCGTGCTGAACCAGACGCCCAGCGCCTTCCGTCAGCTGATCGCCGCTCAAGCCGACAGCCCGCAGGACCATGGCCTGCGCTGCGTGATCTTCGGTGGCGAGGCCCTGGAGCCGGCGACGCTGGCCCCCTGGTACGCACGCAACGGCGAGCGCACGCAGCTGATCAACATGTACGGCATCACCGAGACCACTGTGCACGTGACCTGCCGGCCACTCATGCCTCGGGACGCGCAGCGCAGCAGCGCCAGCCCGATCGGGGTGCCCCTCCCCGACCTGAGCGTGTATGTGCTCGATGCGCATGGGCAGCCGGTGCCGATGGGCGTGACCGGCGAGCTGTACGTGGGCGGCGCAGGCGTCGCGCGCGGGTACCTGAACCGGCCCGAACTCACGGCCGAGCGCTTCGTGCCCGATCCGTTCGCGGCGGACGCCGGTGTCGCGCAGGCCCGCATGTACAAGACCGGTGACCTGGGTCGCCGGCTCGCCGATGGCTCGCTGGAGTTCCTTGGCCGAAACGACCAGCAGGTCAAGATCCGCGGCTTCCGCATTGAGCTGGGCGAGATCGAAGCGCGGCTGCTCGAACACCCGGTCGTGCGCGAGGCCATCGTGCTGGCACGCGAGGACGCGCCAGGCGAGCCTCGGCTGGTCGCCTACATCACCGGCGCTGGTTCTCTGCCTCCCGAGGCGCTGCGCGCGC
>CBINBY010000111.1:0-14254 GCA_966248995.1 uncultured Burkholderiales bacterium | reverse complement strand
TCGCCGATGGCCAGCGCGATCTCGCGCTGCGCCATGGCGTAGCGGGTCAGCGAATCCATGAGCAGCAGCACGTGCGCGCCGCGGTCGCGGAAATGCTCGGCGATCGCCGTTGCATAGTTGGCGCCCTGCATGCGCAGCAGCGGCGGCGCGTCGGCCGGCGCGGCCACCACCACCGAGCGGGCCAGGCCTTCCTCGCCGAGGATGTCGTCGATGAATTCCTTCACTTCGCGGCCGCGCTCGCCGATCAGGCCCACGACGATCACGTCGGCCTCGGTGTAGCGGGCCATCATGCCCAGCAGCACCGACTTGCCCACGCCCGTGCCTGCGAACAGGCCGATGCGCTGGCCGCGGCCGACGGTGAGCATGGCGTTGATGGCGCGCACCCCGGTGTCCAGCGGCAGGCGCACCGGGTCGCGGTCCATGGCGTTGATGGGGCGGCGTATGAGCGGCTCGTTGTGCACGGCCTCGATGCGGCCCTTGCGGTCGATGGGGTGCCCGGCCGAATCGACCACGCGCCCGAGCAGGCCTTCGCCCACGGGCAGGTGCAGCGTGCGGTCCTCACTGCGCCGCCACGGATGCTGTGCCACGCCCAGGCGCATGGGTACGACCGGCGCCTGACGCGGCACCACGCGGGCGCCACTCGCCAGGCCGTGTACGTCGCCGGTGGGCATGAGCCAGGCGCGGTCGCCGTTGAAGCCCACCACCTCGGCCATCACCGGCGGTTGCCCGGGCTGGCGCACTTCGCATACCGAGCCCACGGGCACGCGCACGCCCGCGGCCTCCAGTACCAGCCCGGCCACCCGCACGAGCAGGCCCTGCGTCTCCAGCGGCACTGCCTCGGCCGAGAAGGACTGCAGGTCGGCCAGGTAGCGGTTCCACTTGTCGGGCGCCTGCATCGGGCGGTTCTCGGTGCGCGCTCCCGTCACGGCTGGCCTTCCCAGGGTTCCTCGCAGCCGAGCACCGCCACCGCGCGCCGCCAGCGCGCCTCGATGCCGGCTTCGACCACGCCGATGTCCGATTCGACCAGGCAGCCGCCGCGCGCGATGGAGGCATCGGCCAGCAGGCGCGCGCCGCGCTGCGCGAGCGCATCGGCGGCACCCTGCTCGACCAGCGGCTGGTCGTCGGGATGCACGCGCACCGTGATCTGCCGCGCGCTCATGAGCAGCGTGTCCAGCGCCTCCTGGGCCACCGCGGCCACCAGCTCGGGCCGCGCGGCCAGCTCGCTGCGCACCACCTGCCGGGCCAGCTGCGTGGCGGTCACGGCGAGCGCGCGCGCCATCTCCTGCTGCACGGTGTCGAGCTCCTGGCTGTAGGCGCGGGTGAGCTGGCCGAGCTGCGCCGTGATCTGCGCGGCATAGCTCTGCTTGAACTGCTCCAGGGCCGCCAGCCCGTCGCGATAGCCGTCCTGGTAGCCGGCATGCCGCGCGGCGTGCAGCTGCGCGGAGATGTCGGGGACATCGGGCTTCTCCGGCTCGGCCGGCGCGGCCTTGCGCACGCCGGGGGTCGGCGGTGCGCTCCCATCGCCGGACAGGGTGCCCGGCATCCAGGAGGAGAAGTCGCCCAGCTCCTCACGGGGGATGAAGCGGGTGTAGGGCGAGGCGGCCTTGCCGCCTTCCGGCGGCGGCACGTTGCGTACCGCGGGCCGGGGCTTAGACATACTCGTCCTCCCCGCCGCCGCCCAGCACGATCTGGCCTTCCTCCGCCAGTCGGCGAACGATCTTCAGCATTTCCTTCTGCTCGGCCTCCACCTCGGACACGCGCACCGGCCCGCGCGACTCCAGGTCCTCGCGCAACGTTTCGGCCGCGCGCTGCGACATGTTGCGGAACACCTTCTCGCGCATCTCGGGCGTCGCGCCCTTGAGCGCGATGACGAGCGACTCGGACTGCACCTCCTTGAGCAGCGACTGGATGCCCTTGTCGTCGACGGTCACGAGGTCGTCGAAGGTGAACATGTTGTCCATGATCCGCTGCGCCAGCTCGTTGTCGGCCTCGCGGATGTAGTCGAGCACCGCGGTCTCGACGCTCGTGCCCATCAGGTTGATGATCTCGGCCGCCGGCTTCACCCCGCCCAGCGAGGCCTTGCGCAGCCTGTCGCCCCCGGCCAGCACCTTGCCCATCACCTCGTTCAGGTCCTTCAGCGCCGAAGGCTGGATGCCGTCGAGCGTGGCGATGCGCACGAGCACCTCGTTGCGCTGGCGCTCGGTGAACTCCTTGAGCACCGAGGCCACCTGCTCGTGGTCCAGGTGCACGAGGATCGCGGCCACGATCTGCGGATGCTCGTTGCGCAGCAGCTCGGCCACCGAGCCCGGGTCCATCCACTTCAGGCTTTCGATGCCCGAGACATCGCTGCCCTGGAGGATGCGGTCGATCAGCAGGTTGGCCTTGTCGTCGCCCAGCGCCTTGCGCAGCACCGACTTGACGTACTCGTCGGTGTCGTTGACCAGCATGCTCTGGTCGCCCGCCTGCGCGGTGAACTTCTGCAGCACGCCTTCCAGCCGCTCCTTGGAGATGGCCTTCATGCGGGCGATGGTCTCGCCCAGGCGCTGCACTTCCTTGGGGGCGAGGTGCTTGAACACCTCCGCCGCCTCTTCCTCGCCGAGCGACATGAGAAGGATCGCGGCGTCCTCCACGCCCTGGTCGTCCATGCTCATCGGTTGGCGCTCATGAGGTGGTGGAGCTTTCGCCGCTCACCCACCCGCGCACGATGCTCGCCACGGCGGCGGGGTTGTCCTTGGCCAGCTGGCGCGCACCCTGCAGCTGCTCGTTGTGCTTGGGCGCTTCCAAAGCGCGGGGCGCAGGCGGGGCCACCTCGTCGTCGGCCAGCACGTCCACATGGCTGCCGGGCTGCGGCGCGGGCCGGGCCAGCAGCGCCTTGAGCGCGGGGCGGATCATGCCGAAGAACACGATGAGGCCCAGCACCGCCAGGCCAGCGGGCACGGCGCCCGCGCGCAGCATGTCCAGCACCTCCGGCTGCTTCCACCAGGGAACTTCGCTGTTGCGCCCGGCCGGGTCGGCCTTGAAGGGCGCGTTGATCACCTTCACCGAGTCACCGCGGTCCTTGTTGAAGCCGATGCTTTCCTGCACCAGCGCCGTGAGCTTGCCCATCTCGTCGGCCGACAGCGGCACCTGCGTGGTCTTGCCCTTGGCGTCGGTGACGGCGCGGTTGTTCACCACCACGGCGGCGTTGAGGCGGCGCACCGTGCCGGTGGCCGCGCGGGTCACGCGCACGGTCTTGTCGACCTCGTAGTTCGTGACCGCGTCGCGTCGGCTGTTGCTGGCGCCGCCTGCGCCGCCCTGGGCCGCTTGCAGCGGCGCGGCCGCGCCGGTGAGCGGTGCCGTCGCGGGCACTGGCGGCTGGTTCGACACTGCCCCCGGGATGCCCGCGGGCGCCCCCGGCGTGCTGCCGTGCTGCTCGGTGGTCTGCTGGCTGCGCACCGACGCGCTGGCGCTCGCGCCCTGGTTCGGCTTGAACTCCTCCGAGGTGGCTTCTGTCTGCGAGAAATCCACGTCGGCCGTGACGCTGGCGCGCAGGTTCTCGCGGCCCACCACGGGCTCCAGCAGGTCGAGGATGCGCTTGGTGTAGCCCCCTTCGATCTGCGCGACGTACTGCAGCTGCTGCGCGTCCAGCCCGGCGCCTTGCGTGTTCTCGGCGGGGCCGGAGAGCAGGGCGCCCGTCTGGTCGAGCACGCTCACCGCCTTGGGGTTCATCTCCGGCACGCTGGAGGACACCAGGTGCACGATGCCGGCCACCTGGGCGCGGTCGAGCGTGCGACCGGGGTGCAGCGTGAGCAGCACCGAAGCGCTGGGCTTCTGCTGCTCGCGGAAGAAGCCGTTCTGGTTGGGCAGCGCGAGGTGGACCCGCGCGCTCTGCACCGCGGCCAGCGACTGGATGGATCGTGTGAGCTCGCCTTCCAGGCCGCGCTGGAAGGTGAGCCGCTCCTGGAACTGCGTCTGCCCGAAGCGTGCGCCGTCCATCAGCTCGTAGCCCACCACGGATCCCTTGGGCAGCCCGGCCGAGGCCAGCTTGAGGCGCACGTCGTGTACCTTGGAGGCGGGCACGAGGATGGCCGTGCCGCCGTCGGCGTGCCGGTAAGGCACGTTCATCTGCGTGAGCTGCGTGATGATCGCGCCGCCGTCCTTGTCGGACAGGTTGGCATACAGCACCTTGTAGTCACCCTGGCTGCTCCACAAGGTCATGGCCAGCGCCACCCCGACCAGCGCCGCCAGGCCCCCGCCGAGCGCCAGCTTGCTGCGCGGCGGCAGGGCGGCCAGGCGTGTCCCCAGGCCGTCGGCCGGGACGACCGCGGTGGGGTTCTTCAAGGCGATCGGGTTGTCCATCGTTCGTTCGCGTTCCCTGTGCCGCAACCCTGGGAGGCGACACTGCCGACCCCGGTGGCCGGGGTTCTCCCAGGGAAATTATTCGGAATGCGCTCGTTGTAAGAAGCGGTGAACAGGTGCTCAAACGGCGGTCAGTTCGCGTCATCCGAAGTGCGTCGCACCGATACGCTGTGCACACCCGGACATGCCCTCCAGTGGCCGCGGATTGCGATGAACGTCACACTCAAGCCCTTCAACTTCGCGCAGGCGCTGGCACGCGCCGGCCTGGATGCGAACGGCGTGCCGCTCGCCAGAGGGCAGGCGGTGCAAAAGGGCGGCTTCGCACAGGAGCTCACCCAGGCGCTCAAATCCGTGAGTGCCGCTCAGGACGAAGTGACGTCGCTGCAGCGCGAAGTGCAGCTAGGCAACCCCACGGTCTCCATCGAGCAGACCATGGTGGCGATGCAGAAAGCCCAGATCGGCTTCCAGGCCACGCTGCAGGTGCGCAACCGGTTGGTGCAGGCTTACTCAGAGATCATGAACATGCATGTGTGAGCACGCGCTACAAGTCGATCACGCCGGGCCCAGGCAGCCTCGGGGAGCAGGTCGTCCTGGTGGGCCGCGCGCCGCCCACCATCAAAACGGATAGTGACGGTCCGATGTCTGCATGGTCACCCAGCGCAGGTCCGTGAAGGCTTCGACGCCCGCGCGCCCGCCGAAGCGGCCGTAGCCCGATTCCTTCACGCCGCCGAAGGGCATCTGCGCCTCGTCGTGCACCGTGGGGCCGTTGATGTGGCAGATGCCTGACTGGATGCGCCGCGCCACGTTCCACGCCTTGCCCATGTCGCGGCTGAACACCGCGGCCGACAGGCCGTAGGGGTTGTCGTTGGCGCAGTGGACCGCTTCCTCCATGCCGTCGACGCGCACGATGCCCTTGACCGGGCCGAACGATTCCTCGTGGTAGATGCGCATGTCGGGCGTCACGTGGTCGATGAGCGTGGCGGGCATGAGCGTGCTGTCGGCCTTGCCTCCGCACACCAGCCTGGCGCCCTTGCCCAGCGCGTCGTCGATGAACTCGTTGCAGCGCTTGACAGTGCCCATGTCGACCACGGAGCCGAGCACCACCGGGCCCTTGCGCGGGTCGCCCAGCGGCAGGCCGCGCGCCTTGCTCGCGAGCTTGTCGACGAAGGCGTCGGCGATCTTGCGATCCACCACGATCCGCTCGGTGGACATGCAGATCTGCCCCGAGTTCGCGAAGGCGCCGAAGGCCGCCGCGTTCACGGCCGCGTCGAGATCCGCGTCCTCCAGCACCAGCAGGGGGGCCTTGCCGCCGAGTTCCAGCACGGCGGGCTTGAGGTACTTCGCGCATACGGCGGCGATGATCTTGCCCACGCGCGTGGAGCCGGTGAAGTTCACGCGCCGCACGGCAGGGTGCGCCACCATGGCCTCGACCACCGCGCCCGCGTCATCGGGTGCGTTGGTCACGAAGTTGATGACGCCCCGGGGCAGGCCGGCGTCCTGCAGCGCCTCCGCAATGAGGCCGTGCGTCGCGGGGCACAGTTCCGAGCCCTTGAGGACCACCGTGTTGCCGCAAGCCAGCGGCGTGGCGACGGCCCGCACGCCCAGGATCACCGGCGCGTTCCAGGGTGCCATGCCGAGCACCACGCCCGCGGGCTGGCGCACGGCCATCGACACGCTGCCGGGTACTTCGGAAGGGATGATTTCGCCGCTCACCTGCGTGGTGAGCGATGCGGCCTCCTGGATCATGCCGGCGGCCAGATGCACGTTGAAGCCCGACCACAGCGCCGAGCCGCCCGTCTCGGAGGCCACGGCTTCGGCGAACTGCGGCGCCTTGGCCTCCAGCGCCTGCGCGGCCTTGAGCAGCAGCGCACGGCGCGCCGCCGGGCCCATCTCGGCCCATGGGTGGAACGCCGCATGCGCCGCGTCCACGGCGCGCACCGCATCCGCGGGCGTCGCCGCACTCGCCCGAGTAGCCACCTGCCCATCCAGCGGATTGCGGCGCTCGAAGGTCGCGCCTCCCGTGGCCTGCACATGATCGCCGTTGATGAGCATGGAAATCGTGTTCATCGACATCTCCTTTCCGTCGCCTGATTCAAGTCACCTGCTTCAGTCGCCGACGATCTTGCGTTCCTTGACGATGGCGCCGAAGCGCTTCGAATCCTCACGCGCCTTGGCGGCGAATTCGCCCGGCGTCATGGGCGAGGGCACGCCGCCCAGCGCGTGGATGCGGTCCTGCACCGGGCGCGTCAAGAGGATGCGGTTGATCTCGCCGTTGAGCCGCTCGACGATCTTCGGCGGCGTGCCGGCCGGCGCGTAGAAGCCGAACACCGTGTCGGCGTCGAAGCCCTTGAGGCCGGCTTCGTCCAGCGTGGGCACGTCAGGAAACAGCGGCGAGCGTTTGGGGCTGCCCACCGCGAGCAGCTTGAGCTTGCCGGCCTGCACGTGCGGCAGGCCGATGCCCGGGTCCATCACGAACTGGATCTGCCCGGCCAGCAGGTCCTGCAGCGCGGGCGCCGCGCCGCGGTAGGGCACGTGCACGGCATCCACGCCAGACTGGCTCTTCATCATCTCGGTGGCCAGGTGAGGAGAGCTGCCGTTGCCGGGCGAGCCGTAGCTCACCTTGCCCGGGTTCGCCTTCAGGTAGGCGAAGAACTCCTTGACGTTGTTGGCTGGGAAGTCGGGCCGGGTGACCAGGAACACCAGCACCCGCGCCGCCGCGGCCACGGGCACCAGGTCTTTTGCGGGGTCGAAGCTCATCTTCGGGTAGATGTGCGGGTTGACCGAGACCATGCCGCCCGAGCTCATGAGCAGGGTGTAGCCATCGGGCGCCGCCTTGGCCACGGCGTCGCCGCCGATGTTCCCGCCCGAGCCGGCCTTGTTCTCGATGACGACCGGCTGGCCCAGCGCCTCCTGCAGCGGCTGGCCCACGGCCCGCGCGATCTGGTCGGCCGCGCCGCCCGGTGGAAAGTTGACGATCACCTTGATGGGCTTGGCCGGCCATTCCGAAGTGGTCTGCGGCGTGCCGGCCCATACGGTCGGCAGCGCCCCCATGCAGGCCATGGCGGCCAGCGCCACGAGCGTCTTGCGGCGATCAGCGGGGGAAGGCGAGGGGATAGGCATGCGGGTCTCCTGCGCGATGCAGGCCGCGCCCGGTTGCAGGCGCGGGCTGCGACGCTTTCAGCTCACGATGATTTCCACCAGGCTCGGGCCATGGGACCGCAAGGCGCTCCCGAGCGCATCACGCAGCGCTGAAGGCTGCTCCACCCGGCAGGCCTGCTCGACGCCCTGGCCGCGTGCCAGGGCCACGAAGTCCAGCCCGCCGAGGTCCACGCCTTGCAGCGGCGCGTGGCGTGCGAAGCCGAACACCGGGGCGAACTCCTCCAGCGCCGCGTAGCGGCCGTTGTTGAGCACGATGTAGGTGATGGGCAGGTGCAGGTGCGCCGCGGTCCACAGCGCCTGGATGGCGTACATGGCCGAGCCATCGCCCACGAGGCCCACGATGCGCTCGCCCGGCCTGCCCAGCGCCACGCCGACGGCCGCACCCATGGCCCAGCCGAGGCCGCCGCTGGCCATGGTGTAGAAGGTCTGGCTGCGCCTTGTCGGCAGTCGGGCCTGCATGACGGGGCGGGCGCTCGGGGCTTCCTCCACCACGATGTGCGAGGGCGCGCGCACGTCGTCGAGGGTCTGCAGCGCGTATGCGGTCGACATCGGGCTGGAGGGCTCGGCACGCGGTCGCGCACGGCGCCCCTGCGGCATGGGCCGCTGTGGCGGCCGTGCGCGCTGCAGCAGTTCCATCACCGCCAGCCGCACGCTGCCCACGGCCGAGGTGCCTACGGGCGTCCAGGCCGCGGTGTCGGCATCGTCGATCAGTTGGTAAAGGGTGGTTCCGGCCGGCAGGTGCGGGCCTGCGCCTTCCACGTGGTAGGTGAAGGCCGGCGCGCCGAGCGCGAGCACCAGGTCGCTGCCTTGCAGCATGGAGACGATGTGCTCGCGCATGGCAGGCAGGAAGCCAACGAACTGCGGGTGATCTTCCGGGAAGCCGCAGCGTGAGGACATGGGGGCGGTGAATACGCGCGCCCGGTGCCGCTCGGCCAGCGCGAGCACCGGGTCCCAGGCGCCGTCGCGGTCCACGCCGGCGCCCACGACGAAGGCCGGGCTCTGGCAGGCATCGAGCGCGTCGCCGATCTTCGCCAGCACCTCGGGATCGGCCCGCAACGCGGTGCTCACCGTGCGCGGCCGCACCGGCTCGCAGGGATGCGACCAGTCGTCGGCCGGGATGGACACGAGCACCGGCCCGCACGGCGGCTGCATCGCCAGGTAGTAGGCGCGCGCGATGGCCAGCGGCACGTCCTCGGCACGCGCGGGCTCGATGGCCCATTTGACGTAGGGCTTCGGCAGTTCCGTCGCCTGCGCCGAGAAGAGGAAGGGGTCGAAGGGCAGGATGGACCGCGCCTGCTGCCCGGCGGTAAGGATCATCGGCGAGCGGTTCTTCCACGCCGTGAAGATGGCACCCATGGCATGCCCCACACCGGCGGCCGAATGCAGGTTCACGAAGGCGGCGTTGCGCGTGGCCGCGGCATGGCCGTCGGCCATCGCCACCACCACCGATTCCTGCAAACCGAGCACGTACTCGAAGTCGGTGGGGAAATCGAGGAACAGCGGCAGCTCCGTGGAGCCCGGGTTGCCGAAGATGCGGCGCACGCCGAAGTCGCGCAGCAGGTCGAGGACCGCGGTGCGTACCGTGGGGGTGGAGGAGGATGGTGCCATTCGGACTGCCCCTCGGAATGCCATCTCCACGGCAGTCTCTCCCGCGGCTCGGACCCGCCGGGGAGAAGGGGGGTAAGCCCTTGTCGGTGTTGGGCGTATGAGGAGCGTGTGCCTTGCTCGCACTGGCATCCATCTGCGAACGCCTTTGTCGACCGCCGCCCCCTAGACTTTCCTGCGGCCCTCCTCACGGACCTGCCCCATGACCCATCCCATCACCATCGACGGCACTACCCAGACCGTTTCCTCCCTCCCGCAGGCTCCACCCCAGCCGCGCGCCGCCATGGTGCTCGCCCACGGGGCCGGCGCGGGCATGACCCATCCGTTCATGGAGGCCATCGCCCAGGGTCTCTCCGAGCGTGGCGTCGCCACCCTGCGCTTCAACTTTCCCTACATGGAGCGCGGCAGCAAGCGAACCGATCCCGCGCCGCTGGCGCAAGCCACCGTGCGCTCGGCCGTGGCCATCGCCGCGAGGCTGTGGCCCGGTGTTCCGCTGGTGGCTGGGGGCAAGTCCTTCGGTGCCCGCATGACCTCGCAGGCCCAGGCGGCCGAACCTTTGCGAGGGGTACGCGGCCTGGTGTTCTTCGGCTTTCCGCTCCACCCCGCGGGGCAGCCTTCATCGACGCGCGCCGAGCATCTCGACCAGGTGCAACTGCCCATGCTCTTCCTGCAAGGCACGCGCGACAAGCTGGCCGACCTCTCGCTGCTGGGCCCGCTGGTCGACAAGATCGGCCCGCGTGCCGCGCTCAAGGTGATCGAGCACGCCGACCATTCCTTCCATGTTCTGGTGAACAGCGGCCGCAACGATGCCCAAGTGCTCGCCGAGCTGCTGGACACGGCCGCCGGCTGGATCAACGAGCAGGTTCACGCGCGGTAATCGCACGCACCGGGCACGCGTCCTGCCTCGCGCAGTGTCGAGACATGCCGCCCACCCCACCCGCCACTGACCCGCTGCAGCGCTACACCGCGAGGCGCAATTTCGCCGTCACGCCCGAGCCCCTGGCCGAGGCGGCGCGCCAGCGAGAAGCGCTCTCGTTCGTCGTGCAGAAACACTGGGCGACGCGGCTGCATTACGACTTCCGCCTGGAGCTCGACGGCGTGCTCCTCAGCTGGGCGGTGCCCAAGGGCCCGAGCTACGACCCGGCAGACAAGCGCATGGCCATCCATGTGGAGGACCACCCGGTGTCCTACGGCGGCTTCGAGGGCACCATCCCTCGCGGGCAGTACGGAGCGGGCAAGGTCATCGTGTGGGACCGCGGCACCTGGGAGCCGGTGGGTGACCCGCGAGACGGCATGGCACGCGGCAAGCTCGTGTTCCGCCTGCACGGCGAGAAACTCGCCGGCCTGTGGGAGCTGGTACGCATCGCCAAGCCCGGCGCCAAGCAGGACGCCTGGATGCTCTTCAAGAAGCGCGACGAGTGGGCGCAGCCGCTGGCCGAGTACGACGTGATTGCGGCGCTGCCCGACAGCGTGGTCGGCAAGCCGCTCGGGCCGGCGGAGGATCGCGAGCGGCGCGGCAAGGCGCGGGCGGATGGAAAGGCGTCCCGCGGCCCCGCGACAGCTGCGGCCGGGGCGGACATCGAGGTCCCCGACGTGGCCGAACTTCCAGGCGTGGTGAAGGCGCCCTTGCCCGTGACGCTCTCACCCCAGCTTGCCACGCTGGCCAAGTCGCCCCCTACCGGCTCGCAGTGGCTCTATGAGCTGAAGTTCGACGGTTACCGTCTGCTGGCGCGCATCGACCGAGGCAAGGTCCGCCTGATCACCCGCAACGGCAACGACTGGACGTCGAAGATGAAGGCGCTCGCGCAGGCGGTGGAGCGGCTCGGCCTGACCTCCGCCTGGCTGGACGGCGAGATCGTGGTGCTCAAGCCGGACGGCACGCCCGACTTCAACGGGCTGCAGAACGCCTTCGATGCTGCACGCACGCAGGACATCGAGTTCTTCCTCTTCGACCTGCCGTACTTCGACGGCCACGATCTCCGACGCGTGCCGCTGCGGCTGCGCCGCGCGCTGCTGCGGCAACTGCTGGAGCGCCAGCCCGTGGAGCACATCCGCCTCAGCCAGGAGTTCGACGCCGCGCCCGCCAGCCTGCTCGAATCCGCCTGCAAGCTGGGCATGGAAGGCATCATGGCCAAGCGCGCCGATGCACCCTATGTCTCGCAGCGCACCGAGACCTGGCTCAAGGTGAAGTGCAGTGCGCGGCAGGAGCTCGTGATCGGCGGCTTCATCGATCGCGAGGGTTCGACATCGCAAGTGGGCAGCCTGCTGCTGGGCTACTACGAGGGCGGCGTGCTCAAGTACGCCGGCAATGTGGGCACCGGCTGGAGCACGGCCACCGCCGCGGACCTGCATCGCCGCCTCGTGAAGCTGGAGGTGGACGAGCCGCCCTTCGAGCCCGGCACGGTGACGCCCGGCCGTTGGACCCGGCGCGCCGCGGGATCTGAGCGCTGGGTGAAGCCGGAGCTGGTGGCGGAGATCAGCTTTTCCGACTGGACGCCGGACAACCGCGTGCGCCACGCCTCCTTCCAGGGGCTGCGCGAGGACCGGCCGGCCCGCACCATCGGGCGCGAGCGGCCCGTGGCGCCGCCTCCCGACCCGGCACCCAAGAGGCATCGCGTGGGCAGCGTGAAGGTCTCGAACCCCGAGCGCGTGATCGACCCCTCGACCGGCCTCACCAAGCTCGACCTCGTGCGCTACTACGAAAGCGTCGCTGAGTGGATGCTGCCGCACCTGCGCGGGCGGCCGGTCGCGCTGGTGCGCGGCCCCAACGGCATCGCCAACGAGCTGTTCTTCCAGAAGCATGACGAGAAGCTGAGCATCCCCGGCCTGCGCGCGCTGGACGCCGCGCTGTGGCCCGGCCACGGGAGCCTGCTGGAAGTGCCGACGGCGCATGCGCTGGTGGGCGCCGCGCAGATGAACGTGATCGAGTTCCACACCTGGAACTCCACCGCGAAGGCCATCGATCGCCCCGATCGCATGATCTTCGACATCGACCCCGGCGAAGGCGTGGCATGGGCCAAGGTGCAGGAGGCCGCCACGCTCACGCGCACGCTGCTCGACGAGCTGGGCTTGAAGTGCTGGCTCAAGACCAGCGGCGGCAAGGGCCTGCATGTGGTGGTGCCCATCGCCCCGAAGCTCGACTACGACACCGTGAAGGATTTTTCTCAGGCGGTGGTGCAGCATCTGGCCCGTGTGCTGCCCTCGCGCTTCGTCACGAAGAGCGGCGCGTCGAATCGTGTGGGAAAGATCTTCATCGACTACCTGCGCAACGGCTTCGGCGCGACCACCGCTGCCGCGTTCTCGGCGCGGGCCCGGCCGGGGTTGGGCGTGTCCATGCCGGTGAGTTGGGAGCAGCTGGGTTCGCTCAAGGGCGGCGCGCAGTGGACGATCTCCACCGCGCGCGAGTACCTCTCGTTCCAGAGTGCCGACCCCTGGGCCGACTACGCGAAGAGCCGGCAGACGCTCACCGGCGCCATGAAGAAGCTGGGCTTCCAGGCGCCGTGAGCGTGCCTTCGGAACGTTACGGTCCGACGCGGAAGTCCGAAGCGTCCACCGTTCCGCTCAAGCTCGCCAGGTCGACCTGGGCGAAGAGCGTGCGGCCATCCAGCGCCCCGCCGTTGGCGTCGTAGTAGAGGTTGCCCGTGCTGGTGTCGAAGATCACGTGCACGTTGCTGCCGACGCTTGCCGACGCGCCGGCGACCGAGGCGAACTCGCCTGCCTGCAGCGCGGTGCCGGCGGTCGAGCCTGCCGTCGCGAGGTCGGCGTAGACCAGCTTCGACAGCCAGATCGTGTCGGTGGCGCTGGCCTGCATGCCGACGATCGAGTCGACGTTGGTCGAGGCATTCAAGGCGGTGCTGAAGACGAACGTGTCGTTCCCGAGCCCGCCGTTGAGCACGTCGCGGCCGTCGCCTCCGACGAGCGTGTCGTTGCCGTCGCCGCCGCTCAGTGCATCGTCGCCCAGGCCGCCCACGAGCAGGTCCGAGCCCAGCCGGCCCTGCAGCGTGTCGCCCGAGTTGTTGCCGAACACGAGGTCCTTCTGGTTGACGTTGTTGCCGCCGGTGAGCGCGTCCGTGCCCGCACCGCCGGCCAGCACCCAGTTCGTGTTGGCGTTGCCGGGCGTCTGGGTGGTCTGCAGCGTGTAGGTACCGGCGAGCTGGTAGCCATAGTAGGTCTGGCCGGTGGCGAACTGCACGCTTTCCACCGTGTTCGGAGCGTTGTACTGGTTCAGTACCGTGACCTGCTGGTCGTTGAACCGGATCACCAGGTCGCTGGCGACCTGTTCGAAGCTCAACCCCGTGATCGCGACGTTGTCGCCCGTGATCGAGAGGGTGTCGCCGTTGCCGCCGGAATCGGACAGCGTGTACGTGCCGCTGCCCGTGGCGCTGAATTGATGGATGTCGTTGTTGACCGTGCCCTGGATGGCCTGCACGTCGTTCTGTCCCTGGATCGTGACGCTCACGACCTTGCTCGCGGTGCCGTCCTGGGACCACGCCGTGAAGCTGTCGACCAGCGACTCGCCGCTGTTCAGCGATTGGATGGCGGCAAGGTTGTTGTCCACCGAGTATGTCCAGGCGCCATTGGCCTGTAGCGCGAAGCTCCCATACACGCCGGCCACGGTCGCGTGGGCCTGGAAGCCCGACTGCCCGGCGTCGACGTCCGTGATCGCCAGCGTGCCGGCCGTCTGGAGCTTGCCGGCCACCAGGCCCATGTCTTCCTGCACCGTGCCCGTGGACACGCCTGCTATCACCGGTACGTCATTGGTGCCGTGGATCGTGACCGTGACCATGCGCGTGACCGTGCCGTCGAGGGAGACGGCGGTGAAGCTGTCCGTCAGCGACTGCCCCGCACCGAGCTGCTGGAGGGCCGATTGCGTGTTGTCGGCCGAGTATGTCCACGTGCCATTGGCGGCCAGCATGAAGCTGCCGTAGCTGCCGGCGGTCAGCGCCTGCGGCTGGAAGCTCGACTCGCCCGTGTCTGCATCGACGATGGACAGTGCGCCGCCGGTTCCGATGCGGTTGGCGGTCACGGCGGTGTCTTCCCGCACCTGGCCTGCGGAAGCGCTGACGACAGGGATGTCGTTGGTGCCGGTGACCGTGAAGCTTACGGACGTTGGCGTGCTCGTCATGCCATCGCTGACTGCATAGCTCACCGT
>CBINBY010000110.1:0-14262 GCA_966248995.1 uncultured Burkholderiales bacterium | reverse complement strand
CTCCTCGATGCTCGAGGTGACGGCCGAGTTGCCGATGTTGGCGTTGATCTTCACCCGGAAGTTGCGGCCGATCGCCATCGGCTCCAGCTCGGTGTGATTGATGTTGGCCGGGATGATGGCCCGGCCGCGCGCCACCTCGTCGCGCACGAACTCGGGGGTGATGACCTCGGGGATGCTCGCACCCATGGCGTTGCCGCGCAGGCGGGCTTCACGCGAGGCGTCGGCCAGGTATTCGCGCATCCATTCGCGGCGGCCGTTCTCGCGCAGCGCAACGAACTCCATCTCGGGGGTGACGATGCCCCGGCGCGCGTAGTGCATCTGCGTCACGTTGGCGCCGGTGCAGGCTCGGCGGGGCGTGCGCTGCAGAGCCTCGGCGGCCGTGCGCAAAGCGGCGATGCGCTCGGCGTCGCGATCTTCGTGCCGGGCGCCGTCGTCCAGGGCCTGCGTGGTGCGCCCGGCGTAGCGCTCGGTGTCGCCGCGTGCCTCGATCCACGGCGTGCGCACATCGGGCAGGCCTCGGCGCACGTCGATATCGACCGCGGGGTCGGTGTAGGGGCCGGAGGTGTCATACAGCGTGGCGGTTTCGCCGTTGGTGAGCGAGACCTCGCGCATGGGCACGCGCACGTCATCGCGCGTACCGGTGATCCAGGCCTTGCGCGAGGCGGGGAAGGGGTCGCGGGTGAGGGCGGGCTGAGGCGCCAGGTCGGGCGCGGGGATTCTGTCGGGGGCGTTCATCGGGACTCCTTCGTGGCAGTGGGTTGCTCCGAAGGTCGCCCCTTTGTGGCGAGGGCCCTGAGGGGGCCGGTGCCTAAGGCATGGCAGCTCTTCTTACGCCGGTACGAGCCGGATCAAGTTCGCGGGTTCGGATATGACACCGTCTCAGCGCGGCCATGCGCGCACCCCGGAGCGGGCGCATTGTCGGCAAAGGCGCACATCCAGGTCAAGCGCGTCGGGCGCGAGCAGGGGCAAGACGGCGGGCAATTCGATGCGGAAAACTCTTACATCGGGCAGCAAGCCGCTCGCCTATGTTCCGGGACATGAACGTGCGCTCCATGAGTGAGGCCGACGCGGCACAGGTGGCGGCGCTCGCGCAGGAAATGGGATACCAGGTTTCGGCTGAGGATGTCCGGCGCCGCCTCGCGCTCGTATTGCGATCGCCCGAGAACGGCCTCTTCGTGTGCGAGCGAGGGGCGGAGGTGGTCGGCTGGACCCATGTGCAATGCCTGAGCCGCGTGCAGAGCGAGGGGGCAGCGGTGGTGGTCGGAATGTTCATCCGGCGAGCGGAGCGAGGTCATGGCGTGGGGCAGGTCCTGCTGGACGCCTGCCGACGCTGGGCCGCGGAGCGAGGCTTCGCCGGCATCCGGTTGCTTTGAGCGCTCTCGCACGCACCGAGGCGCAACCGCCTCTTTGCCCTCTGTGCCTCTTGAAGTTCGCCCCGGAGCGGCCACACTGAGGGGTCTGGAGGTGCAGTACATGCCTTCGACACGGCCGGCGGCGGTGGCCGGCTATTTCTACCCCGCCCATCCCGAAACCCTGCGCGCGCAGGTGCACCAGCTGCTGGAGGAGGCGGGCTCCCCGCCGCGGGCGCAGCGCCCGCCCAAGCTCCTGGTGGTGCCCCATGCCGGCTACCCGTACTCCGGCGCCGTCGCTGCGCGAGCCTATGTCCGCCTGATCCCTTGGCGGCGCCGCATATGCCGGGTCGTGTTGCTGGGGCCCGTGCACCGAGTGCCGGTGCACGGACTGGCCGCGGCCGATGCCTCGGCCTTCGAGACGCCACTGGGCGACGTGCCCGTGGACCGCGGCGCCATAGCCGACCTGCGCGGGCTGCCGCAGGTGGTGTGCGACAACCTGCCGCATGCGTTGGAGCACTCGCTGGAAGTGCAGCTGCCCTTCCTGCAGACCACCTTGGGGGATGGCTTTTCGCTGGTGCCGCTGGCCGTGGGCGAAGCCGCGCCCGAACAGGTGGCCGAGGTCCTGCAGACTTTGTGGGGCAGCGACGAGACGCTGGTGGTGGTGAGCACGGACCTGTCTCACTACCTGCCCTATGCCCATGCCTGCGCCCGCGACCAGGCCACCATGGCGCGGGTGCTCGCGCTGGACAGCGACATCCAGACCCACGAGGCCTGCGGCGCCCGGCCGCTCAACGGTGGGCTGCTCATGGCGCGTCGGCTGGGGTTGATGCCGCAACTGCTGGACTTGCGAAATTCCGGCGATACCGCCGGCGACCGTGCCCGCGTGGTGGGCTACGCCTCCCTCGTATTCGAGGCCGAACCTGCAGCCGAGGAAGCGAGCGACGATGCCGCGCTGGGGCAGGCCCTGCTGGCCGCTGCGCGCAACGCCATTGCGGGTCGCCTGGGCTGCCCGCAGGTGCACCAACCGGCGCATGCCGAGCTCGCACGACCCGGCGCCACCTTCGTGACGCTGCGCGATGCCGCGGGGGACCTGCGAGGGTGCAAGGGCCGCATCGCCTCCGATCGGCCGCTGTTGGAGGACGTGCGCTCCAACGCCCAGGCGGCGGCCTTCGACGACTGGCGCTTCGCCCCGCTGACCGCATCGGAGTGGGAAGCGCTGCGCATCGAGGTCTCGCTGCTCGGACCGTTGAAGCCTGTCGCCACGGCGTCCGAGGTGCACGCGCTTGCTGCCCTGCGACCCGGCATGGACGGCCTGGTCCTGCGCTGGCGCACTCACCAGGCGACGCTGCTGCCGTCGGTCTGGGAGCAGTTGCCTGCGCCGCGGGATTTCATCGCCGCACTCAAGCGCAAGGCGGGCTTGCGCGGTAACTTCTGGTCTGACGATCTGCGGCTGCTGCGCTTTTCGGCTCGCAAGTTTTCGGAGGACGATCGATGAACCACCCGGGCCGATGGTGGCACCGTCTCGATGACGGTCGCATCCAGTGCGATCTCTGTCCGCGCGATTGCCGCCTGCACGAAGGCCAGCGAGGACTGTGCTTCGTGCGCCAGCGCGTGAACGACGCGATGGTGCTCACGACCTACGGCCGCAGCTCGGGCTTTTGCATCGACCCCATCGAGAAGAAGCCGCTCAACCATTTCCATCCCGGCTCCAGCGTCTTCTCCTTCGGTACGGCGGGCTGCAACCTCGCCTGCAAGTTCTGCCAGAACTGGGACATCTCCAAGAGCCGGGAGATGGATCGCCTGATGGACGCGGCCTCGCCCGAACGCATTGCGCAGGTGGCCCTCGGCCTGGGCAGCGCGAGCGTGGCCTTCACGTACAACGACCCGGTCATCTTCGCCGAGTACGCCATGGACACGGCCGATGCCTGCCATGCCCTGGGCCTGCATGCGGTGGCGGTGACCGCAGGCTACATGCATGCCGAGCCGCGCCGGGAGTTCTACGCCAAGATGGACGCGGCCAACGTGGACCTGAAGGGTTTTACCGAGTCGTTCTACTTCCAGCAGACAGGCGCGCATCTCGCACCGGTGCTCGACACGCTTCAGTACCTCCAGCACGAGACCGGTTGCTGGCTCGAGATCACCACCTTGCTGATCCCCGGCCATAACGACAGTAGCGCCGAGATCGAAGCCGAGTCGCGGTGGATCGCCGAACACCTGGGGTGCGATGTGCCGCTGCACTTCACTGCGTTCCATCCGGACTACAAGATGCGCGACGTCGAGCCCACGCCCGCGCTCACGCTGCGTCGGGCGCGTCACATAGCCCAGGCGCAGGGCCTGCGCCACGTCTACACCGGCAACGTGCACGACACCGATGGCGGCACGACGTTCTGTTCCGGCTGCGGCGCGCCCCTGATCGAACGCGACTGGCATCGCGTGCTGCGCTACGAGCTCGACGAGCATGGCGCCTGCCCGCACTGTGCCACGCCGCTGCCGGGGCGTTTCAGCGCTCGAGCGGGTGGCTTCGGGCGCAGGCGCGTGCCGGTCCGCGTGGCGGTGGAGGCACGCTGAGTGCTGGAGTCTGTGCAGACAGGATCTGCCATGCCGCACAGCCGTTTCGATCTGCACAAGGCGCCGCCCGAACCGCCGACGGTACCCGAGCCTTCTTCGCCACCGCCGCCGAACGCGCCGGAACCGTCACCGCCCCCGGTCGACGATCCGCCCGCGCCTGACGAGTCACCCCCGGTGCGCGAGCCCGGCCGCGCTCCGCCGGCCGTGGCCGGCGTGCGATGTCAGCGACGCGCCCATGGGGGAGGGGCGAGCCCTATTGCTTGACGGACATCTTGTTGATGACGCGGTCCACGCCTTCGACACGCTGCGCGATGTCCACCGCGCGTCGCGCCTGCGTCTCGGAGTCGACGAAGCCGCTCAGCTGCACCTGGCCGCGCAGCGTTTCGACCTGCACGGCCGTCCCCTTCACGTCAGGGTCGGCCAGCAGTGCCGCCTTGACCTTCGCAGTCACGGTCGTGTCATCGAGTTTCTGGCCCACGCTGGTGTCGTGGGCGCATGCCACCACGGTCAATCCGAGTACGGCCGACAGCAAGGCGGCCGAGCAACGCTTGGTAAGGCTCATGGCAGGTCCTTTCGTGAATGAACGAATGCATCCGTGGCATGGCAAGCGCCATACCTGCCGATGCACCAGAACGTCGCCCGACGAAAGGAGCGCGGCATGAAGGTGCTGGTCGGCACCGCGTCGTGGAGCGACAAGTCGCTGGTCGCGTCGAAGAAGTTCTATCCCCGCGAAGTCACGACGCCGCAGGCCCGGCTGCGCTATTACGCGACTCGGTTCCCGCTGGTGGAGGTGGACACGTCCTACTACGCCATTCCGCTGCCACAGACCGTTCAGGCGTGGGTGGAGCGCACCCCGGAAAACTTCGTCGTCAACGCCAAGGCCTTCCGCCTGTTCACCGGCCACGCGACCACGGCGCAGGTTCTGCCGCCCGACCTGCGCGCCGAACTGCCACCTTCGGAAAAGACCACGTTCTACTTCAATGATGTCCCCGCCGAACTGCGCGAGGCCTTGTGGGAGCGCTTCAAGGCGTCTCTGGAGCCGCTGCGCGCGGCCGGCAAGCTGGGCATGGTCCACTTCCAGTACGCACCGTGGATCATCCGCAACCGCGACGGCCATGCCCATGTGCGGCATTGCATCGACGTGATGCGGGAGTACACCGTGAGCGTGGAATTCAGGAATCGCACCTGGTTCGACGATGCGCACCTGGCTCAGACACTGGCCTTCGAGCGCGATCTCAATGTCGTGCACAGCGTCATCGACGGACCGCAAGGGTTCTCGAACAGCGTGCCGGCCGTGTGGGAATCGACTCACCTGCAGTACTCGCTGGTCAGGCTGCATGGGCGCAACCGCGACACCTGGAACGCGAAGGGCGCGAAATCGGCCGCGGAGCGCTTCAACTACGACTATCCGGCCGAGGAACTCGTCGAGATCGCTGCCCGCGTGGAACGGCTCGCGCCGGAAACCTTCACCACCCACGTGGTCATGAACAACAACTGGGAGGACCAGGGCCAGCGCAACGGCGCCATGCTCATGCAGATCCTCGCCGACCGTCGCAAAGCGCTGATACCTCGGCTGCTGCTTTCCGCCGATCACCCGGAGGACGTCGAGCAGGGCTGCTGGGTGGCCGAGCCCGCCTGATTGCAAACGGTGTTGAGAATCGTTTTTATTTGATGTAGAGTGGGCCATCGTTTTCGGACGGCCACGCTCATGATCGTCTGCCTCTGCCACCGGGTCCGCGACCGCGATATCGAACAAGCGGTGTGCGCTGGCACCACCTCATTCGAACTTCTGCAGGACGACACGCGCGTCGCGTCCTCCTGCGGCTGCTGTTATGACTGCGCTCGCGAGATCTTCGATGCCGCCTGTGCGGCGAAGGCTCCATGCAAGCAGCCGGTCGTCGTGCAGATCCAGGCGGCATGAAGGCCTTGCTCGACAGCAGCCAAGGGAGCCCTCAAACATGAACAAGCGCAGCGCCGCCTGGCGCATGTGGCTGTGCATTGCGTTCGCCATGCTGTGTTCCGGCGTCGCCCGCGCGGCCGACCCCGCAGTCGTGCTGAACCTGCTCGACTACATCGCCGTCGACTATGCCGGTGCAGTGCAGGACGGGAAGGTGGCCGACGCCGACGAATACAAGGAGATGCAGGAGTTCGCCGGCCAGGCCCGCGCGCTCATCGCCGGGCTGTCTGAAGATCCCGCCCGACCCGCACTGCAAAAGGCCGCCGTGGCGCTGGCCACGCGGGTGGAGGGCAAGGCCCCCGCCGCTGAAGTCGCGGCGCAGGCCCAGGCGCTGCGGCAGGAAGTGGCGCGCACCTATCGCGTGGCCGTGGCGCCCCGGCAGGCGCCTGATCTCGCGCGCGGCGCACAGCTTTACGCGCAGCAGTGCGCGGCCTGTCATGGCGCATCGGGGCGGGGTGACGGCCCCGCGGGCCAGGGCCTCGATCCCGCGCCCTCGAACTTCCACGATCTCGGGCGCATGTCCCGGCGCAGCATCCACGGCCTGTACAACACCATCACGCTAGGCGTCGAAGGGACGGCGATGGCGCCGTTCCGGCAGTTGAGCGAGGAGGACCGCTGGGCGCTCGCGTTCTTCGTGGCCAACTTTTCCGTCGACGACACCTTGCGAGCCCGGGGCGAGGCCCTGTGGCAGGCCGGTTCACGGCGCACCGACTTCTCCGATCTTGGGCGCGTGACGGGCTCCACCGCACAGGAAGTGCGCGAGCGTGGAGGGGAGGACGCGGTCGCCGTGCTCGCCTATCTGCGCGCCCATCCGCAGGCGGTGTTCGCCGGCAAACCTGCTCCCATCGAGTTTGCGCACATGGCGCTCGCTCGCAGCATGGAGGCTTACCGCGCAGGCGCCCGCGCCGAGGCGGTGCAACTGGCGATCCAGGCCTATCTGGAAGGCTTCGAGCTGGCCGAGGCGGCGTTGCGCAATGTGGATGCCGAGCTGCTCGCGCACACCGAGCGGGAGATGATGGCTTACCGCGGGCTCGTCCAGGCCGGCGCCGCGGCAGACGAGGTGCAGCAGCAGGGGGCACGGGTCCAGGCGCTGCTGACCGAGGCAAAGGAGCGCCTGGCCGGCACCCAGATGGCACCTGCCACGACCTTCCTGGCCTCACTCGTCATCCTGCTGCGTGAAGGGGCCGAGGCGATCCTCGTGGTGGCCGCCATCCTGGCGTTCCTGGCCAAGTCCGGCCGCACCGACGCGCGCCGCTGGGTCCATGCGGGCTGGCTCGGCGCACTTGCGCTGGGCGCGCTCACCTGGTGGGTGTCGCACGAGGTGCTCGAAATCTCCGGGGCGAGCCGGGAAATGACGGAGGGCGTGACCGCGCTCGTCTCGGCCGCGATGCTGCTGTATGTGGGCTACTGGCTGCACAGCAAGTCGAACAGTCGGGCGTGGCAAAGCTTCATCGGCGACCAGGTCGGCGGTGCGCTATCACGAGGCACGCTGTCGACGCTGATGCTCGTGTCCTTCCTCGCGGTGTATCGCGAGGCCTTCGAGACAGTGCTGTTCTACCAGGCGCTGTCAGCGCAGGCCGGCCCGCAAGGGCAGGGCGCATTGATCGCCGGCGCCGTGGCGGCCCTGGGGCTGCTGCTGGGCCTTGCATGGGTGATCCTGCGTGCGAGCGTGAAACTGCCGCTCGGGCGCTTCTTCTCGGCGTCGGGCCTGCTGCTGCTCGCCCTCGCCGTGGTGTTCACAGGCCAGGGCATCGCCGCATTGCAGGAAGCCGGCACGATCTCGGCAGCCCCGCTGGGCTCGCTGAGACTGCCTGCGCTGGGGATCTATCCGACGTTGCAAACCCTCGTGGCACAGGCGCTGATCACCCTGGCTGGGGTCTGGGTGGTCTTCAGTTCGTCGCGAACAGCCGCCACTTGAGGTTTCCAGGTTTACGTCCGGCAACGGCCAAGGGGCGAGCAAGGCCTGCGACGTGTCGATGCGCTACTTCCCTGATGGCCGCTTGCGTGCCCAGCGATTCCCACCGAGCTGATACTGGGTCAGGGCCGGCATCCGGCGGCGGCGGAGTCGATTGTCGAGCGGATGCAACACTCGCCTGCCCTGGCCGCGCAGATGCCCCTGGCCGCGATCGACATGGGTTCCAACAGCGTTCGACCGCGGGCAATGGCGCCAGGCGCTCGGCTCATCCGGCACGGCAGGCGCGGTTTCGCAGGTACTTGCGGCCGAAGGCATTACGGATGGGAATATCACTCCAGCGGCCCTGGCCTGGTGCATCGAGCGCTGCATCGAAGCCGGGCATGTCGACCAGGTGCGATTGGCCGGTTTGCGCGACGACCGGCGCCCGGTATTGGCTGGAGGCTTGTGCATCCTCTACACGCTGTGCGTGCTGCTTGATATTGCCGAGCTCACGCCGACCAAGGGCGCGCTGCGCCAGGGCGTGATCGTGGAACTCGACGCACGGTTGCGCGCCGAAAGCAACGGCCGTGCGCTGGATCTGCGTGATGCATCGGTGGGACAGCTCCAGCAACGCTTCCAGGTCGACACCAGGCAGGCGGAGCGGGTCGGCTCGACGGTCCAGATGCTTTACGCGCAAGCGCCAGGAGCGACCCTCGACCGCGATACGGTACGCGAGCTGCGTTGGGCGGCAGCGCTGCACGAGGTGGGCATGATCGTGTCGCACCACGACCACCATCGGCATAGCGCCTATCTGGTTGCGCACGCCGACATTGCGGGCTTCTCGCAGACTTAGCAACGCTGCTTGAGCGATCTGGTGCTTGGTCAACGAGGCGGATTGCGCAAGCTGGCGGACAAGCTGCAATCCCCCGAATTCGCATGCCAGGTGCTGTGCCTGCGTCTTGCAGTGATCGCACACCACGCCCGTGTCGATGCAGCCGATCCTTCCTGGCGTCTGCGCTCGGGACATGAACTGTCGTTCGACCGACCTCCCGAGCCTCGCATGCTGTACCTGTTGCGAGAGGAGGTATCGCATTGGCAGCGCGTGGGAGCACTGCGATTGAAACTTGTGGAGTAGCGGCCGCACGGCCGCAGCGTTCATTCCATCTCGGGTGAGCGCGCGGTCACGAGAAGCACGCCCTTGTGCTCCTCACCCTCTCGTTGCCGCAGCCACCAGACTGCGCCCTTTTTGACGCGCCAGGGGGGTGTGTATTCGTCAAGCTGGAAGCCACCAACCAGGTGAGCCGCCACCTGCCCGAGCGTGGGCTGATGGCCGACCACGAGCACCGGCTCCTCGGACTGGGGCCAGCCAACGGCTTCCAGCAACTCGCGGCCGGACCTCTCGGGTGCGATCGCCCCGCACACCTGCAGCTCGCGGCCCAGGGCAAGGGCGGTTTGCTGAGTCCGCTGGGGGGCTCACCAGGATCCGCGTGGTCGCGGGCAGCACGCGGTGGAGCCAGCTGGCCATGCAGGCAGCTTGCCGCTCTCCCTTGGCCGTGAGCCTGCGGGAAAGGTCGCTGCCACCGCCTTCGGTCTCGTGCGCCTCGGCGTGCCGCCACAGGATCAGGTCCATCTCAGCCGTCGCTTCCGTTGAAAAGTGCGATCAGCGCTTGCTGTGCGCTCGGCCCTTCATGTGAGATCCGCTCGTGGGATCCGTCCGGGCGAAGCATCCAGGCGTCGCGGCGATCGTGCAGATACGGCATCAGGCATTCATCGATGACTCGCTGGCGCAATGCGCGGTCGACCACCGGCCATGCGAGCTCGATGCGACGAATCATGTTGCGGCTCATCCAGTCCGCGCTGGACAGGTACAGCGCTTCCTGCCGCTCGTCCTCGCCCCAACGGAAGTAGACGATGCGCGTGTGTTCGAGGAAGCGGCCGATGACCCTCGGGCGACTGAACGAGCTGATCGACCTGGCCCACGCCCCGGCGCTGCGCTTTCCGCCATTCGAGCCGAAATGGCCGCAAGGGCGGTTGCCACGACACGAATCCATCTGCCGCCGTCTGCGCGAAGGGGATGTGCTCCTGCACCACCCGTTCGAGAGCTTCGAACCCGTTGTGCAGTTTCTGCGCGAAGCAGTGAACGATGCCGAAGTCCTGGCGATCAAGATGACGATCTACCGCACCGGAACCCAATCGGTGCTGATGGACCTGCTGCTCGAAGCCGCGCACCGCGGCAAGGAGGTGATGGTCGTCGTGGAGCTGAAGGCCCGCTACGACGAGGAGGCCAACATCAACTGGGCGGAACGGCTGGAAGCCGTAGGTGTGCAGGTGGCTCGCGTTCTGGTACCCGCTGGCGCCGCAATCTTGCAGTGCAGGAGGACTAGTTGGCACGCCGGCACAGCGTGCCGCCATGCTCAGCTCGCCCTGTCCTCGGCCTTGTGGCTCCGCTTGCCTTTGCCCTTTCCGGGCTTCGCGTCGCCGGATCCGCCGCCGGCCTTCTTCGAGTTGGTCTTGCTGTCCACGCGCTGGTGCTCGACCTCGGCGTACTTGTCCTTCTTGGGACGGCCGGTCTTCAAGGCAGGTACCGCCCGCAAAGCCGCGCGCAACGCGCCATCGTCCATCGCTGCCAACACTTTCAGCCCGGCTCGCAACAGCTCGCTCTTCTTGATCGCATGCTGCAGCTTCAGCGCACGCAGCTTGATCTGCGCGATCAGAGCGTAGTCGTCCGGCGGCATGGTGAAACTGTCGCGCACGAGCTTGTGCTTGCCAGACTTCTGTTTTTCCACGACCGGCGCGGCCACGGGGGCCGAGGCAGGGGAGGCGGTGCTCACAGCTTTTGCAGCAGAAGCACGCGCAGCAGGAGGACGTGCGGCGCTCGAAGCGGCGGGGGAGCGGCGGGGAACTTTTGCGGCCATCAGCGGTTCCTTCGTAGAAATGGAGATACCGTTTATACGGTATGTCATCCGCCTCGCCCTGGGGTATGGGCCTCGCCCAGCGCTTCGTTGGCGGCTTCGTTGCGCTTCTGCCCGGGACCCTATGATGTCGCCCGCGTTGGTGCTCGCACTGGCCATCCGGCCGGTGCAGTGAAACGGGAATCAGGAAGATGCGTTCTGCCGGAACAGGTCCAACCTGAGCTGCCCCCGCAACGGTAAGCGGACGAAGCCCTAGCTTTCATCGCGTGCATAGCAGCCCACTGCGAGCCTCAGGTTCGTGGGAAGGGCGCACGGGACATGTCCGCCAGCCCGGAGACCGGCCAACGCAGGTGCGCGCGTCTGGAAGGCACGCATGTACGCGGGGTCCTGCGGGGAAGCAGGCCACCGTTTGGTCTGAATGAGATTCTTCCGATGGATGTGCTCACGGCACAGCCGGGATATGGCCCGGCCCTTTTGACTGCCGTCTCCGATCCCGGAGCGGCGCAACGAGACCCGCTTGGCGGCTGTGTTTGCGCGCCTGCGTCGGAGAGGCGGACGTCGCGCGCAGGTGTTCGGGTCGAACTTGCCAGAGCCGATGGACGTAACCGCGCCGAAGCCCGACGGCTCCACCGCGAGCGAGAAGGGGGCCGAACGCTGAACTGACGAAACGCTAGCCACCAGGCGCCGAGCCCGCGCGACCATGGGTCCTCGCGCCAGCGCATCTCGGGTGTTGGCGGCCATGCAGGCCGCCGGTTCAACGGGAATGCTCGTGCTGCCGCGGTACCTCGCCGATGGCAGCGATCCGAAAACGTGATCGTCTGGGGGGGCGGACGCCTGTACGGCGCTCCGCGCAGGCGATCGCTTGAATGGGGAGTCACAGCCATGCGACAGGCTGTACCTGTGTTTGTTGTCTTGATGTTCGGTGTCTCGTCCTCTTGGTCGGCAGATGCCATGGGCGCTGAAGCAGCGCAGCCGGAATCCCCGGCAGCCGATGCCGGCGCTTTGCCACGCGTCATCGTCACCGGCCGCGGCAAGGATCTGATCGGCGTGGCCGACTCGGCCACCGAGGGTGTGGTGAGCGCCCGGCAACTGGCGAACCGGCCACTGCTGCGTCCTGCGGAGGTGATGGAGACCGTGCCAGGTCTGACCGTCACCCAGCACTCGGGCGACGGCAAGGCCAACCAGTATTTCCTGCGTGGCTTCAATCTCGACCACGGGTCCGACTTCGCGACCTGGGTCAACGGCATGCCAGTGAACGTGGTCAGCCACGCCCACGGGCAGGGCTACATGGACCTGAACTATCTGATCCCCGAACTGGTCGGCGCGATGCGCTACCGCAAGGGCGTTTACGCAGCAGAGGATGGCGACTTCACCACGACGGGTAGCGCTCGCATCGACTACGCACGCAGCGTGCCGGCCCCGTTTGTCGATCTGGGCGTCGGCGAGCACCGCTATCGCAGGGCGCTCGCAACGGGAAGCACTGGGCTCAGCGCAAGCGCCGATGCCGACGGGCCGGTGCTGCTGGGCGCGGTGGAAGTCACCGGCAACGACGGTCCCTGGGAGCAGCCCGAGGGACTGCGCAAGTACAACGGGGTGTTGCGCCTTTCGGATGGCAGCCTGCACAACGGCTGGACCCTCACCGCCATGTCGTACGACGCCCGCTGGACGGCGACCGAGCATGTGCCGGAGCGCGCGATCCTCTCCGGCGAGATCAACCGCTTCGGCGCGCTGGCCCCCGATGACGGCGGTCGCACGCACCGCCACAGTTTGTCGGGCGAGTGGGCCATCAGCGACCATGAGGTGAGAACCCGCGCGGGGGCCTACGTCATCGACTACGGACTGAATCTTTATTCGAATCCTTCGGGCTACATCAACGGCCCGCAGGGAGACCAGCACGAGCAAGCCGACCAGCGCACGATCTGGGGTGGGCATCTGACGCGCAGCTGGCAGATCGAGGCCGCGGGCCGCGACACCGAGCTGATTGTGGGAGCACAGCTGCGCCACGACCGCATCGGCACACTGGGCTTGTACGACACGGTGGCCCGCCAGCGTACGAACACCGTGCGTGAGGACCGCGTCCGGCAGACCATGCTGGGTCTGTACGGTGAGGCGCGCACCCAGTGGCAGCCCTGGCTGCGCAGCACGCTGGGCGTGCGGGCCGACGAGGTGCACGGCCGTGTCACCCCCGTCGCCGGTACGTTCAACTCCGCCAACGGTGGGGCGGTGCAGGGCCACCAGCTCAGCCCGAGGCTGGGTCTGGTGTTCGGCCCCTTCGACCCGCCGTTGCTGCCGGCACGCACGGAGTTTTACGCCAACTGGGGCCGTGGCTTCCACAGCAATGACCTCCGCGGCGCGACCAGCACCGTCAATGCGCGCGATGGCAGCGCCATCGACCGGGTGCCTCCGCTGGTGCGCGCCACCGGCAGTGAACTGGGCGTGCGTGTGCAGCCCCAGCCAGGTTGGACCAGCAGCCTGTCGCTGTGGCGCATGGACCTGGCCTCGGAGCTGGTGTTCGTCGGCGACGAGGGCGTGACCGAACCACGCGGTGCCTCGCGCCGCATCGGGTTGGAATGGTCCAACGACTGGCAGCTCAACCGATGGCTGCTGCTCGACGGCGATGTCGCCTGGGCCCGGGCGCGCTTCCGGCAGGCCGAGAACGGCGGCACGCACGTACCCAACGCGATCCCGCTGTCGGCCTCGTTCGCCGTAGTGGCCGACGACCAGGGTGCCTGGTTCGGTGGCCTGCGCTGGCGTTACGTCGGCAGCTATGCATTGGAGGAGACCGGCGTTCAGCAGTCCCACGCGTTCTGGACCGCCAACCTCAAGCTGGGCTGGCGCGCCAGCCGGCAACTGCAGTTCACGCTGGATGTGCTGAACCTTTTCGATCGCAAAGCCAACGACATCGAGTACTGGGGTGCTGCCTGCACGCGCAACGACGGGCCCGGCTGCAATGGTGGCGAAGGTATCGACGGCCGCCTCGTCCATCCCATGGAGCCCCGCACGCTGCGGGTGGCCGTGAAAGCGAGCTTCTGATGGATGGCTGTTCGCGCTGGCCAATCTGTGGATGGCGTGGCGGCGTTTGCTGGGAGCCGGGGCATGAGTGCGTCCGGCCTGCGCGCAAGCCGCGCTTTGGGTGCGGCCTCAAGCGCAGCTTGAGGCCGTCCGCTCGATGGGAATGCGAAGGGACTTCCCACCTTCGGGCAACGGCGACGATGCGCCAAGATTGGTGGTGTTCAAAGTCATCAATCTCAAGCCTGTGAAGGGGGAAGTCCGTGGAGCACGTTACACGAGGTCGAGCGGTTCGAGTAGGGGTGGATCTGGCCAAGCGCGTGATCCAGGTGCACGCGGTGGACGCGGCAGGTCGCGTGATGACCACGCCGGGCGCTGGCGCGAGACAAGTTCATCGCCGCGCATGCCAAAGGCAATGAGCGGTGAAGGCTGCGGCCACCCTGCAGGGCATCGGTCCTGTGACCGCCTCGGCCGTGGTGGCCACCGTGGGTGACTTCAAGCAGTTCAAGAACGGCGCCCAGTTCGGCGCCTGGATCGGGCTGACGCCCCGGCAGCGTTCGAGCGGTGGCA
>CBINBY010000109.1:0-14460 GCA_966248995.1 uncultured Burkholderiales bacterium | reverse complement strand
TGCAAGGCGCAAAGCGCAGACGTAGCGGTGTCTACGTCGAGCATTTGCAACGCGGCAGGCGCCGCTTTGCTGAGATCACCCGCAGGGCCGGTACCTGGCCGGCCGCGGGTCCGCGTTGCGCGCTCGTTGTGTGCCGCAGGCACACCGCCTCGCGCACGCCTTGCCCCGCGGCCGGCCAGGTACCGGCGCGAGCCCTCCCATAGCGTTAACAGGCCCTAGAGGAACCGTATGAAGACATTGGAGATCGCCGCACAGGCGATGCAAGCCGACCTGCAGCGCCTGGCCCACATCAGCCAGAACCTGGCGAACACTCAGACCGCCGGCTACAAGCGACTGGTCACCGTGCAGCAGCCCTTCGCGGCGCAGATGGAGGCGGCCGACGCCCAGGCCCGCGCGAACGCGGTGGTGCATGCCGCGCCCGGCGCGCTGCGTGCCACGGGCAACGCGCTGGACGTGGCGGTCGATGGGGAAGGCTACTTCGCGGTGCAAACGCCGCAGGGCGTGGCGCTCACGCGGCAGCTGTCGCTGCGCCTGGATGCGCAGGGCCGCGTGCTCACCGAGGGCGGCCATCCGGTGTTGGGACCGCGTGGCGAGTTGCGAACGAGCCCGGGGGCCTCGGCGCTGCGCGCGGATGCAAACGGCGAGTTGTGGGCGGGCGATCGCTCGATCGGCCGGCTGCAGGTCGTGCGCGGTGGCGACACCGCGGCGCTGAAGCCGCTGGGTGGCGGGCTCTATGCGAACACGGGCGTGCCCGGCGAGGCACTGGAGGCGCCCTCGGTGAAGACCGGCTACCTGGAAGCGTCGAACGTCAACGCGTCCGACGAGATGGTGCGCCTGCTCGAAACGAGCCGCCATTTCGAAGCCCTTGCACGCACGGTGCAGGGCTGCGACGAAGCCCTGGAAAAAGCCATTCGCAAGCTGGGAGACCTCTGACATGAACGACGCGCTCTACATCGCCGCCACCGGCATGCAATCACAGCAGCTCCACGTCAACACGATCGCGAACAACATGGCGAACGTGGCCACGCCCGGGTTCAAGCGGGCGCGTGTGAGTTTTCAGGACCTGATGGTCCGCGATGCCGCCGCGCTCGCCGCCTCGGTGGATGTCGTGCCGGGCGATGCATCCGTGGGGCAGGGCAGCGGGGTGGGCGCGAGCAGCCTGAGGCAGTTCGACGCGGGCGACCTCGCCACCACCGGAAATCCGCTGGACCTGGCGATCCGCGGCGAGGGATTCATCGAAGTGCAGTTGCCGGACGGCGGCACGGGCTACTGGCGCGGTGGCAGCCTGCAGGTCACGCGCGAGGGCTGGCTCGCCACGTCGCAAGGGCACGTGCTGAAGCCGCAGATCCAGGTGGGCCGCGACGGCGGCGCCTGGATCATCGAGGCCGATGGGCGGGTCCTGGGCCGCGATGGCGCGGGCCGTGGCGTGGAACTCGGGCGCATCGATCTGCATGCGTTCGGCAGTGCGCCCGGGCTGCAGGCCCTGGGCGACAACGTGTACCGGCCGACGGCGCAGTCGGGCGAGCCGATCGCCGTGCGGCCGGGTATGAACGGCGCGGCCACGCTGGCGCAAGGGCAGCAGGAGCAGTCGAACGTGAAGCTCATCGACGAGATGGTGAGCCTGATGATGGCCCAGCGCGCCTACGAGATGAACGTGAAGGTCATCCAGGCCGCCGACGAGATGCTCGCCATGAGCAACAACCTGCGCAAGTGAGGGCGGACATGTCATTTGGCCATGTCATGCGGCGGCTGGTGCCGCTGGCGCTTGCCGTGTCCTTCCACGCCATGGCAGAGGACAACCGCAGCGCCGCCCCGTCAATGCGGCCCCATCAGCGCATCGCGCTGTCGTCACTGTGCACGGTGGCGAGCGACGCCGTGCGCTCTGCCACCGCGCCGCTGCCGCCCGGCAGCCGCATCGAGGTGCAATGCGAAGCAGGCCGCTCGGCCGTCGACCTGCCGGCTGGAGAACTGCGGGTGCAGCCCGGCCCCATCGGCAAGGTGCTGGATGGCTTGCAGGACGTGGCGCTGGAGCTGCGCGTGGACGAGCGGACATACCGTCACGTTCGCCTGCCAGTGCGCGTGACGCTGGAGACCCCGCAGTGGTGTGCGCAAGAGGCTCTGGTGGCGGGGCAGGCCCTGGTGCCGCAGCACTACGTGCCGTGCATGCGCCCGTTGCGCCACGCCGATCAATGGGCACTCGCCGGGCAGCTGCTGCCCGGTGGCCGACTCAAGCGCGCCTTGCGCCCCGGCGAGCTGCTCATGGCGCGCGACGTGGCCGATGGCGAAATGCGCCTGCGCGGCGACGCCGTCACCGTGGTCCTGCGCGCCGGTGCGTTCACGCTGGAGTCGCTCGGTCGACTGGGCCAGGACGCGCGCGTCGGCGACACCGTCAACGTGCAGCTGCAGGGGTCGGCGCAGAGCGTCATCGGCCGCCTGGCGGCGGCCCAACTCGTGGAAGTCGAGAGCAATCAGTGATGAAGCGATCACCCTGCCTGCGCTGGCTGCTGCCGGCGCTCCTGCTGTGCCTGTGCGCGCACCGTGCCACGGCCGTGAACCTGTACGACGAGAGCCGCTACCGCGCGCTCACCGCGGATCGCAAGGCCCATGCGGCGGGCGACCTGGTGACGGTCCTGATCTACGAGGACGCCAGCGCATCGACCGCGGCCGACACCCGCGCCGGCCACGATGCCGGCGTTGACCTCGCGATCACGACGCCGTCGCGCGAGCGGCAGGCGGGCGTTTCCTTGCGCAACGACTTCGACGGCCGCGGCGTCACGCAGCGCAGCGGCCGCGTGCTGGCGCAGTTGACGGTGACCGTGCGCGAACGCCTGTCCAACGGCGACCTGCTGCTGGCTGGCACGCAGGACCTGGAGATCAACGGCGAGCGCCAGACCATACGCCTCGAAGGCCGCGTGCGGCCGCACGACATTACCGAGGGCAACACGGTGCTGTCCACCCGCGTGGCCGATGCGCGGATCTCGTTCGCGGGCGACGGTGTGCTCACGGAGCACCAACGGCCAAGCTGGTGGCAGCGGCTGTTGACGCTGTTCGGGTTGTGAAGGCCATGAACATGATCCGCGCGATTTCCTCGCTTTGCGTGTGCGTGCTGATGTGCGCCTTCGCGAGCTCGCTGGCGCAGGCGCAGCCCGTGCGAATCAAGGACCTGGGCCGGTTGTCGCACTGGCGCGAGCATGCGCTGGTGGGCTACGGCCTCGTGACCGGCCTGGCCGGCACGGGCGACTCGCCGCGCAATCAGGTGACGCGCCAGTCGCTGGCCAACATGCTGTCGCGCTTCGACCTCACGGTGCCCTCCGACGAGCTGAGCAGCCGCAACGTGGCGGCAGTGATGGTGACGGCCAAGCTGCCGGCGTTTGCCCGGGTGGGCAACACGGTGGATGTCACCGTCACTTCGGCGGGCGATGCGAGCAGCCTGGCCGGCGGCACGCTGCTGCTCGCGCCGCTGAAGGCGGTCGATGGGCGGGTGTACGCCTTGGCGCAGGGCCCCGTGTCGGTGGGCGGCTACCGCTACGACGCGCACGGCAACCAGGCGCAGAAGAACCATCCCACGGTGGGGACGGTGTCCGATGGAGCCCAGGTGGCGATGGCGCCGGAGGAGGGGCCGGCGCCGGCCTCGTTGACCTTCGTGCTGGGGTCACCCGACTACACCACGGCCGCCCGCGTGGCCGACGCCGTCAATGCGCGGATGAACGCCCGCGTGGCGCGCGTGCTGGATGCCGCGGCGGTGGACATCGCGGTGCCGGCCGAGCGGCGTGCCGATGTGGCGCCATTCGTCATGGCCCTCGAAGAGGTGACGGTGCTGCCCGACCGGCTCGCTAAGGTGGTGGTCAACGAGCGCACTGGCACGGTGGTGGCAGGCGGGGATGTGCGCATCGCCCGGGTGGCGGTGTCCCACGGCGATCTGAAGGTCACGGTGTCGGCCGAGCACGGCGTGTCGCAGCCGATGTTCGTGCGCCAGACCGGCCCGCAGGTGCGCACCCAGCCCTACACGAACAGCGAACTGAAGGTGGCCGAGGCGCCGGCACCCGCCTTCGTGCCAGCGGACCACGACACCGTTGCGCAACTCGTGCAGGCGCTGGCGCGCATGCGCGTGAGCACCCGCGACGTCATTTCCATCCTGCAGGCCGTGAAGGCCGCGGGCGCGCTGCACGCCGAACTCGTCGTGCAGTGAGAAGCACACCCAAGGAGATCCCATGCCCATGATCGACCCCGTCACGCTGACGCTCGTGAAGTCGGCGCTCGACGCCGGCGCGCTGCGTCAGGCCGTGCATGCCCACAACGTGGCCAACGCCGGCACTCCCGGCCACCAGCCGTTCCAGGTGGTGTACGAGCAGCGGCTCGACAGCGTGCGCGAGGCCCTGCGTGCAGGCCGCGCTGCTCAGATCGACGTGCGCGAGATCCCTTCTGCGCAGGTGGTGCGGGACGACACGGCCGGCCCCGTCAGCCTGGACACCGAGGTCGCCGCGATGTCGCGCGATGCGCTGCACTACCAGGCGCTCACCAACGCGCTGGGGCGCCACTATGCCCTGCTGGGCCTGGCGATTTCGGAGGGGCGTCGCTGATGGACTACCAGGCCGTCTTTCTTATCAGCGCCTCGGGCATGAGTGCCGAGAAGCTGCGGCTCGACACCGCGGCGCTGAACCTCGCGAACATGCACGCCACCGCCGGCCCTGGCGGCACGGCGTACGCGCCGATGCGCGTGGTCACACAGGCCGTGGCGCCTGACTTCGAGGCCTGGATGGCGCGTCAGCCAGGCGCCGTGCTGGCCGGCGTGCATGCCCAGGCCGTGCCCGATACCACCGCCCAGCCTCGCGTGGTGCACGACCCCGGGCATCCGCATGCCGATGCCCAAGGCCGCGTGCGCTACCCCGGCGTGAACCACACGCAGGAAATGCTGACCGTCACGACGGCGCTGCGCGCATACGAAGCCAATGTGGCCGCGATGGCCGCAGCGCGCGCCATGGCCACCCACGCGCTCGAAATCGGAGGCCGCTGATGAATCTCAATCTGGGTGAGATCCAGGCCATCGCGGGCGACCTGTCCCCGGCGCCTCGCACCGGCAGCGTCGAGCAGGCCACCGGCCGCTTCGGCGCGTGGTTCACGCACGAGCTGGGCCAGGTGAATCAGTCGCTGGTACAGGCGGAGCAGGGCCTACAGGCGCTGGCCACCGGCGATGCGACGAACCTGCACGACGTGATGGTGCGGATGGAGGAGGCCAAGCTGGCGCTGCAGCTCGCGGTGCAGTTCCGGGCGCGTGTGCTGGAGGCGTATCAGGACGTGATGCGCATGCAGGTGTAGCGAGATGAACGCAATCAAGAGTTTCTGGATGGGCCTGGGCCGCCACGCCCGCGCGGGGTTGGTAACGGGCGTGCTGCTCATCGCCGTGTCGATGGCGGCGTTCGCGTATTGGGCGCTGCGCGTGGATTACGGCGTGCTGTTCTCCAACCTCGGCGAAGCCGACCTGGCGGCCGTGTCGGGCGAGCTCGACAAGATGAAGGTGCCGCACCGGATCGGGGGCGACGGGCGCAGCGTGCTCGTGCCCGAGGCGGCAGTGCACAAGACGCGCATCGCGCTCATGGGGCGGCAGCTGCCGCTGCACGGCGCGGTGGGCTTCGAACTCTTCAATCACCTGGAGTTCGGCGTAAGCGAGTTCGTGCAGAAGGTCAACTACCAGCGCGCGCTGCAAGGCGAGCTCACGCGCACCATTCTTTCCATCGACGAGCTGCAATCGGCGCGCGTGCACCTGGCATTGCCTGAGCAGAGCCTTTTCCGCAAGGACGCCGGCACGGCCAAGGCCTCGGTCATCGTGACCACCAAGCCGGGCCGGATGCTGCAGGCCGAGCAGGTGCACGGCATCCAGCGCCTCGTGGCCGCCTCGGTACCCGACGTGCAGGCGCAGGACGTCACGGTGCTCGACCAGCATGGCGTGACGCTGTCGCGCGCGGTGCAGGCCGACGGCGCGGCGCTCGATGCCGGTGCCTCGCAACTCGATCTCAAGCGGGGAGTGGAGTCGTACCTGGCGCAAAAGGCCGTGCGCGTGCTCGACCGCATGTTCGGTGCCGGCGAATCGGTGGTGAGCGTGGACGCGGTGTTCACGCAGGACCAGAAGCGGGTCACGACGGAAGAGGTGCTGGCCGCGGGCGGCTCGGAGCCCGGGCAGCCTTCCAGCGGCGTGGTGCTGCGCGAACGCCAGACCGTGAAGGAAACGGGGTCGGATGCGGGCCAGGCCAATGCAGGGGGTTCCGTCACCAGCACCGAAACGGACTACCAGACAGGCAAGCGCACCGAGCAGGTGGTGACACCCGCGGGCGTGCTCAAGCAGCTCAGCGTCGCGGTGGTCGTGAAGCCGGCGCTGTCGGAGGCCGAGCTGGAGCGCGTGCGCAAGCTGGTGGCGGCGTCGGTCGGGGTCAACGCCGCGCGAGGCGACGTGGTGAGCGTGCAGTCGATGCAGGAGATGCACGACGCCGTGGCGCGGCCGATTGCGACTCCGGCGGTTGCCGTGGCGCCGGGGCCGGCGCAGGTGGCAAGACCCGCATCGCCGCCGTCGCAAGACCCGCGCGTGATGATGGCCGTGGTGTGTGCGCTGGGTACGCTGGGCATTCTGGTGGCGTGGCTGGCCATGAAGGCCGCTCGGCGGCGCCGTGCGGGCACGCCGGTGCTGCTCGACGACCACCAGCGGGCGCGCATGCTGCACAACGTTCAGCAATGGCTGGCGCACGAGAGCGCAGTCAACCAGGTGCAGGTGCCGCGGTAATGGCTGCCGACTTCCGCCGCGCGGCGCTGACCTTGCACTCCCTGGCCGAACACGATCGTGACTGGGTGCTGCGCCGGCTCGATCCGCACCAGCAGAGCCAGATCGAGCAGCACCTGGGCGAGCTGGGTGGCCTGGGCATCGTGGCTGACGCACGCCTCGTCGAGCAGGCACTGAGACCGCAGGCTGCCGCGCCGGAGCCCGGGTGGCGAGAGGCTGTGCGTGCCTGCGACGCTCTGCGGCTGCACGAGGGCCTGCGCCACGAGCCCGCCGCTTTGATGGCACGCGTGCTGAACAGTGGCCCGTGGCCTTGGGAGGCGGCGTTCCTCGCCCTTCTGGAGCCGGCCCAGCGTGCTCGCGTGGCCGAGTGCCGACAGGGTTTGCCATCGAGCCGGGAACTGGACGTATGCCTGCTGCGCGCCGTGGTTGCGCGGCTGGAACTGCCGGCGGCTGCGGCCCCTGAGCCGAGGTCTGCGCCGTGGCTGCGCTGCCTGGCCGGCGCGATCTCGCGAGTGAGGCGCAGCCGATGACGCCGATCCTGAAGCGGCCTGCCGAAGCGCGGGACTCGGTGCGGCTGCATTTGCAGAGCAGCGCCCGGGTCGATAACCGACCCGCGACGATGCCCGAGCCCGATGCGCCGGTGAACCCGCCGTGCCCAACGGCCGAGCTGGCCGCGGCTGCGCTGCAGGCAGAGATAGACGCGCGGCGCGAGCAGGCCCGCCGAGAAGGTCGTGCCGAAGGCCATGCGCAAGGTCTGGCCGAAGGGCGCACCGAAGGCTACGCGGAAGGCCGTGCGCGAGCCGAGCAGGAGCTGCGCAGCGCAGTGGAGGCGCAAGCGCAGCTCTGGCGCGGCGGCATCGAGGCCATGCAGGCCGCGCTGCATCAAAAGCTGCAGGCGCTGGAGCCCCTGGCCGTGGCCGTGGGCTACGAAGCCCTGGTTCAGCTGCTGGGCCGAGCCTATGCCGAGGGCTCGGGCATCGAGCACAGCGTGCGACAGCTGCTGCGCGAGGCCGAGGGCGCCCTGAACCTGCGCGTGCAACTGCCGCCCAGTCACATGGAAGGCGTGCAGGCCGCGTTCGCGCGGCACGGCGCGCACATCGCCCCGGCCTTGCGGTTCGAGGCCGACGCCACGCTCGGAGTACACGAATGCCGCGTCGTGAGCGAACGGGGCATGCTGGAGACCAGCCTGGCGCAGCAACTCGACGCCGTGCGGGATGCCTTGCTCGGCGCGGTGGGCGGCGCGATTTCTCGCGCGGAAGAGGACGGGGTGGAGGCGCAGCCATGACGTCTTCCATCGCCACCTACACGCAGGCCCTGCGCCGCGCCGTGCCGCATCGTCGCGTGGGTTGCGTCACGCGCGTGACCAGCCTCGCGCTGGAGGCTGCCGGGCCGGATGTCCGTCTCGGCGAGGTATGCCGCATCGAAGACCCGGGAGCCGGGCATGCGGCCCAGCTGGCCGAAGTGGTGTCCGTGCAAGCCGGCCGCGTCGTGCTGATGCCCTACGGGCCGACGCACGGTGTTGGCGTGGGCGCACGCATCGTCGCTTGTGCACGTACGCCGAGCATCGGCGTGGGCCCCGGCCTGCTGGGCCGTGTGGTCGATGCGTTCGGTGAGCCGCTCGATGCAGGGCCCGCCATCGCCCCGCAGACGCACTACCCCCTGCACCCGGCGCCACGCAACCCGCTGGGGCGCGAGCCGATCGGCCGCCGCATGGACACCGGCATCCGCGTGATCGATACGGCGATGCCGCTGGGCCACGGCCAGCGCGTGGGCATCTTCGCCGGAAGCGGGGTGGGCAAGAGCTCGCTGATGGGCATGCTGGCGCGCAACGTGCGCGCCGATGTGAACGTGGTGGCGCTGCTCGGCGAGCGTGGACGCGAGGTGCAGGAGTTCGTGCAGCGCTGCCTGGATGGCGAGGCGCGCCGCCGCACCGTGGTGCTGGCAGCCACGTCCGACCAGCCCGCCGTGGTGCGTGCCCGCGCTGCGTATGCGGCCACCTCGATCGCGGAGTACTTCCGCGACCAGGGCGCCGATGTGTTCCTGATGATGGACTCGGTGACGCGCTTCGCCATGGCACGCCGCGAGATCGATCTGGCGGCCGGCCAGCCGCCCACGGCGCGCGGCTACACGCCGTCGGTGTTCACCGAGATCCCGGCGCTGTGCGAGCGCTGCGGCACGCATCGCGGGCGCGGCACCATCACCGCGGTGTACACGGTGCTGGTGGAAGGCGACGACCACAACGAGCCGATCGCCGACACCCTGCGCGCCACGCTGGACGGACACATCGTGCTCACGCGCGAGCTGGCACACCAGGGCCATTTCCCCGCCGTGGACGTGCTGCAAAGCATCAGCCGGCTCGAAGACCGCCTGCTCCAGGCGCAGGAACACGAGCTTCAGAAGCGCCTGCGCACGCTGCTGGCCGCGCACGCCAGGCACCGCGAGATGGTCGACATGGGCTTGTACAAGAGCGGCACGAACGCCTTGCTCGACGAGGCGCTGCGGCGCCTCGCCGCCATCGAGGCCTTCCTGTGCCAGGGCCTGAGCGAGCACAGCACGCCGCCGCAGACGCTGCGCGCCTTGCGGGTTGCCTTGGGCGATGAAGCGCATGGCGACCGCATGCCGTCGCTGCAGGCCCGTGCCGACAGCTTGGGAGTGCCCGCATGAGCAGCCGGCCCCACCGATGGCTGACCCTGGCCGCGCGCGCCCGGCAATGGGCCCTGGATGCCCAGGGTTCGCTGCTGCAACGCGCGCGCCACGCCGAGGTGCAAGCGCAGGACCTGCGCGACGGGCACGTGCAGGCACTCGACGCCGCGCACGCCGGCCGGAGCGAGCTGCTGCGCCGTGGCTCTTTCGGGGCCGCCGACCTTGCACGGCAGGCGCAGTTCGAACAGCGCCTGCGCGGCCAGGCCGCGCAAAGCGAAGCGGCCCTGCAGCAGGCACGCGAGGCCGCCGATGCCCTGCGCGGCGAAATGCAGCTCACATTGGCCGAACGCGATGCCTACCGACATCGCAGCGACCAGTTGCGGCAGCGCCACCAGCAGGACCGGGCCCGCGCCGCCGTGCGCGAGCTCGACGAGTCGTGGCTGGCTCGCATGGCCTCGAACGATGGAGGCGGGCGTGAGAACTGATACGAGCATCGCGCCGTTCGACGGCCTGTCGCCGCAGGGGGGCAGGAGTTCCCAGGCACGCGCCGGACGCTGGCTCGCGGATCTGGAGCAGGCCCTGATCGAAGCTCGGCCGCAGGCTGGCACGCGGCACGCGGCGGCATCGGTGGCGAGCGCGTTGCCGGAACGCATCGCGGCCCATGCTCCGGGAATGTCGCCCGGTGCGGTGCCGCCCGTGTTGACCGCGGCTATGCGGCCCGGCACCGTGCAGGCCGCTGCCTTGGCCTCGGCTTCGTGCACCGCGTTCGCCAGCCTCGCAACGACCGATGCGCCGAGCGACGCAGCACTGCCGCAGCCGATGACGAGCGTCGCCTGCCTGCCCGCGACGCTCACCGCAATCACCCCCCGCGGCGACACGCCGCCCATGCCGAGTGCCACGCCGGCTCGCATCGCGCCACAGCCTCGCCGCTACGCGCCACGGCTCATGCAAGCCGCCGGCCACGAGCAGGTGCAGGTGAGCATGCGCGATGCCGCGCTGCCCGCCACGCAGGCGCGCTCCGTGGCCTGCGCCGTGTTTGACCGCCTGCGCGAGTCGGGCGTGTCCGTGCAGCGCATCTACGTCAACGGCCGCATGTTCGAGCAGGCGCATGGCGACCTGCTGGCCGCGAACCCACCCGATCCCCTCAAGGAGTGAATCCATGTCCGTGACCGCCGTGCCCGGCGCCGCCCTCACCAGCAGCGCCGCCAACGCCACCCGACTGAACATCCAGGACTTCCTGCGCATCCTCACGACGCAGCTGAACCACCAGGACCCGCTCAAGCCCATGGACAACCAGGAGTTCATGGCGCAGCTCGCGCAGTTCACCACGCTGCAGCAGACGCAGGTGACTAACGAGCGGCTCGACGCGATGCTCGCCATCCAGGCGGCCAATCAGTCCGTGGGCCTCATCGGCCGCACGGTGGAGGTGCGCAATGGCGCCGGTACGAGCACCGGCCAGGTCACGGCGCTCGATTTCGCCAGCGGCGAGCCGCGCCTGTCGGTCACCCTTGAAGGCGGCAGCCTGCTCACCGGCCTGTCGCTGTCGAACCTGATCGCCGTGCGCTGACCTGCGAGGCAACCTTCATGCTCGACACCATCCACATCGGCATGAGCGGCCTGCAGGGCTATTCGCAGGGGCTCAAGGTCATCAGCAACAACGTCACCAACCTCAATACGCCCGGCTTCAAGGCGGCCAGCCAGCAGTTCACCGATGCGTACGACCAGCTGGGCGGTTCGGGCGACCGGCCCGGCCCGCAGGGGCAGCTGCACGGCACGGGCCTGAAGACCCTCTCCACGCGGCTGAACCTGCAAGCCGGCGATACGCGCCACACCGGCAATGCGCTGGACCTCAGCATCGGCGGCGAAGGCTACTTCGTGCTGCGCGATGCGGACGGCGAGCAGCAGGTGTACACGCGCGCCGGGCAGTTCAAGTTCGACGACGAGGGCGACCTCGTCAGCAGCGTGACCGGCAAATACGTGATGGGCAGCGCCACGGCCGATGGCGGGCTCTCCCGCATCTCGCTCGACGCCCTGCGTACCAGCGCTCCCCGCGCCACCAGCCGCGTGCGCTTCATGGGCAACCTGTCGAGCACCGCGACGGAGTTCGACCTGGAGAACGTGAAGCTGGTCGATTCGCTTGGCGGGGAACATGCGGTGCGCGTGCACTTCGCCCGCGGCGGCGACGAGGCGTCGAACCGCTGGACCGTGACGGTGTTCGACAGCGAAACGAGCCTGGCCCACGGCGACATCGCGTTCAACGATGGCCAGCCGGATGCGCAGCACGCCACGCTGGCGTTCACCTACACACCCGAGAACGCGCAGGCCTTCGAGGTGACGCTCGACTTCTCCGCCCACGTCACTTCGTTTGCCGCGGGCACCGCATCCACGCTGGCCTTCGACACGCAGGATGGCTTTGCCGCCGGCACCTTCAGCACCGCGAGCTTCAATGCCGACGGCACGCTGTCGGTGAGCTACACGAATGGGCAGACCGCCCAGGGGCCGCGTCTTGCACTCGCGGCGTTCGGGCTCGGCACGGCGCTGGAGCAAGCGGGCGGCGGCGAGCTGCGAGCCACCGGAGATGTCAGCCCGCGCATCGGCAGGCCGGGTGAGCAAGGCCTGGGCAGCGTGCAGGGCGAGGAGCTCGAGCTTTCCAACGTGGACCTCTCCGCCGAGTTCAGCGAGCTGATCGTCATGCAGCGCGGCTACCAGGCTTCGTCGCACGTGATCAGCACGGCCGACGAAATGATCCGCCAGCTGTTCGACCTGAAGGAGCGTCGCTAGTGGCCGCCGAACCGTTGGCACTGGCCTCGCCGGCGCTCATCGCCCGCGTGCGCTCGCTGACCGAGGCGGCCGTCACCGCCTGGCAGGCCCGCTGGGGGCTGGATCGTTTGACGGCGAGCGTGGGCGTGACGGCTTGGGAGGAGGGCGCGCGTCCGAAGATGGATGCCGATGGACAGTGGCTCGACGCGCAGGTCGGCTCGCCCGCCAGTGTGTTCTGGCCCGCATCGGCCGCGTCGTGCATCGAGCGCGAGCTGTTCGGCGGCGCGGGACCGCTCGCCCGCGACATCGCGTGTCAGGTCACCGAAGACCTGCAGCGTGCGCTGCTTGCCAGCTGGCATGTGCCGGCCCCGTTGGGCCAGAGCCGCGCGGACCTGCGCTGGTCGCGCTGGTCCGCACCGGTGCATGTGGACATCGAGCTCATGCACGGCTGCCGCATCGTCGCAGTGCTCGCAGCTGCCCAACTGCGCGAGCGCACGCCGCCCGTGCGTTGCGGCCTCGGCACGCTGGACGCGCGCTGTTTCGACGCCCTGCCGGCGCAAGCCGAACTCATGGTGGGCCGCGCCGAGGTCGCGCTTCCCGACATCGCCGCGCTGCAGGTGGGCGACGTCATTGCGCTCGATGCCCGCATCCACGACCCGCTGCCACTGCGCGTGCAAGGCGGCAGGGCGATCGTGCATGCCTGCCTGGGCCGCACCGGCGACCGGCGCGCCGCGCAGCTCGTTTCCAACCCCAAGACCCAAGGCCCCAAGTGAGCAAGAACCCCACGATTTACGACATCGACCTGCCCGAACTGCAGGGGCAGCGCAGTGCGCAGCCGGCGCTGCTGCCGCAACAGCTGGACATCTTTGCTGGCGTGAAGGCCACCGTGTCGGTAATGGCCGGCACGGCGGTCACCACCGTGGGCGAGCTGCTATCGCTGCAAGACGGTGCGGTCCTGCCGCTGGACCGCGCGCTGGATGCGCCTTTCGACGTGATGCTCGACGGCCGCGTGCTGGCGCGCGGCCAGCTCGTGGCGGTGGGCGAGCATTTCGGCGTGCGCATCTGCGAAGTCTGCGCGCCGCTGCAGCCATGACGCCGCGCGAACCTGCTCGCGCCGCGGGCCTGACGGCTTTCGCCTGCGTGCTCGTGGGCGTGCACGGCGTGGTGTGCGCCGCCACCGTGGCGGCGTCGGCACCCATTCCGTTCAAGCCGGCGCAAGCGGACGAAGCAGGCTCGTTCGGCGGTGCCTGGTTCGCGCTCGTTCTGGTACTGGCCGTGGCCGCGGCGATCGCGGTTCTGCTGCGCCGTCGCGTGCACGGCCTGCCGCGCCGGATGGCGGGCAGCCCGCGCGCGGTGGAGGTGACGGAATCGAGCCGCCTGGGCGAGCGCACCCGGCTCTCGGTGGTGCGCTGGCACGGGCGCGAGCTGCTGCTCGCGCATGGCGAGCACAGCTTCACCGTGCTGGCCGAGCAGCCGGCTACGGCGCAGGGGGCGGCGCCATGAAGCGCGTGCTCTGTGGCGGGGCGCTCGCGTGCGCCGCGGCGAGTGTTGCCATGGCCGCGCCCGCCGCCCCCATCCAGATCGGCAGCGCCATGACCGGGGCGGAGCTCTCGTCGTCGCTGCGGGTGTTTCTCGCGCTCACGGCCTTGAGCTTCATCCCGGCCGCGCTGATCTGCATGACATCGTTCGTGCGCATCGCTGTGGTGCTGTCCATGTTGCGCCACGCGCTGGGGCTGGCCGAAACGCCGCCCAACATGGTGATCGTCAGCCTCGCCCTGTTCCTCACGCTGTTCTCGATGGCTCCCGTGCTGGAGAAGGTGAACCACGATGCCGTGCAACCCTTCCTCGATGGCAAGTCGCGCATGACGCTCGGGCATGCCGTGCAGCAGGGCAAGGCCCCGGTGAAGGAGTTCATGGTCCGGCAGACGCGCGAAGCCGATTTGATGCTGATGGTGGAGCTGTCCGACGGCAAGCCGCCCGCCAGCCTGGAGGACATCAGCATGGTGCAGCTGATCCCGGCGTTCATGCTGTCGGAGCTGCGCGCGGCCTTCCAGATCGGCTTCGTGGTCTACCTGCCCTTCCTGCTGCTGGACATCGTGGTGGCCAGCGTGCTCATGGCGCTGGGCATGATGATGGTGCCGCCGGCCACCATCGCCATCCCGCTCAAGATCCTGCTGTTCGTGCTGATGGACGGCTGGAACATCGTCGTGCGCGCGCTGATGGGAACGTTCCACTGAGAAGGTGTGAACGAATCCGACATGTCCGCTCATCCCGCCCAAACGCGCCCA
>CBINBY010000108.1:0-14646 GCA_966248995.1 uncultured Burkholderiales bacterium | reverse complement strand
TCGACGTGATGCTGGTGCTGCTCATCATCTTCATGGTGAGCGCGCCCCTCATCACCACCGGGCTGGTGGACCTGCCCAGCGTGGGCAAGAGCAAGCAGCGCCCGGACCACGTCATCGAAGTCGTCGTCGGCAGCGACGAATCCGTGCGTCTGCGCGTGGACGACCACGAGCCGGTCGGCGTGCCGCTGCGCAGCGTGGCCGCCCGGGTTCGCGACGCGCAGGATGGCGACGCGAACACACCGGTGGTGATCTCGGCCGACAAGTCGGTGAAGTACGAGGCCGTGGTGAAGGTGATGGACGCGCTGCAGAGAGCCGGCGTGCAGCGAGTCGGGCTCTCGGTCAAATCGGGCGCCGCCTCGTAGCGGTGAGACCATGACGAGCGCTGTCCAGCACCGCGATACGCTGATGCCCCGCCCGCCGGCAGGCATGGGACGCGGGCTGCTGCTGGCGCTGTTCGTGCATCTCGCGCTGATCCTCGCCATTGCCTACGGAGTGCGCTGGCACGCGAGCGAGCCGGAGGGCGTGGAAGCGGAACTGTGGGCGGCCGTGCCTCAGGTCGCGGCACCGCCCGCGGTGCAGCCGCAGCCCCCCGCCCCCGAGCCGGCACCCAAGCCCAAGCCCACGCCGCCGGCCCCGGCGCCCAAGGCCGCACCGGAGCAGCCCGACGCGCAGATCGCCATCGAAAAGGCCAGGCGCGAGACCGAGCGCCGCAAGAAGGAAGAAGCAGAGAAGCTCGCCGAGAAGCGCAAGAAGGAAGAGGCCGAGAAGCTCGCTGAAAAGCGCAAGCAGGAGCAGGCCGAGCGCGTGGCCGAGAAGCGGCGGCTGGAGCAGGAGGAAAAGCGGCTGGCGCGCGAGGAAGAGCAACGCGCCGAACTGCGCCGCAAGAACCTGGAGCGCATGATGGCGCAGGCCGGCTCTGGCGGGCCCTCCTCCAACGGCACTGCGCAGCGCACCTCAGGTCCGTCGGCGGGCTACGCGGGTCGCATCAAGGCGCGCATCAAGCCCAACATCGTTTTCACCGAGACGCCCAGCACCAACCCGGTGGCCGAAGTGGAGGTCCGCCTGGCCCCGGACGGCAGCATCGTCAGTCAGCGCCTCGCCAAGAGCAGCGGCCTGCCCGACTGGGACCAGGCCGTGCTGCGCGCCATCGAGCGCACGCAGGTACTGCCGCGAGATGTCGACGGGACGGTACCCGGCACGATGGTGATCGCGTTCCGTCCGCTGGACTGATAACGGGGATCGGACTCCGTCGCCTGACCGCGGCGGCCTGCTGCAGCCTGGTGGCTTGCGCCACGGCATGCACGCTGCGTCGTCACGGCGCAGGCCGACGACGACGCCACCAGCGCGCGTACAACCATGCGTTCACGCCGATCACAACCACGCCGAGCAGCAGCTGCACGCCGCGGGTGAGACCTGGCGGATAGATGAGCGGCAGCAGGTAGTGCTCGATGTAGCTGCCCGCATAACCCTGCTCGCCTGCCATCTGCCGCAGGAGGTTCTCCAGCGGTGTGAGGGGGCAGAGCGTGCCCGACAACACGGCATACGCACCCCACAGCGACGCGGGCAGGTGCAGCCACGCCAGCCGCGGCCATCGAACCAGCATCGACGCGCCGGCCACCACGAACACGATGAACGCGAAGTGCAAGAGCATCACGATGTCGGCGAGCACGGACGCAGCCATGCGCAGCCTCCGGTTCACGGCTCGGGCGTGCCGTATCCGCCACCCCCCGGCGTCTGGACGACGAAGACATCACCCGGCTGCATCTCGGTCGAGCCGATGTGATCCAGCGTCTCAACCGTGCCATCCGCGCGTTCCACGCAGTTGATGCCCGGCAGTCCGGCGGCGCCGCCGGCCATGCCGAACGCGCCGGTCTTGCGGCCATTGGAGAGGATGGACGCGGTCATGCGCTCGAGGAAACGCATGCGGCGTATGCCGCCGTCGCCGCCGCGATGGCGGCCGGCGCCGCCCGAGCCCTGGCGTATCTCGTAGCTCTCCAGCCGCACGGGGAAGCGGAACTCCAGCACCTCGGGATCCGTGAGGCGCGAGTTGGTCATGTGGGTCTGCACGACGCTCGTGCCGTCGAAGCCCGGGCCCGCGCCCGAGCCGCCGGAGATGGTCTCGTAGTACTGATGGCGCGCGTTGCCGAAGGTGAAGTTGTTCATCGTGCACTGCGCCGAGGCCATGACGCCCAGCGCGCCGTACAGCGCATTGGTGATGCAGGTAGAGGTCTCCACGTTCCCCGCCACCACCGACGCCGGCGGCCGAGGGTTGAGCATCGCGCCTTCGGGCACGATCACGTGCAGCGGCTTCAGGCAGCCGGCGTTGAGGGGGATGTCGTCGTCCACCAGGGTGCGGAAGACATAGAGCACCGCGGCCATGCACACGGCTTTGGGCGCATTGAAGTTGTTGTCCAGCTGTGGGGAGCTGCGGCTGAAGTCGATCACCGCGCTGCGGTCTTCGGCATCGACCTTGATCGACACGTGGATGCGCGCGCCGTTGTCCAGCGGCAGGGTGAACTCGCCATCCTTGAGCCTGGTGATCACGCGCCGCACCGACTCCTCGGCGTTGTCCTGCACGTGGCGCATATAGGCCTGCACGACATCGAGACCGAACTGCGCGACCATCTTGCGCAGCTCCTGCGCGCCCTTTTCGTTGGCGGCGATCTGCGCCTTGAGGTCGGCCAGGTTCTGCTCGGGATTGCGCGAGGGGTGCTTCCCGCCGCGCAGCAGCGCGAGCATCTCCTGCTCGCGCAGGCGGCCGCGCTCGACCAGCTTCACGTTGTCGATCTGCACGCCCTCTTCCTCGATATGCGTGGAGAACGGCGGCATGGAGCCGGGGGTGATGCCGCCGATGTCGGCATGGTGACCGCGCGAACCCACGTAGAACAGGATGCGGGTCGGCGACACGGGGTCGTCGAAAACCGGCGTGACCACGGTGACGTCGGGCAGGTGCGTGCCGCCGTGGTACGGGTCGTTGAGCATGAACACGTCGCCCGGCTCGATTCGACCGGCGTTTCGGTCGATCACGGTCTTGATGGATTCGCTCATCGAACCGAGGTGCACCGGCATGTGCGGTGCGTTGGCGATGAGGTTGCCTACGCCGTCGAAGAGCGCGCAGGAGAAGTCCAGCCGTTCCTTGATGTTGACGGAGTAGGCCGTGTTCTGCAGCTGCAGCCCCATCTGCTCGGCGATGTTCATGAAGAGGTTGTTGAAGACCTCCAGCATGACCGGGTCGACCTGCGTACCGATGGCCACTCTCGCGGGGCGGGGCTGCACGCGCTCGAGCACGAGGTGGTCGAACGCCGTCACGCGGGCGCGCCAGCCGGGCTCGACCACCGTGGTGGCGTTCCTCTCGGCAATGATGGCCGGCCCCTGCACGAGATGCCCGGGCCGCGCCTGCTCGCGCAGCACCAGGGCCGCCTCGTGCCACCGGCCGCCGCTGTACATGCGCACCTGCCGTGCCGCGGGCGCGGGGCCCTCTTCGACCATCTCATGGAGCGGCTCGGCGGGCGCATCTCCGGCGCCGATGGCCTCCACGGAGACGGCTTCCACGACGAGGCGTCGCTCGGGCATGAGAAAGGCGAAACGCCGCAGGTAGGCGGCCTCGAAAGCCACACGAATCTCCGACGGGCTGCCATCGGGCACGACCAACGCGGAATCGGTGCCTTCGTAGCGCAGATGCACCCGGCGGTGCAGGCGCACCTCGCCTCGGCTCACGCCCTGACGATGCAGTTCCTGCCGTGCGTCCTGAGCGAGTGCGTCGAGCCGCTGCGTAACGGCGTCGGCGGCTGCATCCAAGGGTTGCTCGATGGCGGCCTCGCGCATCACGCTCTGGTCTGCGAGGCCCATGCCGTACGCGGAGAGCACGCCGGCCAGCGGGTGGATGAATACGCGCTGCATGCCCAGCGCATCGGCTACGCGGCAGGCATGCTGCCCGCCGGCACCACCGAAGCATTGCAGGGTGTAGCGGGTCACGTCATAGCCGCGCGCCACGGAGATCTTCTTGATGGCGTTGGCCATGGCGCCCACGGCGATGTCGATGTAGCCCTCGGCGACTTCTTCCGGCGTGCGGGGCGTGCCGGTGGCGCGGGCGATGTCGTCGGCCAGGCTCGCGAACCTGCGGGCCACGATGTCGACGTCGAGAGGCTGGTCGGCGTGGGGGCCGAACACGTGGGGAAAGCAGTCGGGCTGGATCTTGCCGACCATGACATTGGCATCGGTCACGGTGAGCGGGCCGCCTCGGCGATAGCAAGCTGGGCCGGGATTGGCGCCTGCGCTGTGCGGGCCGGCGCGCAGGCGAGACCCGTCGAACGACAGGATGGAACCACCGCCGGCCGCCACGGTGTGGATGCTCATCATCGGGGCGCGCATGCGCACGCCGGCCACCTGGGTTTCGAAGGCCCGCTCGAACTCACCGGCGTAGTGGCTCACGTCGGTGGAGGTGCCGCCCATGTCGAAGCCGATGACGTAGATGGGCGTCGGAGGACTGAGGACGAGCGGGTTATCCCCCAACCCCAGCTGCGCCGTCCTCACCATCCCCACGATCCCGCCAGCCGGGCCGGACAGGATCGCGTCCTTGCCCTGGAACGCATGCGCGTCCGTCAGCCCCCCCGACGACTGCATGAAAAACAGCCGCACGCCCGGCATCTCGGACGCCACCTGCTCTACGTACCGACGCAGGATCGGCGACAGGTACGCATCCACCACCGTCGTATCGCCGCGGCCCACGAGCTTCATCAGCGGGCTCACCTCATGCGACACGCTGACCTGCGGGAAACCCGCTGCCCGCGCAAGCCGCGCGGCCGCCTGTTCGTGCCTCGTGCAGCGGTATCCGTGCATGAACACGATCGCCACGCTGCGCAGCCCTGCCTCGTAGGCCTCGCGCAACTCGAGTGCGAGCCGAGACTCGTCCAGCGGCCGCACCACCGTGCCGTCGGCCGCCATCCGCTCATCGGCCTCGATCACGCGTGCATAGAGCAGCTCGGGCAGCACGATGTGCCGGTCGAAGATGCGCGGGCGGTCCTGGTAGGCGATGCGCAGCGCATCGCGAAACCCCCGAGTGGTGACCAGCAGCGTGGGCTCGCCCTTGCGCTCCAGCAAGGCATTGGTCGCCACCGTCGTGCCCATCTTCACGCACTCGACCTGATCGGACGTGATCGGCGCCCCGGGCGGCAGGCCGAGCAGGTGGCGGATGCCGGCCACAGCCGCATCGCGGTACTGCTCGGGGTTGTCCGACAGCAGCTTGTGCGTGACCAGCGTACCGTCCGGCCGCTTGCCGACCACATCGGTGAAGGTGCCGCCGCGGTCGATCCAGAACTGCCAGCGCGGGCCGGGTTGGGAGGGGTCTTGCATGACGGACTGTGGGCTCGAAGATACGTGCGGGGCCGCTGTGATCCCATCGTAGCCGCAGCCCCTGCGTGACTGCGCCCAGGGCGCTTGTCGCGCGGCGGCTTCACGGGCACATTCCTACGATTCGCGACGGCGCCTGGGGTGGCTATCGCCCCGTTGCCGTCCGGCCCCGAGGAACCAGCTTCATGATCGTTCGGCAAGCCCTGGTGGTATGCGACCACTGCGATACCGTACACCGCTGGCGGCCACTGGCGAGCGCCGAGGTGGCGCACTGCAGCCGCTGCGCAGCAGTGCTCGGTCGCGGGCACCGCCTGAACGCCGAAAGCCTGCTGGCGCTCACGATCGCCGCGCTGGTGGTGCTGCTCGTCGCGAACCTCACGCCCATCGTGGTCATTCGCGTGGGCGGGGCCCACACCGACGCCACCCTGCCCGAGGCCATCGCGGCCACCTGGCGGCTGGGCGAGCGGCTGGTGGCCGTGGCCACCGCGCTCACTGCCATCGTGGGGCCGGCGCTGCTCATCGTGCTGCGCCTGGCGCTGCTGGTGCCCATGGCGCGCGGGCGCACCCCGCGCCGCCTCGGCTGGACCATGCGCGTGCTGTACGAGGCCGGGCAGTGGAGCATGGTGGAGGTGATGATGGTCGCGGCCGCCGTGTGCATCGTGCGCATCGCCGCCATGGCGCATGCAGCGCCCGACACCGGTCTGTGGGCCTTCGGCGTGCTCGCGGTGCTCATGGCGGGCCTGGAATCCGGCGGGGTGAAACACCTGTGGGCGAAGGCAGGATGACGGCGCCCGCACCATCGGCGGCCGACGCCGGGCTGCTGGGCTGCGAATGCTGCGGCCTCGCCTGCGCGGCCGTCTCGCAGGCAGAGGGCATGGATGTGCGCCTGCGCTGCCCGCGCTGCGGGCATGGCCTGCACCGCCGCAAGCCCGCCAGCGTGCAGCGCACCTGGGCCTGGCTGTCCGCGGCGCTGCTGCTGTACGTGCCGGCCAACCTGCTGCCCATCGTGACCACCTCGCAGGTCTTCCAGAGCGAGAGCCACACCATCGCGGGCGGCATCGCCGCGTTGTGGGCCGACGAGGCCTGGGGGCTCGCAACCATCGTGTTCGTCGCCAGCATCGCGGTGCCGCTGCTGAAGATCGGCGTGCTGGCGCTGCTGGCCTGGAGCGTGCGCCGCGCGCCGGGGTGGCGGCGGCTGGAGCGCGCTCGCCTGTATCGGCTGGTCGAGGCCGTGGGCCACTGGTCGATGCTCGACGTGTACGTGGTAGTGCTGCTCGGGGGCATGCTGCGGTTCGGCGGCTTCGTCAGCGTGCAGCCCGAGCCCGGCCTGCTCGCCTTCGCAGCGGTCGTCGTGCTGACGATGCTGGCCGCGCGCAGCTTCGATCCCCGCCTCATCTGGGACGACGCCTCCCCCGCCACACAGGAGGCCGCGCATGGCTGAACCCCCGCCGCCCGGGCCGCCTGTGGAGGCCGAGGCCATCCCGCCCGCAGTCGCCGAGCCCGTCGTCCGGCGCAAGAACGTCGCCCGGCTCTCGCTGGTGTGGATCGTGCCCATCGTCACCGCGCTGGTCGGCGCCTCGCTGCTGCTCACGCACTGGCTGCGCTCCGGCCCCAGGCTGGAGATCGAGTTCCGCACGGCCGAGGGCCTGGAAGCCGGCAAGACCCAGGTCCGCTACAAGGAAGTGGTCATCGGGCGCGTGGAGAGCGTGTCGCTGGGCCCCGAGCGCGCGCATGTCCTCGTGGAGGTGCAGCTCGACCGTTCGGCGGCCAGCGTGGCGGTGCAGGACACGCATTTCTGGGTGGTGCGGCCCCGCATAGGAACAGCGGGCGTGAGCGGGCTCGGCACGCTGCTGTCGGGCGCCTACATCGGCGTGGACGCCGGCACCTCCAGCGAGCCACGCCGGCACTTCGTGGGCCTGGAGGCGCCGCCCTTCGTGCTTCGGGGCGAGCCGGGGCGCAGCTTCTCGCTGCGCGCGACGGACCTCGGCTCGCTGGAGGTGGGCTCGCCGGTCTACTACCGGCGGGCACGGGTCGGCCGCGTGGTCGGCTACACGCTCGATCCCACCAGCGACGAGCTCGTGGTGCAGGTGTTCGTCGAGGCGCCTTACGACCCGCTGGTCACCGCACAGGTGAGGTTCTGGAACGCCAGCGGCCTGGATTTGCAGCTGACCGCCAGCGGCCTGAGCCTGAACGCGCAGACCATCACCTCAGTCCTGGTGGGCGGCATCGCCTTCGAGCGCCTGCCCGGCAGCGAAGGCGCAACGCCCGCCGTGCCCGGCACGCGCTTCTACCTCTACAGCGACAAGCGCAGCGCGATGGCGCCGCCGGACGGGCCCGCACTCACCGTGCGCATGGTGTACCCGCAGTCGGTGCGCGGCCTGGCCGTGGGAGCGCCCGTCGATTTCCTCGGCGTGGAGATCGGCACCGTGCGCGCGCTGACCCCACGATACGACCCGGCGCTCAGGCGCTACCCGATGGAGGTGACGGCCGACCTCTATCCGATGCGGCTGGGCAAGGTGCGCGAGACCATGGTGCCCGGCTCCCCTGTCGGCGACACCCAGGCCGACATCCGCTTCCTGCGCATGCTGGTGGACCACGGGATGCGCGCGCAGCTGCGCACCGGCAACCTGCTCACGGGACAGCAGTACGTGGCGCTGGACTTCGACCCCAAGGCCGCGCACGCCACGCTCGACGTGAGCAACGGCGTGCCGAGCGTACCCACCCAGCCCGGCACCTTGAACGAGCTGCAACCGCAGATCGCGGAGATCGTGGCCCGGCTGTCCAAGGTGCCCTTCGAGGACATCGCACGCGATCTGCGCAGCACGCTGCGCGCGGCGCGCAGCGCCATTGCGCAGCTCACGCCCGAGGCGCAGCGCACGCTGGCCGGGGTCGAACGCACGCTCACCGGCGTGCAGCAATCGCTCCAGCGGCTGGATCGCAACCTGCTCGATCCCAGCGCCCCGGTTCAACGGCAAGTGGAGGACACCATGGTCGAACTGCAGCGCGCGGCGCAGGCACTGCGCGCGCTGGGCGAGTACCTGCAGCGGCACCCGGAATCGATGCTGCGCGGCAAGCCCGCGGACGCGCCGCTGGGCAGCGATGCCATGGAGAAGACGCGGTGAGCGGCGCGATGCGCCGCCACGCCGGAGCACTTGCCGCAGCCACGGCCGTGCTCGTTGCCGCGTGTGCCAGCAGCGCGCCGCCCGAGCGCTTCCATACCCTGCTGCCGGCCGAGCGAGAGACGGCACCGGCGCCCGGGGCAGCGATCGCCATCGACCTGGCTCGGGTGAGCGTGCCGTCCCAGGTGAACCACTCGCAGTGGGCCGTGCGCCAGCCGGATGGCTCGCTGCGGCTGCTGGAGCAGGAGCGCTGGGCGGCACCGCTGGCCGACGAACTGCGCGCGGCCCTCGTCGACCGGCTGGCAACACGCTGGAGCGTGCTGGACGTGCGTGGCGTGGAGGCGGCGCGTGCCGCATGGCGGGTGCGCGTGGAAGTACAGCGCTTCGAGTCGCTGCCCGGACGCGCCGCGCGACTGGAAGCGGCCTGGTCGGTGTCGCCCGCCGTGGGCGATGGGACTTTGCTCGTGTGCCGCACGGCGCTGGCGGAAGCGGTCAGCGAAGGCGGCGTGCCCGCGCTTGCCCAGGCACATCGGCGTGCGGTGCAGCGGCTGGCCGACGAGATCGGCGAGCGCCTCAGGCAGGCGCAGGCCGGTGGGCCGATGGGCTGCGGGGCCTGATCGAAGCACCGGCCCGGCCTGCCCTTGCGCTGCGAGTTACGAGGCAGGCACGACCTTTAGCACATGCACCCGCCCCAGCAGGCTGTCGGCCACGTATAGGAGGTTGTCGTCCAGCGCCAGCGACTCGATGCGCCCGAAGGTGCCCCGGGCGCGGCCGACGAGCTTCTCGCCGAGAAACACGTAGATGCGCTGGTCGACGTCGTCAGCGACGAACACGCGCCCTGCCCGGTCCGCGGCCAGGGCACGCGGCAGCACGAGGTAGCCGTAGCCGATGGTTTCGCGCCGCTCGCCCTGCGGCCCCAGCGCCACCACCTGCTGCGCCAGGGGGTCGAGCACATAGAGGCGCTCGGGCCCCTGCGCCAGCCCCCCGATGCTCTTCAGCGGCGGATCGGGCAGGGCGACCGGGCGGACCGCCCCTCGGCGATCCAGCGACACGATCTGGAGAGTGGCCCCGTCAGCCACCAGCAGGTCACCTTCCTGCTCTCGCCACAGCACAGCCACCGGGCGCGGCATCCCGGCGTCGTTGCGCCAGCGCTGCAGCAGCCGGCCCTGGGCATCGATGTGCTCCACCGCTTGCTGCGCGGGCACGGCCAGCCAGGTGCGCATCGACGCGTCGAGCTGCAGCGACACCACGCCGTCCGCTTCGTCCACGCTGGGCGTGTAGGGCGCCAGCGGCGTTATCGTTTCGAGCTTGCGGTCGTAGCGCCACAGCATGCGCGCGCCGGCATCGGCGATCACCAGCACCTCGCCTCGCACAGCCACGGCCACCGGGCGTTCCAGCTTGAGACGCTCGGCACCCGAGACCGCCGTCTTGGTGGCTCCGGGCGATCGCCCGCCGGTGATCGCCAGCCAGGGCGTGACCAACTCGCCGCGGGGCGGGGGCACCCGCTGGGTGCCTGCGCATCCGGCCAGCGCCACGGCCATGTGCGTCAGGGCAAGACGTCGGGTCAGCACGGGCGCGGACCCCACGACTGGAACATCTGTTGGGAGATATCGACCATAGGCACCTCCTTGCTGCGCGCGGATTGTGCCGAAGGGCCGGCACCACCGGCTCCGCGAGCTACGACAGCCTCAACCCCATGAGGCTGCAAGCATGGCACCGGCACCGGGCCTCCCACGCCCTGCCGCCTCCCCTGGCCCGTACGGCGGCAGCAGGATGTGGCGGTCCACGGTGCGGATGTCCGTATGACCGCAAAAGGCCATCGTCAGCTCGAGCTCGTTGCGGATGAGCTGCAGGCACTTCGCCACGCCCTCCTCGCCCATCGCCCCCAGGCCGTAAAGAAACGCCCGGCCGATGAGGGTGCCTTTGGCACCGAGGGCCACGGCCTTGAGCACGTCCTGCCCCCTGCGGATGCCGCCGTCCATCCACACCTCGATCCGGGATCCCACCTCATCGGCGATGGCAGGCAAGGCGCTGATGGACGAAGGCGCGCCGTCGAGCTGGCGCCCGCCGTGGTTGGAAACGATGAGCGCATCGGCCCCGCTGTCGGCGGCGAGCCGCGCGTCCTGCGGATCCATGATCCCCTTGAGGATGAGCTTGCCACCCCAGCGGTTCTTGATCCACTCCACGTCGCGCCAGCTGAGCGCGGGGTCGAACTGCTGGGCCGTCCAGGCACTGAGCGAGGACATGTCCTCCACGCCCTTGACGTGGCCCACGATGTTGCCGAAACCGTGGCGCCTGGTGCCCAGCATTCCGAGGCACCAGCGCGGCTTGGTGGCCAGGTTGATCATGTTGGCCAGCGTGGGCTTGGGCGGCGCCGACAGGCCGTTGCGGATGTCCTTGTGGCGCTGCCCGAGGATCTGCAGGTCCAGGGTCAGCATGAGCGCGCTGCACCTCGCGGCCTTCGCCCGGTCGATGAGACCTTCGATGAAGCCGCGGTCGCGCATCACGTACAGCTGGAACCAGAACGGCGCCTGGGTATGCGCGGCCACGTCCTCGATGGAGCAGATGCTCATGGTCGACAGCGTGAAGGGCACTCCGAAGGCTTCGGCCGCGCGCGCCGCGAGGATCTCGCCGTCGGCGTGCTGCATGCCGGTGAGCCCGGTCGGCGCCAGGGCCACCGGCATGGCGACCTCCTGGCCGATCATGGTGGTGCGGGTGGAGCGGTTCTCCATGTTCACCGCCACGCGCTGTCGCAGCTTGAGGGCCTGGAAGTCGGCTTCGTTCGCGCGATAGGTGCTTTCCGTCCAGGAGCCGCTGTCGGCATAGTCGTAGAACATGCGCGGCACGCGACGCTTGGCGAGGATGCGTAAGTCTTCGATGCAGGTGATGGGCGGCATGGCGCGGCTCCGGTGTGTTCGGCTCGGCGCGTATGGTAGGCATGCCGTGCAGGCCCCCTCATCGACACCAGCAAGAGCCACGCCCGCGGCCGGCGGGCCGCGACCCCTCGGTCGGCCCGGTCTATGTCCCGACGGTCCCGTCACGCTACTCTCACCCGCATTGCATCCCGGGGGATACGCCGATGAGCCTGGCCCACCCGAAAACACCTGCTGCCGCCCTGCCCGCTCAAGCCATCAGCGAGGAGGTGCTCCTCGAAAAGTACGCCAAGGGCGACGAGCGCAGCATGGCCGACGTACGACGCCGCGTGGCGCATGCGCTCGCCGCAGCCGAGGCCACGGATACGCGGGCCGAATGGGAAGCGCGCTTCCTGCAGGCGCTCGAATCCGGCTTCGTGCCGGCGGGGCGCATCCATTCCGCGGCGGGCACCGAACTCACCGCCACGCTCATCAACTGCTTCGTGCAGCCGGTGGGCGACTCCATCGCCAGCGACGACGAAGGCCATCCCGGCATCTACACCGCGCTCACGGAAGCCGCGGAGACCATGCGTCGCGGCGGCGGCGTGGGCTACGACTTCTCGCGCATCCGGCCCCGCGGCGCCTGGGTGTCGAGCACGCAGTCCAGCGCCTCGGGGCCGGTGTCGTACATGCGCGTGTTCGATCGTTCCTGCGAAACGGTGGAATCGGCCGGCTCTCGTCGCGGCGCACAGATGGGCGTGCTGCGCTGCGACCACCCGGACATCGAGGAGTTCATCCACGCCAAGGACGCGGGCGACCTCGGCAACTTCAACATCTCGGTGGGCGTGACCGATGCCTTCATGCAGGCCGTGCAGGACGACGCCACCGTCGATCTCGTCCACCGCGCCCCGCCCGGTCCGCAGCAGAAAGCCGAAGGCGCGTACCAGCGCGACGACGGCCTGTGGGTCTACCGCACCCTCCCGGCGCGCGAGCTGTGGGACCAGATCATGCGGTCCACCTACGACCACGCCGAGCCGGGCGTACTCTTCCTCGACCGCATCAACGCCGACAACAACCTCGCCTATTGCGAGACCATCAGCGCCACCAACCCCTGTGGCGAGCAGCCTTTGCCCCCTTACGGATGCTGCTGCCTCGGCTCGATCGACCTCACCCGCTTCGTCGCCGACCCCTTCGAGCCCGGCGCGCGATTCGACGAAGCGGGCTTCGAGGCGCTGGTGCGCGTGGCCGTGCGCATGCTCGACAACGTGCTCGACGTGACCCACTGGCCGCTGCCGCGCCAGCAGGAGGAGGCACGCAGCAAGCGCCGCGTGGGGCTGGGCTACACCGGGCTGGGCGATGCGCTCGTCATGCTGAACCTGCGCTATGACGCCGAGCCCGCGCGTCAGGCGGCACGCCGCATTGCCGAGCTCATGCGCGATGCCGCCTACGCAGCCTCGGTGGATCTGGGCCTGGAGCGCGGGTCGTTCCCGCTCTTCAATGCCGACCTCTACCTGCGCCGCGGCACGTTTGCCTCGCGGCTGCCCGCCAGGCTGAAGGAGCGCATCCGCGCCGATGGCCTGCGCAACTCGCACCTCCTGTCCATCGCGCCCACGGGCACCATCAGCCTGGCCTTTGCCGACAACGCGAGCAATGGCATCGAGCCGGCCTACTCGTGGAACTACCAGCGCAAGAAGCGCATGGCCGACGGCACCTTCAAGGAGTACACGGTGGAGGACCACGCGTGGCGCCTGTACCGGCAACTGCACGGCCCCGACGCGCCGCTCACCCCGGCGTTCGTCACGGCCCTGCAGATGAGCGCGCAGGCCCACCAGGAAATGGTGGCCGCGGTCGCGCCGTACATCGACACTTCCATTTCCAAGACGGTGAACGTGCCGGTCGATTACCCCTATGCCGATTTCCAGGACCTGTACCTGCAGGCGTGGCGCTCGGGCCTCAAGGGGCTGGCGACCTTCCGGCCCAACAGCGTGCTGGGCTCGGTGCTGAGCGTGGCCGGCACGCCCGCCTCCCAGGCAGCCACGCCCGCGGTGCTCGCCGTGGACCACGCCAACCAGCGGCTCGCGCTGGAGCGCATGCCGCAGCCCGTGCTGGCCTCGCTGCGCTGGCCCGGCCGCCCCGAGCTGCCCGCCGGCAACCCCTCGTGGACCTACATGGTGCGGCACCCCTTCGGCGAATTCGGGCTCTTCGTGGGCGAGCTCCCGGCTGACGAGCCGGGCCGCCTGCCCATGCCTTTCGAGGTGTGGGTCAACGGGGCCGAACAGCCACGCGGCCTGGGGGCGCTGGCCAAGACCTTGTCGATGGACCTGCGCGCCAAGGACCCCGCCTGGGTGCGACTCAAGCTCGACGCGCTCGCCACCGTGCAGGAGGAGCGCGCCTTCGACATGCCCTTCCCCCCGCACGGCGAGCCGCGACGCTTTCCCGGCGTGGTGGCCGCCACCGCGGCCGTGGTGCGCTGGCGTTGCGAGCAACGGGGCCTGTGGAACGAGCCGACCACCGACACGCCCGTGCTCGACGCCATGTTCAGCCGCGAGGAGCCCGCCACCGGCCCGGATGGCACGCTCGCGTGGTCGGTGGACATCCGCAATCCGACGACCGGCGAGGACTACACGCTCTCGCTGAAGGAAGTGCTCCTGCCCGATCCGCAAGGTGCCCGCGTCACGCGGCCCTGCGCCCTCGGCTTCTCGGGCAACTACCCGCGCGCACTCGATGGCCTGGCGCGCATCCTGTCGCTCGACATGCGCGTGCTCGATCCCGCGTGGATCGGCATGAAGCTGCGCAAGCTGCTGAACTATGCGGAGCCTCTGGGCCACTTCATGGCTTTCGTGCCCGGCCTGCCGCATGGCCGGCAGCGCCAGCAGACCTGGCCCTCGACCGTGGCCTACATGGCGCGGCTCATCATCCACCGCTACGCCATGCTGGGGGTGCTGACGGAGGAGGGGTATCCCGTGCAGGAGATGGGCATCCTGCAGCCGCCCGCGACTTCTTCGGACGGCATGACGACGCGGCCGCTGGCAGGGGCGCGATGCCCCGAGTGCGGGAACGCGACGCTCATCCAGAAGGATGGGTGCGACTTCTGCACGGCATGCGGGCATGTCGGGAGTTGTGGCTAGCGGGAGCTGCAGCCACGCTGCGTGTCCGCTTGCGTGATTCATGACTCCAGCGGCTGTTCCGCATCAGTCACTTGTGGCCGATGGGACGGCATAAAGCGAAACTCTCGGACGGCATATATCGCCGCTGTCGGCTCGTCGTACGGCATATCTTGAAGCGCAGCCTTGTCACGCGGCCGGATGCTCGCCGTCTTCGCGGAA
>CBINBY010000107.1:0-14828 GCA_966248995.1 uncultured Burkholderiales bacterium | reverse complement strand
GGCGATACCACTCGGTATCGACCCGGCTGGGCGCCTCGCGCTCATCCCCGTCTCGGCCCGTCGAAATGCCACGTATTTCCAACCCACGACACTAGCCCAGGCGCCGTGGACCGCCGTTCGGTCTTCAGCCGTAGACCGGGAAGTCTCGCGTGAGGACGGCCACCTTCTCGCGAACCTCGGCGAGGTTCGCCGAATCGTGCGGGCGGTCCAGCACATCGGCGATCAGGTGGGCCGTGGCGCGCGCCTGCTCCTCCTTGAAGCCCCGGGTCGTCATGGCCGGCGAACCCAGCCGGATGCCGCTGGTGATCATCGGCTTTTGCGGGTCGTTCGGGATGCCGTTCTTGTTGCACGTGATGTGCGCCTGCTGGAGCACCGCCTCGGCCTCCTTGCCCGTCAGCCCCTTGGGTCGCAGGTCCACCAGCATCACGTGGCTCTCGGTACGCCCGCTGACGATGCGCAAGCCGCGCGCGGCAAGCGTCTCGGCCATCGCCGCAGCGTTCTTCACCACTTGCTGCTGGTAAATCTTGAACTCCGGCGACAGGGCCTCCTTGAACGCTACCGCCTTGGCCGCGATGACGTGCATCAGCGGCCCACCCTGGATGCCGGGGAAGATCGCGCTGTTGATGGCCTTGGCGACGTGGTCCTTCATGAGGATGATTCCGCCGCGCGGGCCGCGCAGGCTCTTGTGAGTTGTGGAGGTCACCACGTCGGCGTAGGGCACCGGGTTGGGATACACGCCCGCCGCGATGAGCCCGGCATAGTGGGCCATGTCCACCATGAAATACGCGCCCACGGCCTTGGCTACCTGGGCAAAGCGATCGAAGTCGATACGCAGGCTGTACGCCGACGCGCCAGCAATGATGAGGCGTGGCTTGTGCTCGTGGGCCAGGCGCTCCATCTGCGCGTAGTCGATGACCTCGTTCGCGTCGAGCCCGTAGCTCACCACCTTGAACCACTTGCCGCTCATGTTCAGCGGCATGCCGTGAGTGAGGTGGCCGCCCTCGGCCAGGCTCATGCCCATGATGGTGTCACCCGGCTGCAACAGCCCGAAGAACACGCCTTGGTTGGCCTGGGAACCGGAGTTCGGCTGCACGTTGGCGTGCTCGGCGCCGAACAGTTGCTTGAGCCGGTCGATGGCCAACTGCTCCACGACATCGACGAACTCGCAGCCGCCGTAGTAGCGCTTTCCGGGGTAACCCTCGGCGTACTTGTTTGTCAGCTGGGTGCCCTGGGCCGCCATCACTGCCGGCGAAGCGTAGTTCTCCGAGGCGATGAGTTCGATGTGTTCTTCCTGGCGACGGTTCTCGCGGTCGATGGCGGACCAGATTTCGGGGTCCACGTTGGCGATGGTGGATTGCGTGCGGTCAAACATGATGGGAAGTCCTCGTCAGCGCATGGCCCGCGACGGAGTGTGTTTCCGCGCACCGTCCGGCAGGCTGCCCAGGCGAACGGCTCAACCGGCGTTCCGCCCCAAGGACCGAACCCGTTCGCGCTTCCCGGTGGTTCTCCACCTCAGACCAAAGAGCGTCTAACTCTCCAGCCGCATCGCCAGTCGCGCGAAGCGGCGAGTGTAACCGCAGCATCCGCGCCGGCACGGTGCGTGCGGCTGCCCGGGCTGTCGAGGTTCAGTCAAGTCGTCCCGCCATCGCGCAGAGCCACCTGCTGGGCGCCCGCTTTGTCATCGTCGGCCTTCGCCGGCAGGCCATCGGTGGGCGGCGCTGCACTGGCCGCCGGGGCCGCGGGCATCACGCGCGGCACATTGGCGGCGACCACCTTGCCGCCCGCCACCATGCGCAAATGACTCTGCTCGGCAAGCACCTTCTCCGCATAGCCGCCATCGTCCGAGAGATTGCTGGCGCCGACGTAGGACTTCAGTCCGGCCTCCAGGCTTCCGGAGCGGGTGATGCACTCCTTGAGGACCTGCGCGCCCACCCGCAAGTTGGTCACCGGATCGAAGGCAGCGAGGCTGCCGCCGAAGGCTTGGTACTTGTCGTCATGAACACGGGTCATGACCTGCATCAGCCCCTGGGCGCCGACGGAACTTTGCGCGAAGGGATTGAAGCTGGACTCGATTGCCATGATCGCGAGCAGCAGTGTGGGATCCAGGCCTACGCGCCCTCCCACCAGCCAAGCTTCTTTTACCAGCCGGCTGACCGGCTCGGGGGCCACGCGGTACCGGCGGGCGAGCCAGTGGGCGACGGCGGCCTGCTGCCGGCTCAGTTCCTTGGGGTCGGCTGCAGTGGCTCGCGCGATGGCAAGGGGCTCGGCCAGTTGCGCAGCCACCAGTTCCACCGGATCGGTGCGGGCTTCCTGCCTGGCCTTCAGCCAGCTGAATGCGTGAACTTCGATGACTTCCCGCACGTCGGCCCGGCCGCCGATGAACATGGCGCAGCCGACGGCCAGCAGGCCGAGGAGCGCGAGCGTGTTGTGACTAACCTCCAGCAAACCATGGCCCACGTCGCGCAAGAAGATCTGTGCAGATCGGGTGCATGCACCCCCAAATCGGCGGGCTCGCGCAGCAAGACGGCGAAGCGCTGTCATCACGTTCCTTTCGTCATGCGTCTTCCCGGCAAGCTCCTATGCAGTGACCTGCACCAGGAGCCGCCGGGGCGACGGTGATAATCGGCCGCGGCGGGGCACAACGAACAGTACTGTGCACCCTGCGCTGGCCTTGCGGCAGCGTTGCGCCCTTCACATCCACTCATTGCGGGGCGCGGGATATCCCTGATCCACCAGGGACGGGCGGATTCTAGGAACCCACTTCATAACTGGTCAAGGTTATGAATCGATCAAATTATTACTATCAGATATGAAGTATCGCGACTTGCGAGAGTTCCTTTCGGTCCTTGAATCTGCGGGCGAGCTACGACGCGTTGAGAAGCCCGTATCCGTGCGCCTGGAGATGACCGCCGTCAGCGACATGGTGCTGCGTGAGGGTGGGCCGGCACTCCTGTTCAAGAGGCCAGTTGGTTACGAGATTCCGGTCCTCACGAACCTGTTCGGTACGCCGGGCAGGGTGGCCATGGGGATGGGCGCCGACGAGCCGGCCGAACTGCGGGAGGTGGGTCGCATGCTGGCCAGCTTGAAGGAGCCGGAGCCGCCGCGAGGCTTGCGCGATGGTGGCCGCTTGCTGCGGATGGCGAAGGCGCTTTGGGACATGAAGCCTGCCACCGTCTCGAGGGCGGTCTGCCAGGAGGAGGTACATGAAGGATCTGATGTCGACCTGGGCAAGTTGCCCGTGCAGGTCTGCTGGCCCGGTGATGCAGGGCCGCTCATCACGTGGGGGCTCGTCATTACGCGCGGGCCGCAGTCGGTGGCGCAATCGCGTCGCAGGCAGAACCTGGGCATATACCGACAGCAGGTCATTGCGCCCCGCCAAGTCATCATGCGTTGGCTCGCACACCGAGGGGGGGCGTTGGACTTTCGCGAGTTCGCGCTCGCCAATCCTGGCACGCCTTTCCCTATGGCGGTGGCCCTCGGTGCTGACCCAGCGACCATCCTCGGGGCCGTGACACCCGTACCCGATAGCCTGTCCGAGTACCAGTTCGCCGGTCTACTGAGGGGCAGCCGGACCGAGGTGGTCGATGCGTCTGTCGGAGAGTCCGGCCTAACGCTGCAAGTGCCCGCAAGGGCTGAAATCGTTCTAGAGGGGCACATACCTACGGCCACGCCGGGCTACAGCGGCCACAGCGAATACGGAGTGCCGCTGAAAGAGCAGGGCGGCTATTTGCATGCGCTGGAAGGACCGTTCGGCGACCACACGGGCTACTACAACGAGCAGGACTGGTTTCCGGTGTTCGACATCGTGCGTATGACATCACGTCATCAGCCGATCTACCACTCGACCTACACCGGCAAGCCACCCGACGAACCGGCTGTGCTCGGTGTGGCACTCAATGAAGTGTTCGTCCCCATTCTGCAGAAGCAGTTTCCCGAGATCGTGGACTTCTACCTTCCGCCTGAAGGATGCAGCTATCGCATGGCAATCATCAGCATGCGCAAAAGTTACGCAGGGCATGCCAAACGATTGATGTTCGGCTTGTGGAGCTTCCTGCGGCAGTTCATGTATACGAAGTTCATCGTGGTGACGGATGACGACGTGGATATCCGCAGCTGGGCCGAGGTGGTGTGGGCTATCACCACGCGGGTGGACCCGGTGCGCGACACGACACTCGTCCATCAGACTCCCATTGACTATCTGGACTTCGCCTCCCCCGTCAGCGGGCTGGGCGGCAAGATGGGGCTGGACGCGACACACAAGTGGCCCGGAGAGACACAGCGCGAATGGGGGCGGCCGATCGTCATGGACAGCGCAGCGCTTCGACGCGCTACGGAAATCGTGAGCGACATCATGAGGCCGTGCGGCAAGGAGCAAGGCGGCTTTGCGCTGGGATGCATCGGTCTCGATGAACGGCCTTGACCCTTTCGGCGTGCTGGCATACCTTTGTCTTGCCTGTTGACAGGCATTGTGAACGGCGCAGTCTCTGCGCGCCGGGAACCCCGGGGCTTGAATCCCCCGGAGTTCCGACTGGCGGCTTCAGCCGCCCACCCCTCCCACCTTTGACGGTCCGGGAGGGGTTTGTTTTTTGGGCTCTGCTGCGCACGCTGACACCTTCAGCAGTCCTCGTCGTTGTCGAGGCATGTGGTTTGCTGTTTCGCAGGTTTCAGACGGCCACGATTGAGGGCCCGTACCTCCGCCAATCAGGGTGGAGGCAAGCCAGCCCTTCGGCCCACACCGCACCATGGAACAGGCGCGTGAAGACGGTACTGGTCGTTGACGACGAGCTGGCCAGCGCCGAGGTGCTGAGCCTCATCCTTGAGGAGGAGGGGTATCGCACTTACTGCGCGGCCAATGGTCAACAAGGCCTCGCCCGTGTCCGGGAAGTGCGGCCGCAACTGGTAGTGCTTGACTTCATCATGCCCGTGATGAGCGGTGCACAGATGGCGCAGGCGCTGCGAGCGTCGCCTGACACGCGAAGCGTGAAGATCGTGATGAATAGCTGTCTGCCCGAGGAGGCGGTCCGGGACCATTTCGATGCCTACGACGCCTTTCTGAGCAAGCCTTACAAGCTTGAAGAGGCGCTCAGGCTCATCGCGGAGCTGCTCTGCGAATGAGCGGCAAGGGGCGTCAATGTCAATGGTTGCCCGCGAGAGGTGCTCCCGCTGCCGGGAAACTGCCGAGCACCAAGTACGCCTCTTCCAACAGTTCGTCCGCCGCTCGTGTCATGCCGACGTTCTCGAACATCATCTCATTCGTCTGACCAAGCAGGCTGGTGAGGTGCAGTTCGGCGTCCAGGGCCAGCATGGAGCGCTGCGCATCGTCCAGACACTCGTTCAGGACGGGGAGGAGCGCGTCTTGTTCACGGCACCGTTGCTTCGCCACTTCCGTGACGAGTTGTGACCTGGCCGCGTCGAACTCCTCGTCGTCGGGTGCGAGCGTGAGCACCTCGGCCAGCCGCCGTTTCAAGGCCATGTGGCCACTCAATACGTCAGAGGTCAGGCCACGCCAGCCACAGGTGCGAAGAGCAGGAAGCACGGTGCGGTCGATCACTGCCAAGTGCGCTCCTAGCGTGCGGGAGAATTCGTTGAACACGAGGCTGCGGGCGCGACCCGGTGGGCTCGCTACCAGCCGGTCTGCCAACCAGGCAATCACGGCGTGGTCTTTCCCCAAGACCTGTAACACGTCTCTTTCCATGTTGGCACCCATCCCTGAATGAGATCGGGCCAAGCAAGGGAGATGCCATCGTGCAGCCGGTGGGGCAACGCGGACGTGCTTCTTGTGACGCAGCGGGACAGCACCGATTGAGATGACCCAACCGCGGAAAGGGCTCCCTTGCACCGCAGGTTACGTTCTTGCAGAAGCGTTTGCACACGGGCTCCCGCTTCGCACAATTCCGGCAAACGAGATGCAGAAAAAAGCCTGACCGAAGTCAGGCTTTGCCATTGAGTGGTGGAGAGGAGGAGGATCGAACTCCCGACCTTCGCATTGCGAACGCGACGCTCTCCCAGCTGAGCTACCCCCCCACTGCGGCCGGCATTCTAGCTCACCACAAACACGGGGCGGCCAAGTCTGGCGTTCGGTGCACTCGCGGTATGGATTTGGACCGACCCGGCTGCCCCGTGGTCGCCCGATAGTTAATCGACATTACGCTGATTGCATTGCTCAATGCACTGCATAAACCCTTTGTATTGGCATGAAGTGCGGCGCTGCATTAGGGTCCCCCATATGCGCCGCCTGCAGCGCAGCAGCCGGCCGTTCCCTTCCCCCCTGTAAGGAGACTGTGATGGGCTTGAAAGGATCGAAGACCGAGCAGAACCTGAAGGACGCGTTCGCGGGTGAATCCCAGGCCAATCGCCGCTACCTTTACTTCGCGAACAAGGCCGATATCGAAGGACAGAACGACATTGCGGCGCTGTTCCGTTCCACCGCGGAGGGCGAAACCGGTCACGCCCATGGTCACCTGGAGTTCCTCGAAGCCGTGGGCGATCCCGCAACCGGACTGCCCATAGGCGGCACCCGCGACAACCTCAAGGCCGCGGTGGCAGGCGAGACGCACGAGTACACCGACATGTACCCAGGTATGGCCAAGCAGGCCCGCGAAGAGGGTTTCGACGAGATCGCCGACTGGTTCGAGACACTGGCCAAGGCCGAGCGGTCGCATGCCAACCGCTACCAGAAGGCCTTGGATGTGCTGGTCGACTGAGCCACGCAAGCACTCAGCGCATGGGGGGCGTTGTCCCCCTTGTTCGTTCTAGGAGTCCAGATTGCTTCGCCCGGGAGTCGTCGAATGGCCACGACGAGGTGATCATGATTCGTGAAGGCAGCCTGGAAGCACCTACCCGTCACGCCATCGACTGGAGAGGTTCCGCCTATTACGACGCCGCCGCGTGCTTCAAGGAACTGGAGCGGGTGTACGACATCTGCCACGGGTGCCGCCGCTGCGTGAGCCTGTGCCATGCCTTTCCTACGCTGTTCGACCTGGTCGACGCAACGGCCGATGGTGAGGTTCACGAAGTTGACAGGAAGGACTACTGGAAGGTCATCGACCAGTGCTACCTGTGTGACCTGTGCTACATGACCAAGTGCCCATACGTGCCGCCGCATCCATGGAATCTGGACTTCCCGCACACCATGCTGCGCGCCAAGGCCGTCAAGTTCAGGCAGGGTGGCTTGGGTGCGGGCGAGCGATTTCTCGCCTCGACCGATAAGCACGGACAGTTCGCCGGCATACCGGTGGTCGTGCAAATGGCCAATGCAATGAACCGAACCAGGCCCGCCCGCAAGCTTCTCGACAAAGCACTGCACGTCCATCCTGAGGCCTGGCTGCCTGAGCTTGCGAGCTGGCGCTTCCGCTGGAGCGCGAAGAAGAAGACCAACGGTGTCGTGAAGGACGGAGAGCGAACCCCGGGCAAGGTGGCGATCTTTTCCACCTGTTACGTCAACTACAACGAGCCGGGCATCGGCCACGACCTGATCCGGCTGCTGGAGCACAACGACATCCCCTACACGATCGTCGAGAAGGAAAAGTGCTGCGGCATGCCGAAGTTCGAGCTGGGCGATCTCGAAGGCGTAGCGCGGCAGAAGGAAGCCAACATGCCTGTTCTGGCCCGCTACGCGAAGGACGGCTACGCGATCCTGTCGGCGGTTCCGAGCTGCACGCTGATGTTCAAGCAGGAGCTGCCGCTCATGTTCCCGGAATGTCCCGACACGCAGGCCGTGAAGGAGGCCATGTTCGACCCCTTTGAATACTTCGTCGCGCGACATCGCGACGGGCTGCTGAAGACCGACTTCAAGAATGACCTCGGCAAAGTGAGCTACCACGTTCCCTGCCATGCCCGCGTGCAGAACATCGGACGCAAGACGGAGGAGATGCTCAAGCTCATCGGTCAGAAGGTCACGGTGCAGCTCAACACCGTGGAACGCTGCTCGGGCCACGCGGGCACGTACGGTGTCAAGACCGCCACGCACCCCATCGCCATGAAGATCGGCAAGCCGGTGTTCAAGGCGATGGCCAAGGACCAGCCGGACTACATCAGCTCCGACTGCGCGCTGGCTGGTCACCACATTGCGCAAGGCCTGGAAGTGAACCAGCTGCCCGCGGCAAAACTGCGGCATCCGCTCAGCCTGGTCCGATTCGCCTACGGGCTTTGAATCACCGGGAGCGATCTATGGCGACGATCACGCCCGACTCCCTTTTGACACTCGAGGCCTACGCAAAAGTGCGCAAGACGGAGCGAGCGAAGGTGCTTGCGCATCGGCGTCTTCGCACGGTGAGGCTGGGCGAGCACGTCAGCGTGCAGTTCGAGGACGAGCAGACCATCCGGCGCCAGATCCAGGAGATGCTGCATATCGAGAAGATATTCGACGAGGATGGCATCCGAAACGAAATCGACGCTTATGCGCCGCTGGTGCCCGATGGGACCAACTGGAAGGCCACCATGCTCGTCGAGTACCCCGATGTGCACGAGCGCCGGCGGGAGCTGGCGCGACTCATCGGCGTGGAGGACCGGATGTTCGTCGAGGTGGAGGGTCCTGCGCGCATCTACGCGGTCGCCGATGAGGACCTGGACCGAGAGACCGACGAGAAGACTTCGTCAGTGCACTTCCTGCGTTTCGAGTTCCCCCCCGCGGCGCGCGAGGCAGTGCGTGCTGGCGCAGCGGTCAAGCTCGGTTGTGACCACACTTACTACCCGGCGCACGTCAACATCACGCCCGAAACAGTCGCGTGCCTCGCGGGGGACCTGACATAGTTCCGCCACGGGCTATTGGCGAGGAAGGGCAGCAGGAGCATCATCGCGGCCCATGGCTCGCATCGAGTTCACTCCACAGCTCAAACGCTTCACGGACATACCGGTGATCGATACCGATGTGGCCACGCTTCGCGAAGCGCTCGAAGCAGCTTTCGCGGTGAATCCCCGGCTGCGCGGTTATGTGCTGGACGACCAGGCCCATTTGCGGGCCAATGTCGTCGTGTTCGTGGATGGCCGGCGCAGCGAAAACCGCCAGCGGCTCGACGAAACGCTGCGTCCCGACAGTCGGGTACATGTGCTGCAGGCGCTTTCGGGCGGCTAGAGGTTTCGGCGCCCGACACGGGTGAGGAGATATGACATGACTGATCGCGCCTGGGTGGCCACCCGCAAAGGACTGTTCGAGATGCGCCGCCAGCGGGATGGTTGGACCATTGCGCATGTCAGCTTCCTCGGCGAACCGGTATCCATGCTCTTGCCTCCGATACCCTCGGGTCGCATGTTCGCCGCCCTCAACCTCGGCCATTTCGGAGTGAAGGTGCATGCCTCTGATGACGGCGGCCGCCACTGGCAGGAGGTAACCACGCCAGCCTACCCGGCGCAGCCGGCGCAGACGAAGGGACCGGCTTGGAAGCTTGTGCAGATATGGTCCTTTGCGGCGCAAGGCGACACCGTTTGGGCCGGCACGTTGCCCGGCGGCCTGTTCCGTTCCGACGACGGTGGGGTCAACTGGCAGCTCAACGAGTCGCTGTGGCAGCAGCCGGGGCGCACCGAGTGGTTCGGCGGCGGCTATGACGTGCCCGGCATCCATTCCATTTGCCTGCATCCGGAGCGATCGACCGAATTGCTGGTGGGCATCAGTTGCGGTGGTGTATGGAGGAGCTGCGACGAGGGCCGCACTTGGACGGCCCAGACCCGCGGCATGCGGGCCGTGTACATGCCGCCGGAGCAGGCGGAGAACCCCAACGCTCAGGATCCGCATTGCGTGGTGCGCTGCGCCAGCCATCCCGATGTGTTGTGGACGCAGCATCACAACGGTATCTGGCGTTCCACGAACAACGCCAAGTCCTGGGAGGAAATCATCACGGCGCCCCTGTCGAACTTCGGGTTCGCGGTGGCCGCCCATCCTTCGCGGGCAGACACGGCATGGCTCGTTCCCGCGGTAGCGGACCAGCAACGTGTGCCGGTGGCCGGTGCACTGGCCGTGAATCGCACGACCGACGGCGGCATGACCTTCGAGACGCTGCGCGAAGGGCTGCCGCAATCGTCCTGCTACGACCTCGTGTACCGCCATGGGCTGGCGGTCGCAAACGATGGGCAGCATCTGATGATGGGCAGTACCACCGGCGGCCTGTGGTCCAGCGCGGATGCGGGCGATTCATGGAGTGAGGTCACTCATCTGCTGCCGCCCGTCTACGCCGTGCGCTTCGGCTAGTCGACCGGCGCGGCGAGCAGTGGATTGCGCGCGCGAGTGTGGATGCCAGCTATGGATTTCCCGGTCCCAAGAACGCGGGGTGACCCGCATGCAAGGGAATGCCGTGTCAATGACCGCTCTTGACAATCCACTCATTCGAGACTGCCCCCAGGAAACGTCTTCGACGTTTCCGCCCCCCGAGGGGGGTGAGTCAACTTGGGGCGGCCCTGCGTCGACTCAAGAGGGTCGCTGCTGTGATTGCGGCGGGAGCTTGCCATGCCACAGACCATCAATGTCGGAGCCCGGTCAGTGTTCGTCACTGCCACGGCCTGGGCGTTCATCGTGTTGAGTGTGCTGGCCAGCGGATGGGCCCTGGTGCAGAACGCCTACATCGCCTCGCTGCTCCCGGGGATCGCGGAGGCGGGCAGCCGTGCATCGTTGCCGCCGCTCATTGGTCTGCTGATGGCCTATCTGCCTTGGGTGGCGATCGCTGGCTTGGCCATGTCGCTTGCCACGATGATTTCGGCCATCGGTCTGCTGATGCGGTTGAACTGGGCGCGCTGCACGTTCATCTCCCTTCTGGCATTGGCCATTGCATTGAATCTGGCCGGGTTGTGGCTGCAGCATGAGATGGTGCAGTCGGTGGTGGAAAGCACGCTGGCCCGTGTAACCATGCCACCGCATGCACTCAGTGTGTTCGGCGGCTTCGTCACCGCGGCGCGCGTGATGGCGGTGGTGGTCACGCTGGGTGGATGCGCGCTTCTGGGCTGGATCATCCGCTCACTGATGTCGCCGGGTATCCGCCAGGAATTCGCCTAAAGGCGGCAAGGCCTGCATCTTTCCGGGGCCTTTGGGCCGGCACGACGAGATCGGGTTTTGCCTGGGTTTTTACGGGCAGACAGATACTGTATAAAGATACAGTATCTGTCTGCCCGTCATGTCTTCCGCAGTTTCATCGCCTCCTCCTGCAGCCGGTTCAGCCGGTACGGCACCCGCATCACCGGCATCTGCGGCGTTACGCCAACGCGTCTCGCCCGAGAGACTGCACCCTGATCTCTGGCTGGGTCACCAGCTGGGCCGTCATGCCGAGCACGCCGTTCCCAGCGGCTTTGCCATCCTCGATGCACAACTGCCCGGTGGAGGATGGCCGCGCCGCGTGCTCACCGAACTGCTACTGCCGCATGCCGGGGTGGGGGAAATCCGTTTGCTGGGGGCATGCCTGGTCGCCTTGCAGCAGGCCGGTCGGATGGTGATGATGTTCGATCCGCCCCAGGCGCTGTCGGCCTGGGCGCTGTGGCAGCTGGGGCTGAACCTGGAACAGCTGCTGGTGATTCATACCCGATGCCAGGCCCTGGCTGGCGCTGATTCCTTGTGGGCGCTGGAGCAGTCGCTCAGGAGCGGGTATGTGGGCGCTGTGCTCGCCTGGCTACCGCCTCGCATGAGAGCGGAGCGTTTGCGCCGTCTGCAATTGGCGGCGCAGGCGCACGACGGGCCCGCTTTCATGTTCCGGGAGCTGACGGCGCAGCAGTGTCCTACGGCCGCACCGCTGCGCCTGGCTCTGCATCCCGGTGGCGCGGATACGCTGCAGATTCGTCTGCTGAAGCGGCGTGGTCCGCCACTGGAAGCGCCCTTGCACGTCGACCTGCCATCAGTACTTCCAGCTGTCGCGCGCTGGCGGGCGCTGACTGCCTCGCAGCCGCAGCGTCGCGAGTCTCAGACGCTGCATACGGCCACCTTCGTCAACCTGGCGGCATGAGCTTGCAGGCCCACCATGCTCTGGATTGCGTTGCACTTGCCCTTGTTGTCGCTGGAATCCTTCACCGAGACCCTGCCGGTGGAGGTTCAGGACGGTGCGGCGGCGGGACAGGTGCCGGTGGCGCTGGTGGAGGCACACCACATCGCTTGCGCCAATGCCGCCGCGCAGGCACGCGGTGTGAAGGGCGGCATGAAGCGGGCCACGGCCTTGGCTTTGTCACCCGACATCGTGCTGGGTCAGGCCTGCGCCTTACGAGACAGGCAGGCCATCACCGGTGTGGCGCATGCCGCATTGGCATTCACACCGTCCGTGGCCTTGGAGCCCGCGAATGATCCGGCCGATGCACCGCATACCGTGTTGCTGGAGGTGCATGCCAGCTTGCGCTATTTCCGTGGGCGGCAGGCCTTGCTGCGCCGCCTGAGTGCCGCAATCGCGCCTTTGAACCATACGGTCCGTTGCGCTTGCGCACCCACGGCAGGTGGAGCGGCACTGCTGGCGCGCATGCCGCAGACGCCGGGAGGCCGGCACGCCGATGACCTGCCTGCGCTTCAACATCTGCTCGATGACGTGCCGTTGTGGCTGTGGGGGCCGGCGCGAGAGCATTGGGAGGCGCTGCAAGGCATGAGGTTGCGCACCCTGTCCGATCTGCGCGGCTTGCCGCGCAGCGGGTTGGCGCGTCGTTTTGGCGAGCCACTGCTGGAAGCCATTGACCGCGCACGCGGCGCACGGCCTGACCCGCGTCGCTTCATCGTCCTGCCGGAGCGATTCGAGAGCCGGCTCGAGCTTTTCGCGCGTGCGGACACCACCGAGCAGATGCTGCATGGCGCGGCCATCCTGCTCGCCCGCCTGGTCGCTTGGGCATCGGCTCGACATGCCCAGGTTCGCCGCTACACCCTGCGCATGCAGCATGAGCCACGTCATCGTCGCGATACCGATGCGCATTCCGAAACCCGGCTGGAGATCGCGTTGGCCCAGCCTACGCGTGATGCGTCACATCTGCTGGTGTTGCTGCGCGAACGGCTGGCGCGACTTGCGCTGCCAGCGCCCACGCTGGAACTGCGCCTGGATTGCGATGATGTGTCTTACGGATTGCCTGCACATGGAGAGCTCTTCCCAACGGTCCAGCACGAATGCGAAGGCCTGACCCGGTTGATCGAACGGCTGCAGGCTCGACTGGGCAGCGAGCGGGTACGGCGTCTGGCGCTGGTCGAAGACCACCGCCCGGAATGCGCGACCGCTCTGTATTCGGTGGGCGCCGTATCGGAGCCTGTCCCTTCCGGGCAGAAGCCGGCTCGTCAGCAGCGGGAGGCGCCTGTTTTCAAGCCGCTCCGGCAGCATGCTTCTGCTGAAGTGCCGGGTCTCAAGGAAATGCCAGCCCGCCCCCCGCGGGGGGCGGGCGCTCAGAAGCGACTGCGACCGCCTGCCCTGAATCACCCGGTCTGGCTGCTGGCGGACCCCGAGCCTTTGCAGGAGCAGGGGCCGCATCCCTTGCTCGATGGTCGCCCGCTGCGCCTGCTGTGCGGGCCGGAACGCATCGAATCGGGCTGGTGGGATGAGTCCCTGGCCGAGCGTGACTACTTCATAGCCCAGGCACACGATGGCGCACTGGTGTGGATCTATCGTGCCCGGATGCCCAAATCGAGTGGTGGATGGTTCCTGCAGGGGCGGTTCGGATGAGAGGTCTCATCCCTCAATCCTTCATTCGGTGCGCAGTGGCCGCGGTGGGGCCGCTGGCGGCTCCTGTCCAAGGCGCTCGTACTCCGAGATCACCTGGGCGCCGAACAACACCAATGCTGCTGCGGCCTCCAGGCTCAGCAGCACCACGATCGCGGTGGTGAGCGAGCCGTACACCACGCTCACCTGCGACAGGGTGGCGAAGTACCACACCAGCAGGTGGCGTGTCAGCTCCCACAACACGGTCGCCGTCACGCCTCCGATCAGCGCGTGGCGCAGTGAAAGCCTGCCCACAGGCATGACCATGTAGATCGAGGTGAGCAGGAACAGCTCGCCGGTCACGCCCAGCAGGTAAAGCAGCACGCCTGACACACCGCCCAGCGACCAGGTGGCGCCGAGAAACTCAATGCTCTCCTGGCCCAAGGCCTGCAACGTACCGGACACCAGGGTGACAAGCAGCAGGCCCACACCAAGGCACAGGATGTAGCAGTAGGGCAGCAGGGCGGACACGATGAAGTGACGACGTCGTACTGCAACGCGGTGCAGGAAGATCACGGACATCGCGTTTTCCAGAACGGTGAAGGCGAGCGAACTGAAGAAGAGCAGCGTTCCGAGCAGGACCCATCCGATGACGTCACGGTGATCCAGGAAATTCTGGAGTTCCGCGACGATGGCTCGAGACTGTGCCGGCAGCAACCACGCCAGATAGCGGCCGATGGCTTCCAGGAGCGCAGCCGGCTCCACGACATGGGAGATGGCGATCGCGCAGAGGATGAGCAGCGGAACGATGGACAGCAACGAGTAGTAGGCCACCGCGCCCGCCAGCAACAAGCCCTGGTTGGCACGGAAGGCCTTCAGCGTCTGCACCGCGAAGGCGCCCGGATGACGCAGCACAAAGGCAGCAGGCGGATCCCCCGGACCCATGGCGTTGGGCGCATGCCGCCGCGAGGCGGTTGTCGGTCCCATGATGTCTACGGAGCAATCCACGTGCCGCTGGTTCCGCCACGCGACGCAAGGTCTGGCCGAACAGCACGTATGCAACTTCCACGCGTGCGGTTCGGCGCCGCCGTGAGCCGCGCCCATGGTCGCGCGGCAGAGGAAGGGCGGCGTTCGCGCAAAGTGCACCGCAAAAGCAAAAGGGCCCCGCTTGCGTGGGGCCCTTTCTCAATTGGTGCCGGTGAAAGGAGTCGAACCCTCGACCTTCGCATTACGAATGCGCTGCTCTACCAACTGAGC